>NZ_PJLX01000004.1:0-346711 GCF_002843095.1 Pseudomonas sp. YY-1 | reverse complement strand
CGGGTGCTGTGGTGCATCAGGCTGAGCAGGTTGCGGTTGTGCATGTTGAAAGCCATGAGATTTCGCTCCGTTGGCAAGGGCAACTGTAGGGCGGACATGCTGCAGGCTTGTCCGCCTTCTTGCTGGCAAAGGTGGACAAGGCTGCGCCATGTCCACCCTACGAATATGTGTCCGTCAGTAATCGATTGGGTCGCGGATGATCGGACAGGTCATGCAGNTGGGTCGCGGATGATCGGACAGGTCATGCAGTGGCCGCCGCCACGGCCGCGTCCCAGTTCGCTGGCGCTGATGGTGGTGACCTCGACGCCGGCCTTGCGCAGCAGGGTGTTGGTGTAGGTGTTGCGGTCGTAGCCGATGACCACGCCGGGTTCCAGGCAGACCACGTTGTTGCCGTCGTCCCACTGCTCGCGTTCGGCCTCGTAGGCGTCGCCGCCGGTTTCCACCACGCGCAGTTTCTTCAGGTTGAGCGACTCGGCGACCACGTCGAGGAAGCTGCGCTCGTCGCGGCGCAGGTCGATACCGCCAGGCTTGCTTTCATCCGGGCGCAGCACGAAGGGCACGATGGAGTTGGCCACTTCCGGGAAGATGGTCACTAGGTCGCGGTCGCAGAAGCTGAACACGGTGTCCAGGTGCATGGCCGAGCGCGATTTGCCCAGGCCGGCGACTATCACCTTGTCGGCGGCGCCTTTGGCGAACAGGGTACGCGCCACCTGGCCGATGGCCTGGTGCGAGCTGCGCTCACCCATGCCGATCAGCACGGTACCGTTGCCGATTGGCATCACGTCGCCGCCTTCGAGGGTGGCCGAGCCGTGATCCTGATCCGGGTCGCCATACCAGACCTCGAACTCTTCATTGATGAAGTCCGGGTGGAATTTGTAGATGGCACTGGCGAGCAGGGTTTCCTGGCGGCGCGCCGGCCAGTACATCGGGTTGAGGGTTACGCCGCCGTAGATCCAGCAGGTGGTGTCGCGGGTGAACTGGGTGTTGGGCAGCGGCGGGAAGATGAAGCTGGACTCGCCCAGATAGGCGTTGAACATCTTCGCTGCTTCCGAATCTTTGTATTTCTGCAGGTCTGCGCCGGACACGCCGCCGATCAGGAATTCGGCGATGCGCCGTGGCTCCAGGCTTTCGATAAACGAACGAACTTCGTTCTGCAGACCGAGGCCGACGCTGTTGGGGGTGATCTTGCGCTCGAGAATCCACTGCAGCGCTTGCGGGTTGCGCACGGTCTCTTCGAGCAGGTTGTGCATCTCCACGACCTCTATACCGCGTTCACGCATCTTGGTCATGAAATCGAAATGGTCGCGCTTGGCCTGCGATACCCAGATCACGTCGTCGAACAGCAGTTCGTCGCAGTTGGCGGGGGTCAGGCGCAGGTGCGCAAGGCCGGGCGAGCAGACCATCACCTTGTGCAGCTTGCCGGCTTCGGAATGAACGCCTAGGGCTTTCTTGGACATGTCAAACTCCTTCTCGTGGAACGTGGCCCCGGAAGGTCCGGGGCGGCACTTTTACAAACTCAGGAAACCGTCATACAGGCCGAATGCGGCAATGCCGGCGCCGATCAGTACGGCGATGAAGATCAGCTTCTCGACGCCCGTGAACACCGGTTGGCCCAGCTCGCGCTTGGCCTTGGCGAACAGGATTGCGCCAGGGGCATAGAGCAGCGCGGAGAGCAGCAGGTACTGCACGCCGGCGGCGTACACCAGCCACACCGCATACAGCGTGGAGATCAGCGCGATCAGCAGATCCTTGTTGCGTTCGCCGGCGGCGTTTTCGTAGGTCTCGCCGCGCAAGGCCAGCAGCACGGCGTAGGCACTCGACCAGAAGTACGGCACCAGAATCATCGAGGTGGCCAGATACAGCAGGCTGAGGTAGGTGGACTCGCTGAACAGGGTGATGATCAGAAACAGCTGGATCAGCCCGTTGGACAGCCACAGCGCGTTAGCCGGGACCTGGTTGGCGTTCTCCTTGCGCAGGAACTCCGGCATGGTGTGGTCACTGGCGCTGGCGAAGAGAATCTCGGCGCACAGTAGTGTCCACGACAGCAGCGCCCCGGCCAGCGAGATGATCAGGC
Source organism: Pseudomonas sp. YY-1 (assembly GCF_002843095.1). Classification (NCBI taxonomy): domain Bacteria; kingdom Pseudomonadati; phylum Pseudomonadota; class Gammaproteobacteria; order Pseudomonadales; family Pseudomonadaceae; genus Pseudomonas; species Pseudomonas sp. YY-1. The sequence goes on along the minus strand of NZ_PJLX01000004.1, from coordinate 344,637 downwards.
CGATGGAGATCAGTTGCGCCCCCCAGGGGCCGACTACCTGTTCCAGCACGGCAGCCATCGACGGGTTTTTCAGTCCGGCCAGTTCGGCCTGGGCGAGGATGCCCTGACTGAGGATGTTGACCAGCACTAATAGCAGGAGCACGCCGATGAAGCCGATGACGGTGGCCTTGCCGACATCGCTGCGTTTCTCGGCGCGGGCGGAGAAGATGCTCGCACCCTCGATACCGATGAACACCCAGACGGTGACCAGCATCATGTTGCGCACCTGATCCATCACGCTGCCGAGCTCGGTGTTGCCGCTGCCCCAGAAGTCCGAGGTGAACACGTCCATCTTGAAGGCGACGGCGGCGATGACGATGAACAGCGCCAGCGGCAGCATCTTGGCGATGGTGGTGATGGTATTAATGAAGGCCGCTTCCCTGATCCCGCGCAGCACCAGAAAGTGCAGCAGCCAGAGCACGATAGAGGCGCAGATGATCGCCGGCAGGGTGTTGCCCTCGCCGAATACCGGAAAGAAGTAGCCGAGGGTGGAGAACAGCAACACCATGTAGCTGACGTTGCCGATCCAGGCGCTGATCCAGTAACCCCAAGCCGAGGAGAAACCCATGTAGTCGCCGAAGCCGGCCTTAGCGTAGGCATACACCCCGCCATTGAGGTCGGGTTTGCGGTTGGCCAGGGTCTGGAAGACGAAAGCCAGGGTGAGCATGCCGACACCGGTGATCAGCCAGCCAATAAGGGTGGCGCCGGCACTGGCACTGGCGGCGATATTCTGCGGCAGGGAGAAGATCCCGCCGCCAACCATTGAACCAACAACCAGAGCGATCAACGCGCCGAGGCGCAGTTTTTGAGTCGAGTCAGACATAGCGAGACCTCCTTGGTCTAGTAATAACTACCGGGCAGACTCTTTCGGAGTTTTCCTAATGTTTAACAAGTTCAATGCAGTCGTGATAAATGGGGTTAGAAAGTTTGAAGGTGGTATCACGAAACCGCTGTCATTGCTGAATCAGAGCGTCCTGATGGTATTCACCTGATCTTTATTTATACGTTGGGGTTTCCCGTCAGGTTGCTTAAATTCGTAGAAACCACTTTTTGCATCGTATTTGGGTTCGTCTAGTGTCTGGATTTCCTGACCGCTGTTGAGCACGATCAGCGAGGGGGTAGAACAGCCAGCAAGCAGGCTGAGAGTCAGAGCGGAAAGTACAAGGCAGATTTTTTTCATGATGATGCTCCTAAGTTGTCGTCAGTAAAGTTGGCTTCTAATGTTTCTTCCGGTAGGAAGTCTTTGTCCGGGTTGTAGTCAGGCTTGAGGAAGCTGTCCAGCGCTTCCAGGTCAGCCGGACTGAGGGTGCCGGCGGCCTGCTTCAGGCGCAGGTTGTTGAGGATGTAGTCATAGCGCGCGTCGTTGTAGTTGCGCACCGCGCTGTACAGCTGACGCTGGGCATCGAGCACATCGACGATGTTGCGGGTGCCGACCTGGTAGCCGATCTCGGTGGCTTCCAGGGCGCTCTGGTTGGAGATGATCGACTGGCGGCGCGCCTGCACGGTCTCCACGTCGGTATTCACCGCACGGAACAGGTTACGGGTGTTCTGCACCACCTGGCGGCGCAAGCTTTCGCGCAACTGCTCGGTCTGCCCCAGGCGCTGATAGGCCTCACGCACCTGCGAGCTGGTCAGGCCGCCGCTGTACAGCGGGATATTCAGTTGCAGGCCGATGGAGCGCTGCGAAACATCGCCACCGTATGTAGTGGGTGACGCAGCAGAGTTGGTAAAGCCCAGGCTGTCATTGTCGCCCTTCTGATAGCTGGCCACGGCATCCAGGGTCGGCGCATGGCCGGCCTTGCGCTGGCGCAGGTTTTCCTCGGCAGCATCGACCGCGAAGAAGCTGGCCTGCAGATTGAGGTTCTGCGCAGCGGCGGTATCGACCCAGGTTTTGGCGTCGTTCGGTGTCGGCGCCAATACCGGCAAGGTATGCACGATACCTTCGACTGCCGTGTAGCTGCGATTGGTCAGCGCCACCAGGGCCTCGAAGGCATCATCCACGGCGCGCTCGGCGAGAATGCGGTTGGCTCGGGCAGTGTCGAAACCGGCCTGCGCTTCGAGCACGTCGGTCTTGTCGGAAAGGCCAACATCGAAGCGCTCGTTGGCCTGATCCAGCTGGCGCTTGAACGCCGCCTCTTCGGCACGGGTCGAGGCCAGGGTGTCCTGGGCGCGCAACACGGCAAAGTAGGTCTCGGCGCTCTGCAGAATCAAGCTCTGCTCGGTCGCTGACAGCTCCAGCGCCGCCTGCTCACTGGTCGCCTCGGCCGCCTGCAGCTGGAACCATCGATCGGCACGGAACAGTGGCTGGCTCAGGTTGGCCTGATACACCAGACCGCTGCGCGACAGGGTGTTACTCGGCGAATCGAGCTCGGTGCGGGTATCGCCATAATTGGCCCCCGCCGACAGGTTGGGCAGCAGCCCGGCACGCGCCTGCGGCACCACTTCGCGACGCGCCTGGTAGTCGGCGCGAGCGGCAGCGATATCGGCGTTGTTCTTCGCTGCTTGTTTGTACACGGTGACCAGGTCGGTTTTGGCCGGGGTGGGTAGGGAGGTTGCCCAGCCCTGTGCTGGGATGCCCAGGCAGATGGCTGTCACCAGGGCCAACCTAGCGGTTGTGGTTATCTCCACGTATTAGTTTCCTTATTTGGTCTGTCTTGCATGTCTATTCGAATGGCACCGTGTGGATGGCCTTCTCAATGCAGGGATTTGCGCAGCCGCGACAAGGCACCGATGAAAAACACGCTACCGATGGCGCCTAGGGCAAGCATTTGCGGCCAGACGACAGCCGGGCCGGCGCCACGGAAGAGAATGGCTTGGGCTAGCTCGACGAAGTGCGTGGTGGGTGCCGCCAGCATGACGTTCTGTACGACTTCCGGCATGCTTTCGCGCGGGGTCATGCCGCCGGAGAGAATCTGCAGAGGCATCAGCACGAGAATGATCAGCAGGCCCAGCTGTGGCATCGAGCGGGCCAGGGTGCCGAAGAAGATGCCCATCGAGGTGGTGGCGAACAGGTGCAGGGCGACACCGCCGAGGAACAACAGCACGGAGCCGGGAATGGGGACGGCCAGCCAGCCCTCGATGATGATGCGCATGGACAGGGCGGTGGCGGCCAGCACCACTAGGCCCATCGACCAGACCTTGGCCGACATGATCTCGAACGGCGTGACGGGCATCACCAGCAGGTGCTCGATGGTGCCGTGTTCGCGTTCGCGGATCAGTGCGGCGCCGGTGAGGATGATCGACAGCATGGTGATCTGGCTGACGATTGCGTTGACGGAGCCGAACCAGGATTGCACCAGGTTGGGGTTGTACTGCATGCGTACCACCGCTTCGACGGGTACCGCGTTGGCGCCACGAAAGCGCCTGAGGAACTCGCCGACCTCGTCATTAATGATCTGCTGGATATGTCCAGCCCCCGTGAACGCTTGGCTGACTTGTGTGGCATCGACATTGAGCTGGATGGTTGGCTGGCGTCCGGCTAGCAGATCTTGCTGGAACTGCGGCGGGATGTTCAGGGTGAAGGTATAGCGCCCGGCGTCCATGCCGCTGTCCATGGTTTCCAGGTCGATGGCCGCGGGCTTGATGAAGTAGGGCAACTGGAAGCCGCCGACGATGCGCGTCGACAGTTGCGAGCGATCCTCGTCGAGCACGCCAATGCTGGCCCGGTGCGGCGACTCCGGCACACTGTTGGCTTGGGAGTAAATGCTCAGGGTGAAGGCGTAGAGGATCAGCAGCAACAGGGCCGGGTCGCGATACAGGCTGCGCAGTTCCTTGATGCCCAACTGCAGGATGTTGTTCAGTTTGCGCATCTTATTTCTCCTGCTTCTTCAGGCCGGCGACGCTGAGCAGGGTCAGTGTGGGGATGGTGATCAGCAAGGGAATGAAGTAGGGGTAGAGTTCGGCCAGGCCCAGCGCCTTGGAGAACACGCCACGGCTGATGATCAGGAAATGGCTGGTCGGGTAGAGGTTGCCGATCAAGGCGCTGGCGCCTTCCAAGGCCGATACCGGGTGGATCAGACCGGAGAATTGCGTAGCCGGCACCACGGTGGCGATGGCGGTGCCGAAGATCGCGGCGATCTGGCTATTGAGCACCGAGGAGATCAGCAGGCCGAGGCTGGTGGCGCAGGTCACGTAGAGCAGTGCGCCGAGTGTCAGGGTCAGCATGCTGCCCTTGACCGGCACATCGAAGAAGCAGACCGAGAAGGCCACCAGCATGAAGAAGTTGGCCATGCCCAGGGCGATATAGGGCAACTGCTTGCCGATCAGGAACTCCAGGCGGGTCACCGGCGTGACGTAGAAGTTGGTGATCGAGCCCAGCTCCTTTTCCCGCACCACGCCCAGGGCGGTGAGCATCGCCGGAATCATCATCAACAGGATCGGGATCACCGCCGGCACCATGGCTTGCAGGCTTTGCACATCGGGGTTGTAGCGGTAGCGCAGGGCGATGTCGAACTGGCTGCGGGCCGCATTCCCGGGAGCCGTCGCGGCAAGCTGCTGCAGGTAGCCCTGGTGGATGCCCTGTACGTAGCCCTTGACCGTATTGGCGCGGGTCGGCATGGCGCCGTCGACCCAGAATCCCAGCTGTGGTACGTCACCGCGCTTGAGCTCGCGACCGAAGCCTGGCGGAATCTCCACGGCCAGGCTGATATCGCCCTGGCGCATGCGCCGTTCGAGTTCGTCGTAGTCGCGCAGTGGCGGTTTTTCCTGGAAATAGCGCGAGCCGGTAAGGGTCTCGGCATAGGCGGCGCTGGTGGTGGTCTGGTCGCGATCGAGTACCGCGTAGCTCAGATCCTCGACATCCAGGTTGATGCCGTAGCCCATGATGAACATCAGCAGAACCGTACCGATCAAGGCCAGGGTGGCGCGAACAGGATCGCGGCGCAGTTCCATGGCTTCGCGCTGGGCGTAGCTGTACAGGCGCCGAGGGCTGAAACATGATTTTGCCGCGCTGGCATGGACGAATTCCGCCTCCTCTGGTGCCTGCTGCGGGGCGTCCGCCGGTGTGTCGTCAGCGGCATCGCGCAGGTAGGCGATGAAGGTTTCTTCCAAGGTGGACAGGCCGCGCTTGGCCATCAGCGCCTGCGGCGTGTCACTGTCCAACACGCGGCCGGCGTGCATCATCGACATGCGGTCGCAGCGCAGCGCCTCGTTCATGAAATGGGTGGAAATGAAGATGGTCACGCCATCCTTGCGCGACAGGTCGATCAACAGCTCCCAGAAGCCGTCGCGGGCTACCGGGTCGACGCCGGAAGTCGGCTCGTCGAGGATCAGGATCTCCGGCTGGTGAATCACCGCCACCGCCAGCGACAGGCGCTGGCGCACCCCCAGGGGCAGATCCTCCGGCAACTGCTCGGCGACTCCCTGAAGATCGAACCTGTCGAGCATTTCCTGAATGCGCGCGGGACGCCGTTGCGGCGGGATTTCGAACAGCCGGGCATGCAGGTCGAGGTTCTGCAGCACACTCAACTCGCTGTACAGCGAGAACGCCTGGGACATGTAGCCGACCCGGCGGCGGGTGTCGATGTTCCTTGGGTCGACCGGTTTGCCGAACAGGAAGGCTTCGCCTTCGCTGGCCGGCTGCAGCCCGGTGAGCATCTTCATGGTGGTCGACTTGCCGCAGCCGTTGGAGCCGAGGAAGCCGAAGATTTCCCCGCGCTCGATGCGGAAATCTACATGATCGACGGCGACGAAATCACCAAAGCGGCAGGTCAGGCCGTGCGCCTCGATGGCCACCGCATTCTCGCCGCTGGCCGCCGGGCGCGGTGGAATCACTAGGGTATGGTGGCCGCTGCGCTTGGCTTCGGGCAACAGGGCGATGAAGGCTTCTTCCAGATTGTCGGTGCCGGTGCGTTCGAGCAGTTCGCCAGGGGTTCCGATATCCAGCACCTTGCCGTCGTCCATGGCCACCAGCCAGTCGAAACGCTGGGCTTCGTCCATGTAGGCGGTGGCGACCAGCACGCTCATGCCGGGGCGGCGCTTGCGAATGCGCTCGATCAATTCCCAGAACTGGTTGCGCGCCAGCGGGTCGACGCCGGTGGTGGGTTCGTCGAGGATCAACAGATCCGGATCGTGGATCAGCGCACAGCACAAGCCGAGCTTCTGTTTCATGCCGCCGGACAGCTTGCCCGCCGGGCGTTCGACAAACGGCGCCAGGCCGGTGCTTTGCGTCAGGTCGGCAATCCGCGCCCTGCGCTCCTGCTCATCCTGGCCGAACAGGCGGCCGAAGAAGTCGAGGTTCTCGAACACGGTCAGGGTCGGGTAGAGATTCTTGCCCAGGCCCTGGGGCATGTAGGCGATGCGCGGGCAGACGTCGCGGCGGTGGCCGGCATCGGCCATGTCGCCGTCGAGCACCCGTATCGTGCCGTCCTGCATCCTACGCGCCCCGGCGATCAGGGCCAGCAGGCTGGACTTGCCCACGCCATCTGGGCCGATCAGGCCGACCATGCGGTTGGCGGGGATGTCGAGGGTGACCGCGTCCACCGCGCAGGTTTTGTTGTAGCGCAGGCTGACCTCGATCAGTTGCACCACGCTGGGGTCGTTCGCTGTCATGGTGTGATTCGCACGTGCAGGCTTTCGGGCCACTCGGCGGCGGCGTCAAGTTTCAGGTAGGCCATGCCGGGAACCCCGGTCTTGACCTGTTCGAGGTGTTTTTGCAGCAGTTCTGGATCGATTCGGGCCTTGACCCGGAACATCAGTTTTTCCCGTTCGTTGGCGGTTTCCACTGTCTTGGGGGTGAACTGTGCGACGCTGGCGACGAAGGTCACCTTGGCTGGAATTACATATTGCGGTGCGGCATCCAGGATCAGTCGCACGTCCGCGCCCAGGGCGACTCGACCAGCCTGTTGCGCCGGCAGGAAGACGTTCATGTACACGTCGTTGAGGTCGACCAGATTGAGTACCTTGCCGCCGGCACCCAAGACTTCACCTGGCTGGCTGACGCGATACTGCACACGGCCACTTCGGGGCGCCTTTAGCCGGCTGTCCTCGATATCCGCTTGCAGCCGCTCGACGCTGGCCTGGGCTGCCTCCACGCTGGATTCGGCCTCGATCACCTGCGATTGCGCAGCATCTATGGCGGCCTGGCTCGACAGAACCTGGGAACGGGCGGCGCTGAGTGCGGCCTGGCTGCTTTGCAGGGCGGCCAGGTCATCGTCGAGTTTCTGCTGGGGCAAGGCATTGCGTCTGACCAGGGTCTCGGTACGGGCGTAGCGCTTCTGCGCCGCAGTCAGCTCGGCCTGACGCTGGTGCACAACGGCTTCGGCGGTGGCTTTCTCGCTGATGCGCAGGGAAACTTGGGAATGGGCCGTGCGGGTGGCGTTCTGCGCCTGGCGAACCTGGGCCTGGGCCTGGCTCAACTGGGCGGTGAGCACCTGGATGTCCATTTGCGCGAGTACTTGTCCGGCGGCGACGAAATCGCCTTCGTCGACGTCGATCTGCAGCAGACGGCCAGCTAGTTTCGTGGCGACGTCCACTTCGGTTGCCTCGATCCGGCCATTGGCGCTGGCGAAACCGGAACCCAGGCCGCTCGGGCGCAGTTCCAGCCAGACCAGTGCGGCCACGGCGGCCAGGGCGACGGCGGAGGCCGTGTGGATCAGGGTTTTCTTCTGTTGTGGCTTCATCGAGGGTTTTCCTAAACTTCGGGCGGTCATTGCTTCACGTAGCGCCCAGGCGCTTGTTCTAGGGGAGGGTATTCGGCATTGCCCATCCGCGTGATGGCGGGCCGGAGCTCGCCGGCATGCCCGGCCAGCCAGGCGAACCAATCGACCCACCAACTACCTGCGTGTTGTTGAGCGCTTTGTAGCCAGTCGTCAGCAATCGGCGTGATGTGCTCGTTTACCCAGTAATGGCGTTTGTTGCTTGCTGGTGGGTTAATCACTCCGGCGATGTGGCCAGAAGATCCGAGGACGAAGCGTTTCGATCCCCCAAGAAGAGCCGTGCTGGCATAGGCACTGCGCCATGGGACTATGTGGTCATCGTGGGTTCCGAGGAGGTAGGCTGGCGCCTCTATGGAGCGCAGATCCAGCTTGACCCCGCACAGCTCCAGCTCGCCCGACTTGAGGTCGTTCTGCAGGTAGGTGTGGCGCAGATACCAGCAGTACATGGGGCCAGGTAGGTTGGTACTGTCGTTGTTCCAGAACAGCAGATCTAGGGCGCGTGGTTTCTGTCCCTTGAGGTACTTGTCGACGTTGTAGTTCCACCACAGCTCGTTGGGCCGCAGCAGGGAGAAGGTGTTGCCCATATCCTCTCCGCGGAACAGGCCACATTTACCACCATGGCCACCGATGGTGCGCTCGCGGTAGGCCACCAGTTGCTCATCGACAAAGACACTGATCGGCCCGGTATCAAGGTAGTCGAGGAAGGTGGCGAACAGGCTCAGACTGGCAATGTCGTGGTCGCCCCTCGCAGCCAGCACTGCCAACGCGCAGCTCAGCAGGGTGCCGCCGATGCAGAAGCCCAGGCAGTTCAGATGACGCTCGCCACTGATGACCCGGGTAGTGCGTAGGGCGCTGATCACTCCGTCCTGGATGATCTGCTCCCAGGTGATGTCAGCCTGTTTCTGGGTGAAGTTGCGCCAGGACATCAGGAATACCGGGTGACCCTGTTCCAGCAGATGGCGAACCAGAGAATTTTCCGGGCTGAGGTCGAGGATGTAGTACTTGTTGATGGCCGGCGGGACGATAAATATTGGCCTCTGGTACTGTGTATCGGTGAGCGGCAGGTATTGGATCAACTGGAACAGCGGAGTTTCCAGCACCACCTCACCGGGAGTGACGGCGAGATTCACGCCAACTTCGAAGTCGCCTCGGTCGCATTGACGCAACTTGCCTTCTTGTAGGTCTCCGGCCAGATGCAATAGACCACTGAGCAGGCTGGCCCCCTGGGTTTCCACCAGGCATTTCAGGGCATCGGGATTGCTCAGCAGGAAGTTGCTCGGGGCGCTTGCGGCGATTGCCTGCTCGATCAGGTAGCGCAGACGCTGACGTGGCTTCTCTTCTTTGATGGTGAGCAGCTCCAGCAATTTCAGCAGAAATCCGGAATTCAGCAGGTAGAAGGCGGCCATGGAACCGAACAACGGTTCACTCCAGTTGCCACTAGCGAAACGCCGGTCGTCGAAGTCGAACGGTTGACGGGCCAGCAGTTGCTGGCCAAGCGCTGTCCATTGTTGCTGGTAGTCAACCTGCAATTGTTCCAACGCTTCGGGGGAGACATTGAACCACTGGCTTTGGTCATGCCCGTTGAACCAAGAGTTTTGCGCTACGTACAGGCGCAGTTGCTGTAGGGCGAAGCTGGTGATGAAAGGCGCCTGTCCTGACCAGTAGTGAGCGAAAGAATGTGAATTGTTCATGTTCATGGTTTGTCCAAGAAAATGAAAAAAGGCCGCGCCCGGCAAAGGGCACGGTGCGATCATTTCGGGGAATACCCTCACCGCCATCCAGGCGGTGAGGGTGCAGGGGAGCTCGCCCGATAGATCCGCGAAATCGTTAGTCAGCGTTCAATGGCCAGCGCCACGCCCTGGCCGCCGCCGATGCACAGCGTCGCCAGGCCTTTCTTGGCATCGCGGCGGATCATCTCGTGCAGCAGGCTGACCAGCACGCGGCAGCCGGAGGCGCCGATCGGGTGGCCAAGGGCGATGGCGCCGCCGTTGACGTTGACCTTGGCGGCATCCCAGCCCAGCTCCTGACCAACGGCCAGTGCCTGGACGGCGAAGGCTTCGTTGGCTTCGATCAGGTCTAGCTCGTTCAGGCTCCAGCCGGCTTTGTCCAGGCAGTGGCGGCTGGCCGAGACCGGGGCGATACCCATGATCGCCGGATCGACGCCTGCGTTGGCATAGGCGCTGATTTTCGCCAGCACCGACAGGCCCAGCGCTTTGGCCTTGGCTGCGCTCATCAGCAGCACGGCGGCGGCGCCATCGTTGAGGCTGGAGGCATTGCCGGCGGTAACGCTGCCGTCCTTCTTGAACGCCGGCTTGAGTTTGGCCAGCGACTCGGCGGTGGTGCCGGCACGCGGCTGCTCGTCACGGGCGAAGGCGATTGGATCGCCCTTGCGCTGCGGGATCAGCACCGGGGTTATCTCGGCGTCGAAACGACCAGCTTCGATGGCGGCCACGGCCTTCTGCTGCGAGGCGGCGGCAAAGGCGTCCTGGGCTTCACGGCTGATGCCGTACTTGTCCACCAGGTTCTCGGCGGTGATGCCCATGTGGTAATCGTTGAAGGCATCCCACAGGCCATCGACGATCATGCTGTCGAGCATCTGCGCATGGCCCATGCGCAGGCCGGTGCGGGCTTTGGGCAGCACGTAGGGCGACAGGCTCATGTTCTCCATGCCGCCGGCAATGATCACCTCGGCATCGCCGCAACGGATAGCCTGGGCAGCCAGGTGCAGGGCCTTGAGGCCCGAGCCGCAGACCTTGTTCAGGGTCATCGCAGGAACGACGTGGGGCAGGCCGGCGCGAATCACAGCCTGGCGTGCGGGGTTCTGTCCGGACGCGGCAGTGAGCACCTGGCCGAGGATCACTTCATCGACCTGGGCAGCATCGAGGCCGGTCTGCTCGAGCAGGCGCCGGATGACGATGGCGCCGAGTTCCGGTGCCGGAATCTCGGCCAGGCTGCCTTGGAAGCTACCGATGGCGGTGCGGGTTGCAGCGACGATAACGACGTCGATCATCTGGAATGCCTCATGTTATGACTAGTCGATTGCGCATCACTGCATATTCATGCCGCCGTTCACCGAGAAGTCGGCGCCGGTGGCATAGGCGGATTGATCAGAGGCTAGCCAGGCTACGATCGAGGCAATTTCCTCAGGCTGGCCGAGGCGACCGACGGGGATTCCGGCAATCATGCCTTCAAGGATGTCTGGGCGAATTGCCGCAGTCATATCTGTCTTGATATAGCCAGGGGAAACCGTATTGACGGTCACGCCCTTGCCACTCACTTCTCGGGCCAAAGCCATGCTGAAACCATGGATACCGGCTTTGGCTGCAGAGTAGTTGGTCTGGCCGAACTGACCCCGCTGTCCATTGATCGAGGATATGTTGATGACACGCCCCCAGCCCTTGGTCAGCATGCTCTCGATGACCTGACGGGTTGTGTTGAACAGGCCGGTGAGGTTGGTATCGATCACTGCTTTCCAGTTTTCGGGAGGCATCTTGCGTAGCGTACCGTCTCGGGTGATCCCCGCATTGTTGACCAGTACATCAATCGGGCCGACATTTTCGCGCACCATCTCAAAAGCCTGGCGGGTGCTGTCCCAGTCGGTGATGTCGCAGTCGATGCAGTGGAAGTGGAAGCCAGCCTCTAATTGCTTCGCCATCCAAGAGGCTTTGCGGCTTGAGTAGGGGCCGCAACTCACCACTACGGTGAAACCATCCTGGTGCAGGCGCTGGCTGATCGCTGTGCCGATGCCGCCCATGCCGCCGGTGACCAGTGCTATACGTGTCGAATTACTCGAAGTAGCCACTGACCATGCCTCCTTAATCGAAGCCTTGATATTTTGGTCAAGCTTCCGGTGCTTCACGGGCAGGAACAATGTTTCTGGGTGACGCTGGGTTGTCCTTGCGCGCCAATTCTGTCGCGTTTTGACAGTGGTTCGGCCTGGTCTTGATCTGGATCAGGAAGAATGCCTTGCGGGCCTCTAATATGCGTATTTCACGGCGATCAATCGTTTGCCTTTCGGCTGGGAACGGGCGCAGAGGGATGCTATGTACAGGATCAGTTCCAGTTACGTCGGGATGCTGGTGGCTATGCTGCAGGCGGAGGGACTGGATGCGGTGCGTTTGTGTCGTGAGGCAGGAATCGATATGTGTTTGCTGGCACAGGAGGATGCGTTCTTCACGCGCGCTAGCGCCTATCGACTGATGGCGCTGGCCGAGTTGGATTCGGACAATCCGAATCTCGGCCTCAAGGCTGCCGTGCATTTCAAACCTGGCAGTTTCCAGTTGGTGGGCTACGTGATGATGTCCAGTGCCAACCTGAAACAGGCTCTGGAGCATTTTGTGCGTTTTCACTTGCTACTTGGCAATGGTGTCACTCTCGCACTGTCTCCTGAGCAAGGCGGGCGTCTGCGTTTGACATGTTTGGAGCATCCTGAAGAGGGCTGTCCCAGAAATCGAGCGTTTGAGGATGCCGGTGCCGCAGCCCTGTTGGGTTTTTGCCGTTGGCTGATGGGGGGAGGGCTGCCGCAACCGCTGCAATTCGATTTTGTCCATGACGAGCCGGGTAATCTCCCTGAATATCAGCAGTTATTCGGGTGTTCGTTACGTTTCGGTGCCCAGCACACTAGTGTCCTGTTCGACCAGCAAGAATTGTTGCGCCCGTTGAGCACGGCCAATGAGGCGCTTGCGTTGTTACATAAGCGCTTCGCCGAGTTTCGTCTGGGGCAGTTGGGTGGTGTCTCCTTGGGGGGGCGCGTGCGTGGCCTGATAATCGAGCGCCTGGGTCAGGAAGGATGCGACATGGAGTCGATCGGACTGGCTCTTTGCATGAGCAAGCGTACCCTGCAGCGAGGCCTGGAAAAGGAAGGGCTGAAGTTCAAGGACATTCTCGGTGATGTTCGCCGGCAGTCGGCCGATTATTACCTGTGCCGCAGCTCATACAGTCTGACCCAGGTGGCCGAGTACCTGGGGTTCCACGATCAGAGCAGTTTCCACAAGGCCTGCCTGCGCTGGTTCGGGAGGTCTCCGGGTCGATACCGGCTGGACGAAGGCGAGCAGAGTACGCCCCATGAGGATGTCTCAGATGCCGCTCATCAGGCTGATGATCAGTGCATTGACGATATCGATGAAGAAGCCGCAGACCAGCGGAACGATAATGAACGCCTGGTGCGCGGCTCCGTAGCGCTGAGTAACTGCCGTCATGTTGACGATGGCCGTTGCAGTTGAACCCAGGGCGATGCCGCCGAAGCCGGCGGCTATCACGCTGGCTTCGTAGTTGCGGCCCATACAACGGAAAACCAGCAATACGGTATAGAGGATCGTCAATGTTATCTGCAATGTCAGGGCTGTGACGACGAAGACCAGAACACCGCCTAACTGCCACAACTGCAGTCCCATCAGCGCCATGACTAGAAACATACCCAGGCAGATATCGGATATCAGCGCCAACCCTTGGCCGGCTCCGCTCCAGTGCTTGATGCGTTGACCGCCGATGGCTGCTTGCAACAGGTTACGAATGACGATCCCGGCCAACAGGCAACTGACAAACGAGGGGAGGGTGATTCCGCTGTTGAGCAGCAGCAAGTTGAAGCCGTGGCCCAACATCAGCGTCATGTTCAACCACATCCAGGCCCACAGGATGTCGTAATGGCTGATGGGGGCGGAGATGTCTGCCGAGGTTGCTGGTACTCCAACTTCCAGGTCTGAATCGCGAGAGGGGGTTAAGGCGTGGCGGCGTATCAGGTAGTTAGCGATCGGCCCGCCGATACAGCACGCTGCGATCAACCCCACTGTGTTACTGGCAATACCTAGCTCCATGGCATTTTCGATGCCCAATTGCTCGGTGAACAGCGGTGCCCAGGCCAGGGTGGTACCGACGCCGCCGGTGAGCGAGATCGAGCCGAGCATCAGGCCGGCTCTGGGATCCAGGCCGAAACCGCTGGCCACGCCCATACTCAGCAGGTTCTGCAAGACGATGAACACGCTGGCGAGTACCAGCAGAATTAGCAGCGGGCGGCCACCCTTGACCAGGTTGCGGATATCCGACTTCAACCCGATGCCTGCGAAGAAGTAGAGCAGCAGTACATCGCGTACCTCCAGGTCGAAGACCACTTCGATATCCAGTATGTAGAACAGAACGGCGGTAACAGCGGCACAAAGGAAGCCACCGAGCACTGGTTCTGGAATGCTGTAGCGGCCTAGTGGTTCGTAACGCTGTGCGAGCCTCTTGCCCGCGAACAGCAGCATGATCGCCAGAGTAAAACTGACCAGCCCCTCAACGAGAAAGGTATTGTCCTGCATGAAGAGTCCTTGCGGTTAGCCGAGGATGTTCAGGCCGCCATCGACGAAGTGGACGCCGCCAGTTTGGCCCTGACTGGCATTACTGACCAGCCATGCGCACAGACCGCCGACTTCTTCCAAGCTGACTAGGCGGCGCAGGGGCGCGCGATGGGTAGAGGTTTGCAGCAGGTGATCAAAGTCTTTCAGCCCGGATGCTGCTCGAGTCGGCATGGGGCCGGGGGAAATGGCATGCACGCGGATGTTGTGTGGCCCCAGCTCGGTGGCCAGGTAGCGCACACTTGATTCCAGGGCGGCTTTGACTGGGCCCATCAGTGCGTATCCTTCGATCGTTTCCTGGGCTCCCAAGTAACTCATGGTTACCAGACTGCCGCCCTGGGGCATCAACGGCTCGGCCAGGTGCGCCATGCGGATGAAGGAGTGGCAGGAAATGTCCATGGCCTGCTGAAAGCCGCTGCTGGAACTGTCCAGCAGGCGGCCGCGGATTTCCTCTTTGGGTGCGCTGGCCAGGCAGTGTACGACGAAGTCCAGTGATCCCCATTGCTCTGTAATGTGCTCGAATAGAGCCTCTAGCTCGCCGGGCCGGGTGACGTCCAGCGGCATCCGCACGCTGGCTTGCACCTGTTGCGCCAGGGGCTCGACATGCGCCCTGGCTTTCTCATTCAGCCAGGTGATGGCCAGTTCCGCGCCCATTTCATGTAGCGCTTGGGCACAGCCCCAGGCGATCGAATGGGTGTTTGCGATGCCTACCACCAGGCCGCGCTTGCCAGCCAGGGACAGACTTTCTTTGATGCTCATGGGTGTTGCTCCTGATACAGGTGCCAGCTATGGCGCGCGATGATGCTCTCTTCGTCGGTGGGGATGACCCATACTGATCGGGTGCTGGATGTACCGGATATAAGCTCGGCGTTGCGTCGGTTCGCCGTGTCGTCTAGCTGCAGCCCGAAGAGCGGCGCGAGATGCTGTAGTACCTGGGCACGCAGCTCAGCATCCTTCTCGCCGATACCGGCCGTGAATACCAGTGCGTCCAGTCCGCCCAGGCATGTGGCAAGCCGACCGACTTCCTGGGCGATACGGTAGGCGTAGTAGTCGATGGCCAGGGCCGCGCGCGGCTCGTTGCTGGCGCGTAGCTTGCGCATGTCGCTGCTGACCCCGGATATGCCGAGCAGGCCGGATTGTCTGTACAGCAGTTTTTCCAGCTCATCAACAGATATGCCTTGCCCCAGCAGGTACAGCAATACGCCTGGATCCACGGCGCCGCAGCGGCTTCCCATGGGTAAGCCGTCGAGAGCACTAAAACCTGTTGTCATTTCGATGCTGCGGCCAGCTTCGATAGCGCAAAGGCTGGAACCATTGCCTAGGTGAGCGATGACCAGCTTGCCAGTAGCGAGCTCCGGTGTTTTGTCGATTAGGCGCTGGCTGACGTATTCGAAGGACAGGCCATGAAAGCCGTAACGGCGTACGCCCTGTTCGTATAGCGCGTAGGGCAAGCCGAAGAGTTGACTGATTTCATTGCGTCCAGCATGGAAAGCCGTGTCGAAGCAGGCGATCTGGGGCAGTTGAGGGTCGTGCTCGAGCGCGGCATGGATTGCCGCGAGGTTGTGCGGTTGATGCAGTGGTGCCAGAGGCTCCAGCGTCTTCAGACGTGCCAGTGTAGTGTGATCCACGCGCACCGGTGCGCTGAAATCCATGCCCCCGTGCACCACACGATGGCCGATCAGCACCGGTGGGCGATCCTGTAGGCCTTCTTCAAGGACACGATAGATCTGCTGGAAGGCCGCCTGCATATTGGCAATCTGTTCCGGCTCGAAACTCGTGTCCTGCATTATCGTTCCGTCGGCCATGACGACCTGTAGACGTGGCGCCACGCCAATCCCGTCCAGCTTTCCGCGCGCCAGCAAGCGAGGTTGATCTTCGCCCCGGCGACCGGAGAATAGGCCGGTCTTAATGCTCGAAGAGCCTGCGTTGACGGTGACGATGAGTTCGTCCTGAACAGGGCTCATACAGGTATCCCCAGGCGAGCGCGCCGTGCTTCGGCAAGTAGCACGGCCAGCCCACAACTGGCGATGCGCGCTCTTGGACTGTCAGCGCGGCTGGTGAAAACAATAGGTACTCGGGCGCCAAGGACGATGCCAGCAGCTTCGGCTCCGGCTAGATAGATCAGCTGCTTGGCGAGGATGTTGCCCGCTTCCATGTCCGGTACCAGCAGGATGTCCGGGTCGCCGGCGACTTCTGAGTGGATACCCTTGACCCGCGCGGCTTCGGCGTTGATCGCATTGTCGAAGGCCAGTGGCCCGTCGAGCAGCGCGCCGTCGATCTGTCCGCGCCGGGACATGACCACCAGTGCGGCGGCCTCCAGGGTTGAAGGCAGCTTGGCGGTGACGGTTTCCACCGCCGACAGCAGCGCCACCTTGGGCTGTTCGATGCCGAGAGCGTGCAGCATCTGGATCACATTGCGGCAGATGTCGGCCTTGTCTTCCAGGCCGGGGAAGATGTTGACCGCCGCGTCGGTGACGAACAGCGGCTTGTGGTAGCTGGGCACGCTCATGGCGAACACATGGCTGAGGCGCCGTTCCGTGCGCAGACCGTTTTCGCGGTCGGCCACGGCATGCAGCAGTTCATCGCTGTGCAGGCTGCCTTTCATCAGCAACTCGCCACGGCCTTGGCGGATCAGGGCGACACCACGCTCGGCGGCGGCGTGGCTGTGTGGCACGTCCTCCACGGTCAGCCCGTCGATATCCAGACCGGCTTCGCTGGCGGTTGCCGCAATCTTCTGGCGCGGGCCAACCAGAATCGGTGTGATCAGCCCGGCCTGGGTGGCCTCCAGCGCCCCGCGTAGCGCGTTCGCCTCGCAAGGATGCACGACGATGGTGGGCAGCGGGCCAATCTCGGCGCAGCGGTTCAGCAGCGCCTGGTAGTGATCCAAGCTCATTCGGCGTTGCCTCCCTTGTCCGGGCTCGCGAGGCCAGGTGCGGGCGCGGAGCGGGTTGCCTTGATGCGTGCTGGTTTTTCCGGCGCGGCCACTGGGCTCCTGCTCCGGGTCGCTGCCGGGGGCGGGCTGGCATCAGTCTGTGCCTGCGCCTTGGCAGGCCGGGCGGCATTTTTCTTCCTTGGTCGCGTGGCGGCCTTGGACGTAGGGGCGTCCGCCTCGGGGAGGCGCAGGCTTGCCTGGATTTGCTCTGGCGGGCTGTCCACCGTGATGAGTGGCACGGATGGTTGGGCGAAATCCGGCAATGGGTGTTCGAGCAGATCATGCAACCGACGCCAAAGATCACCCACGGCACCCTCGGCGTACAGCAACTCAGGCACGAGGTGCGTGGCGGCTGTCAGGACGACTTCACGCTGGCTGGCCTTGGCTAGCAAAAGGGGCAAGGTGTTCAGGCTTTCCTCGGGGTGGGCGAAGACCAGTAGATCCTGCAGGCGGACGCTGTCACGTACGGCGAGAGGGTCGATGCCGAGCTGTTGCGAGAGCGTGCGAGCGCGCTGGGCGAGCTCTTCGATGCGTTCTTTGCCGAACCTGCCGCTGGCACGTGCGAGCAGGCAGAAAATGCGAATGAGCGCTTCCCGCTCCCCACCCTGGAGAAGCGAGTCGTGCAGATGCTCGATCAGAGCCTTGTCCCGTTGTTCTATGTGGCTCTGTTGCGAGCGCGGTGCTTGCCCTCCGGTCAGGGTGCTCAGCCCGCCGTAGAAGCTGTGGAAGAGCAACTCCTGGGATGCATCGCGGATGTCGCGATAACCATCGAGCTGGGCCTCGATGACGCTGGAGAATACCTCTTGCCAGGCAAGCAGGGGGTTGTTGGGGGATGCCGGGCGGCGATTGGTGCGGGTCAGGGCCGCGCTTCCCGCCAGCCACCAGAGGGCTGGATTGAGGCTGCTCCAGACGATCTGCTGCTGGTGAAATGGGTGGCTCTTGCGCAGGGATTCGGCGAGTGGTTCGTTGATCGCCCTGCGCATCCAGGGCCGCACGAACCAGTCGTAAAGCGTGCTGTTGAGTCCGGAGACGCGGTCGACCAGGGCGAATTCACGCTCGTCGCTTCGGCCATCTTCATCGTGGGCGAGAATATCGGCGATACGCCGGGACTCGAAATGTACCTGATACGCCTGGTCACCACTGGGGGATGCCGGTAGATCGTCGATCATCAACTCGTACAGGCCAGGCGACAGCAGGGCGATGGCATCGATGGCGCCGAGCAGCTGCCGGTGTTCGCGCCGGGCGACCTTGCCGGAGACGAAGATGCCCAGGTGGCCGATGCTGGCATGCTGCAGGTAGACGATGGTGCGTCCGGCGCTGCGCAGTGCCAGGTCGCTGGGGTAGACGTCGGCTATCCAGTTCAGTGCCTGCTGCGGCGGAGTGATGTTGTCGCCGTACGAGCAGAACACCACCACGGGCGCCTCGATGCGTTTCAGATCGATGCCGCTCGTGCGACCGGAACCGCCGGCCAGGCGGTTGCCGATGAACAGGTCGTCGACGATCACCTCGATCTCCTCGCTGTTGAGCAGGGTCGGGCTGCCCCACCAGCGTTCGAAATCGAGAAAGCGCGGGGTTTCGGCGTCGACGTCGCGGAACAGGTTGTAGTACTTGCTCCAGTAGGTGTTGGCCGGGTTCAGGCTCTCGAAGTTGCTGACCAGCCAGGTGCCGTCGAAGCGGCCGTTGCCCAGGTCGCTGCCCAGGCGGGTCATCCAGGCGCCGCCGAGCAGGCCGCCGGCATAGCGCATCGGGTTGCGCCCGTTGACGCCGGCCCAGTAGGACAGCGGCGCACCGTTGACGATCACCAGGCCCGGCAGTTCCGGACGTGCCGCCGCCAGGCCCATCAGCGCCCAGCCGGCCTGGCAGTTGCCGATCACCACCGGCTTGCCGGCCTCGGGATGGCGCGCGCTGACCGTTTCGATATAGCGGGCTTCGGCCTCGGCGATGTCGAGCAGGGTCTGGCCGGGCGCGGGGGCATGGCTGAAGGCGATGAAATAGGTCGGATGCCCGGCGCGCAGGCTTTCGCCAATTTCGGAGTCTTGCTTGAAGCCGCCGATGCCGGCGCCATGACCGCCGCGCGGATCGATGACGATGACCGGCTGACGCGTGGCATCGCTTGGCTGGTCAGCCGTTGGAAGGATGCGCAGCAGGGAATAGTTGACCGGATGAGGCAGGTCGTGGCCGTCGATCAGCACCTCGTAGGGAAACTTGAGCAGCAGGGGATAGCCGGCGCGCTCGTGGGCCAGGGTATTGTCGCCACGCTGGCGCAGTGCATCCCAGAACAGCAGGCCGCGTTGCCCGCAGTCGACCAGGTATTCCCAGCAGTCTCCCGGGCTGGGGGCACGCAGGCGACCTTCGTTGAGGGGCGCGAGCAGGGCCGCATGGCGTTGGCCGAAGGCATCGAGCATAAGCTTGCCGTGCAACTGCTGCAGACGGCTGAGGTGTTCGAACAGATTATGGAATGAGGAAAAGCTGTCTTCTCGCTTCGCAAAAAAACTTTCCTGGCTCATGAGCATTTCCTATCTCGGTGGCGTGCTAAAGGCCTGCGCTCAATCCTCCCCTTGGAGAGGCTGCATGGCGTTAAGGCTAGGTTTATAGCGAATCGCTGCGGCTTGGGCAAAATTTTTTTGCAGTGCAAAAAAGCTCTTGCGATCTTTTTTGTGCGGTGCAATATTATGCTGGCGCGGCAGCTCCATCATGGATGGCTTTCGCGTGTCAGGCCGTAGGTGGCCTTCCCCATTGCCAGGAGATCCGACCATGTCTTTTTTCGATTCGGAAAAACTGCAAAGCGCACAGAAAGCCAACCTTGACCTGCTGCAGCAGATCAGTGGCAAGGTATTCGAGAGCGTCGAGCAGCTCAGTCAGTTGCAATTCAAGGCGCTACGCGCTTCCAGTGGCGAGCAGTTCGACAGCTTGCGCAAGCTGCTGTCAGTGCGTGACCCGCAGGCCTTCGCCGAGTTGCAGGCGTCCTTCGCTCAGCCGGCAGCCCAGGCGGAGCGCCTGCTGGAGTTCAATCGCGAGGTGTACGATCTGGTCTCCAGCACGCAGGCGGATATCGCCAAGCTTGCCGAGCGCCAGGTCGAGGCGGGCACCAAGCAGGTGCGGGAACTGGTGGACGTTATCGCCAAAAACGCCCCGGCGGGTGCGGAACCGGCGGTAGCCGTGCTCAAGTCGGCACTGGAAAGCGCCGGCAGTGTCTATGAAAGCGCGCAGAAAGCCGCCAAGCAGGCAGCCGAGATCGCTGAGAACGGCATCGCTGCCGCCGCTTCCGCGGCCGGTCAGGCCACTCGTGAAGCCGGCAAGGCTGCGGGCGGGCGCAAGTAAGGCAGGGCGGCCGTGTCACGGACGGTGATGAGTTTCATTGCTCATCACCGTCTTTTTTCGTCTGCCTGAAATTGCCGGGTGGGATGCCGCCGAACATACCGAATAGGTTCTGGGTGCCCAAGTAGAGCTTCTTCGACTGTTCTACGTACTGGCTCATCATCTCCTGCATGACGGGCACCTGCTTGTGCATAAAGTCGCTCCAGGCCTGTGAGGATTGCACCCCGGTCTGGGTCTGGATTTCGATCACAGTCTGGATGCTCTTTTCCAGATAGTTGCCGAGCATGCCCTGGAATGGGCCATAGAAACGGATGATGCCCTTGAGCATATCGCTGGAGAAGAGCGGCTCGCCGTCGCTTTCCGCTTCCTGAATGATCTGCAGCAGGATGCTGCGAGTCAGATCCTCGCCAGTCTTGGCGTCGACCACCTGGAACGGTACTTCGTCGATGACCAACTGGCGGATGTCGGGGAGGGTGACGTGGGTGCTGGTATGGGTGTCGTACAAACGGCGGTTGGCGTATTTCTTGATCAGGCGTGGGGCTCTGTGGCCGTCATCGGACATGTGTAGCGTCTCATTATGAGTCGGAGTGTCTGTGGCAGGTATTATCTCAGGCCTCTCCCGGTGTAGATATATTGTTAATGCGGGGATAATTGGTTGTTTTAGTTTTTCGGATATAAGGCCGTAAGATATTCGCAGATACTTACTTGGGGCTGGCATCTACCGCCAGCAGAATCACTTCGCGCTGTATCAGTCGAGATGGCGTCTGAACCATATGCGGATCGTGATGATCCGCGCCATTTCCGACGTAATGGGTATCTACCGATTGTGAGCTCTTCAACTTATACCACCACTTCGTTCACTGTGAGTCGTTCACTGCGTTGCTTTCCGTCAGTCCTGCTGGTTCTAGTGCTGGCCGGGTGTGCAGGGGTCAAGGTCACGGCGGTCAGCAACAATGATTACCTGGCCCAGCGCCGCGGTGATGTGTTGACCACCGGCAACCTCAGTGCTTCGGCGGTTGCTGCCCTGCAGGTCGTGGGCAGTGATGAGAAGCGCTGCCTTGCTGACCTGCCGGCCTGCCGCGAGGCGCTGGACAGCACAACGGGGTTGCGTGACGAACAGCGGCTTTCCACGCTGGCCGAGCTGTGGCTGAAGGAAGCCCAGGACGGCGGCAAGGTGATGGCGGCGGAGGCCCGCACCGATGCCTACCTGGAGAGTGCCCGGTATGCCTACGCCTACCTCTTCCTGACCACCCGCACACCGAGCCAGCGCGCCCTGGAAGACCGGCAGACGCAGGTGCGCGACTACTACAACTTTTCGGTGCAGCAGGCGCTCGTCGAGGTCTTCGATCGCTACCGTGGACGGCCACCATCACCCGAGGACACTCAGGGTAATTTCCGCCTCAAGACCGGGCGCTGGACGATCGGCGGGCGCATGACCGATGTGAGGCTGGCCGATGACCGCCTGTTGCCGAAGGAGCTGATTCCGGCTGCGTCCCTGTCCTTTGGCGGGTTGCGCAACCAGTACCGTCGGGATGGACTGGGTGCCGAGTTGGTAGCGGTGACGGCCAAGCGCGTGGTGAGCAAGGGGAGCGATGAAATACCCTGGAGCGAAACCCCCTTCCCGGCGATTACTGCCGTGGCGCGCTTTCCCGGGGAGACCCTGGAGCAGGTGTTGTCCACCTATCAGGTGGAAGTGATCGGTTATGACCCCTACCGGCAGGATTCGGTGGACATGGCAGGTGTGCAGGCGCCCCTGGCGGCCAACTTCACGTCGGGCTATGGCCTGTGGCTGGCGCGTTCCGGGTTTGCCCGGCAGTCCCTGCTGACTCTGGTCGGACGCGGCGAAGTGTTGGAACGCCCCCATGTCTACCTGCTGCAGCCGTTCGATCCCGACCGGCGCATCGTGGTCATGCTGCATGGCCTGGCCAGCAGCCCGGAGGCCTGGATCAACGTGGCCAATGAAGTGCTGGGCGACGAGGAACTGCGCCGCAATTACCAGATCTGGCAGGTCTACTACCCGACCAACCTGCCGCTGGCCGTCAACAATCAGGCCATCCGCGAGGCCATCGAGCAGACCTTGGCGAATTTCGATCCGCAAGGCACGGCCAAGGCCAGCCACGATATGGTGCTGGTCGGGCACAGCATGGGGGGCGTGTTGTCACGGCTGATGCTGTCCTCATCGGGTGACCAGTTGTGGGATGCCATGCTGGGAAGTTACGGGATGCAAGGCGCGCGCCTGGAAAAAGCCCGGGCGAAGCTCGGGCCCTACCTGTATTTCGAGCCATTGCCTCAGGTGAGCCGGGCCGTATTCGCTGCGGCGCCACACCGGGGTACCCCGTTTGCCGAAAATCGCGTGTCGCGCTGGGCCGCAGGGCTGGTGAAGATGCCGGTGTCGATGTTGAACCGTTTCAAGGAGGTTGCCCAAGTGCTGGTTGACCCCAATGCGGCGGCACCGGTCGCGTTGGTGCGCCCCCTCAACAGCATCGACAACCTGAGCAACCAGGACCCCTTCGTCAAGGCCGCAGCCGACCTGCCCATTTCGCCACGAGTGCACTATCACTCGATCATCGGCAACTACACGCCAGACCTCGAGGTCCTGCTGTCCAGTGACGGCGTGGTGCCGTACGCCAGCTCGCACCTGGCTGGCGCCGACTCGGAGCTGGTCGTGCCATCGTGGCACAGCGTGCAGGAAACACCGCAGGCGATCATCGAAATTCGCCGCGTGCTGCATGAACACCTCACCGGCCTGGCCAGCCCCAAGGTGGCTACGGTACGAGCGCCATGAACGGGCTGTTGGGTCTTCTCCTGCGCAGTGTCCTCGCGCTGTCGTTTTTTCTGATCATGGCCTGGGGCGTGCTGGCGCTGTTCTACCAGACTGGAGGGCTGGCAACCTGGGTGCTGATTGCGGGCTGGTGCCTGCTTGGCTGCATTCTGCAGGTTCTGCTGTGGCGCGGGCGTCCCATACTGGCGCTTGTCGGTCAGGTGCTTGTCTTCGCCGCGTTGCTGGTCTGGTGGACAAGCCTGGAACCGTCAAACCAGCGTATCTGGGCTGGTGATGTCGCGCAGATGACCCAGGGCGAGCTCGTGGGCAATCAGCTCATCCTGCACAATGTGCGCAACTTCAACTGGCGCAGCGATGATGACTATGACGTTGCCTGGGAAACACGTCGCTACGATCTCGACCAGCTCGCCTCGGTCGACCTGATCACCTCCTATTGGGGCATGCCGGCCATCGCCCATGTTCTGGTTTCTTTCGGCTTCACGGATGGGCGTTTTCTGACGTTCACCGTTGAGGTGCGCAAGGAGCAAGGCGAGGCCTATTCGGAGATTGGTGGTTTCTTCAAGCAGTTCGAGTTGAGCATCGTCGCCACTGACGAGCGTGATGCCTTGCGCGTGCGCACCAACGTGCGCGGCGAAGACAGCTATCTCTATCGTATTGCTATGCCCGACGAGGCGATGCGTGCGTTGCTGCTCTCCTATGTGCAGCAGGCCAACGCCCTGGTCGATCAGCCGCGTTTCTACAACACCATTACGGCCAACTGCACCACCATCGTTTTCGACATGCTGCAGACGATCATTGGCGGACTGCCGGTCGATTACCGTTTGCTGCTGACAGGCTACCTGCCGGCCTATGTCATGTCGGTCGGTGGCCTGCAGGGTGGCTACAGCCTCGATACGTTGCGTCAGCACGGGCGCTTTACCGAACGGGCACGGATGGCCAACGATGCGAGCGATTTTTCCAGGCAGATCCGGCGCGGAGTGCCCGGCTGGGTGTCTCCCACCGATACCAGCCACAATGATGAAGGCAGAGACTGATGCGAGAACTTGAAGTGATGATTGGCCTGATCGGCCTGGGATTCCTGCTCCTGATGGTCGGCTACAGCCGGCGGGAACGGGACAGTGGTGTGCTGGTGATGGCCACAGGGATAGTGGTGATGTTGGCTACCATTGGTTACAAAATCTACATTGAGCTGAGGTAATGAACCATCCTGCACTCGTTGTTTGTTAGTTTTTGCAGCAGAGCGCCCGTTCCGTGAGCTTAAGTCGGGGCGGAGGCTCTCGATGGGGTATTGGTGAGCTAGTTTTGAATTTCGATAAAGTAGCCTGATGACTTTACCAATGGGTGATGTCGCTTGGGTTGCCACAACTATGTCGAACCGTCTACCGTCCCCGAATGAAGTGAATCCCTCACCCAGGCCACCCGGCCCCGCGAAGAGGTCCACCACCTGAATGGCGTGGTCGAGCTCACCTGTAGGGTCTGTGGGCGTACTATCGAAAAGATTCTTTTGGCCTTGAGTCATGGACATAGTCAGTAAGGAAGTCAGGTCTCGCATGATGGCGGGCATTCGGGGCAGCAACACGTCACCAGAAATGAAGGTCCGACGCCTGCTGCATCGGCATGGTTTCAGGTATCGCCTGCACCAGAAGGATCTTCCTGGAAAGCCTGATTTGGTGCTTTCTCGCTATCGTGTCTGCATTTTTGTTCACGGTTGCTTTTGGCACAGACACCCCGGATGTCGCTACGCTACTAGCCCCAAGACCCGGTTGGACTTCTGGCAGAGAAAATTTGACCAGAACGTCGCCCGAGATACCAGGAACAAGGCTGTGTTACTGGCATCGGGGTGGCGGGTGATACAGCTGTGGGAATGTGGGATACGTGCACCTGATGCCGAGATAATCTGGGTCTTGGATGCAATCCGTAATTCTAATCAAAAAACGGTCTCTTGGCCTGACCTCTCGACGGAACTTGCTCCATATCGCGGCGTGGTGACGTCATCCACACCGCATAGCCAGAGCCCGGCCCACATTCACCAGGTCAAGCTAGATCAACCGATTTCCGTTTTTGGGGTGCAGCGCGACTTGATCCACGTCCCGATATGGGAGCCAGAGCCCAGCGGGCACACCATCGAGAAAGACCACACCGCCTAAAGAATCGTAAGCCCAGGCTTATGTGTGTATTCCAGTGATGCTGACACCCAGCTCCAGCGATTGCGCCCTCGCACTGAGCCAATCGAACTCTCAACGCACCAGATGGCGCGCTAGCCTGCGGGGCGTACCTGAAACTCCGGGGCGGCTCTTCCTTTCAGGTGCAGATCCATCCAGCGCAGCAGGTAGTGAATGCTGAGACCACGGTGGCGCGCGTCATTACTTCCTCTAATAACGTGCCCCGCACCCTCGAATTGAATCAGTGCAGTGGGCACTCTCAGGTGCTTAAGCAACTTGAACATCAACTCGCTGCCTACGGATGAAGGCGTTCGATAGTCTCTGGTTCCACTCATGAAAAGCGTAGGCGTCGAGACGTCGAGCCCATGAGTTATCGGCGACCGAGCCTTATCCTTTTCATCCAGCCAGGGATATTTATCGGGGTCTGCCATGTCAGGCTGATCGCCCAAGAACCAATAGAGCGAATTATCCGCAACGCTACTGATCGAAACGGCAGCGCCGAATCGGTTCGTGTGGGTTATGGCCCAGTCCGTCAGGATCGCGCCTGCTGAACCACCTGCGATGCCGATTTTTTCTGCATCGATCTCATGGTGGGCAAGCACGTAATCCACGCCCGCCATCGTGTCATCATACTCAGGCCCTGGCCATTCTCCGGCGAGGCTGCCGGCAAAAACTTGGCCGTATGACATGCTGCCTCGCGGGTTCACATACAAGACGAAATAGCCAGCAGCAGCCATGGCCTGGATATCTCCGTCAAAAGCGCTGCTCCACCAGCTATATGGCCCGCCGTGCGCCCATACGATCAGGGGATACCTCTGCGAGGCAGTGAGCATCGGTGGCTGATGCAAGTAGCCATGAATTGTTTCGCCGCCTGGGCCTTCGTATGTGATTTCTTCAGGGGCAGTGAGCAGCAATTCATCTCGAATATGCCGATTGATCTCGGATATCTGCATGCCGGTACCATCAGCAACCTCATAAAGCTCAGGCGGGCTTACGAAGCTAGAGGCGACAGCAATCAGCCGATTGCTTTCCTGAGCTAGATGAAAACTCTGTACCACGTGGCGGCCAATCCATAGTGGCCGAACCTTCTGGGTCAGGATGTCCAACTCGATCAGATTGGCGTTGCCCGCGTCGCTTTTGATACTGATCAGTCGGCGATCATCCCGCCACATCAATCCATCACCGCCCACCTCACGGTCATAGCCCACGGTTATGTTGGTAGTTTCGCCAGTAACCATATCCATCACGAAAACATCATCTTGGGCGAAGTCCGACGGGGCTTCTGGATTGCCCATTGAAAAGGCGACCTTCGAACCGTTGGGGCTGAGGTAAAGCTGCGGAGCCGCTTCCATGTCTGTGCTGGTTCCCGGCACCTTGAAAGGCCTAACCACGCTCTGCTGGCCATCAATTAGGGCAACACTGCGCAAAGTAGACGTGCCTGCGCCGTAATAGGCTTCCATCGTATCGTTCGTGGTGAACAGGATAGAGCGGCTATCGACAGACCAGAATGCCAACGTGGCTGCTACAGACGCCTGCGTCAGCTGTCTTGGGGTCTGCGTGCCACAGTGAGAGTCGACCGCCACCACCCAAATTTGGGGCAAAGAGGCAGTACCGCCCCCTACTTCTTCAGATCGGAAATCGGCCCGTGTGATTATCCTGACCCCAGGCGGCGGCACGGGCGCCTGAGCGATGGCTACAGCCGAGGTGAAGGCAATGTTTTGACCATCAGGTGACCATCGATAGTCGTTAACGCCGTTCTCCAGATCGGTCAGTGAACAGACCAGGCCTCGTGTCAAATCCAGGACATGAAGCTGCGTCGCTCCCTCATCGGCTCGAAGGAACGCCAGCTTCGAACCATCAGGCGACCAGGCAGGCATGCTGTCATCATGCTGATCAGGGAAAAGTTTCGAAGCGCGTCGTTCCTTCAGACTCATCTTCCAGAGCGCGCCCTCCCGCTGATCGCCATCACCGTTCAGTTCGGTTACTTGGAAAATTAGTGTTGTCCCGTCGGGAGAAATGGCCAGCTCGCCGAGTTCTTTTACCCTGGCGATATCTTCGGTTTTGAATATCCGTTTTTCTGTGGCTTGTGTTGAAGCCACTAGGTGAGAAGTCGACATCAACCCTGCTATGCATATGGCCAAGCTGGCAAGCTTGGATGTTATCCAGACGTGGGCCATTGAGCACTCCTGGCTTCATGGCTCGCTGGTGAAAGAGCCGCTGGCGTAAAGCCTACCATCACCTGCAACCTGGGTGATCACCGCTATCGATGAGCGATGCCGTCCGCTTAAAAAACGAGGACTTAATGCAGGAGTTCGGAAGGTGGCTTGGCCGAACGTTTACTGGCCTTGCGCTGCATTACGTCAGCATCGGTGCAACCGAGATCGGCATAGACATTTTTGCTGCCTTCCTCAATCAATTGCGGTGACCTACAGGACGTGAGAGCAGACAGTTTAGTGCTTGAGGGATGGGTCAGAATCACCAGCAAAGTGGCTCACAATCACTGGAATGGAGGGACAGAACCATCAGCGCGAGTGGGTCAGAACCCCCGGAATAACGTGTCAGAACCTCAAGCGCCCACACCGTAAATTGACATGTCGCCAGGCATTAAAAGCTGATGCGCTGCACCCCAAATCGCAACGGCGTGCCGCCAAAGTGCTGTTAGCGCAGATCAAGCCTGAAGGGTACGTGGGGAGCAGCCTACTCACTGCGTTCATCCGCGCCTGGCGCGGTCAGCAAGGCATTGCTGGTGATACTGGTCAACGGCACAGATGATCCTATCAATTCCGTAGAGGGCGGAGACGTTGGCTTCTGGGGGATGAGCGAGCGAGGCTAGGTGATTTCAGCGCAGGTGAGCGAGAGCTACTTTGCTCGACTTGCTGGATATACACAGCCTGCACTAGTCCAGCGTATTCCGGCTTCCAGGTGATGCGAGCGAGCCCTAGCCTGAGCTATTCCAGTGGCAGGAGGCTAGGACGGCAAGTGTGGAGCTGGTGCCCATCCACGGTGGTGGTCACAAGGTGCCACAGCCATACTTCCCCGGCCCCAGAGTGCTTGGCCGCAATAGCTCATTCAATAGCCCCGAGCATGTCTGGAGATTTTTCATGCGAGCTATAGATCCCTGCGACTAGGGGCCACTCACAGCAGTCACGTGGCTACGACTGCGGAGCAGGTAGGATCTTGCCTGCTTGCCGTTGCTTCATCTCCGTATACCAATGGCCCCGGGTTGCGGCGGGAAATTCGATTGCTCCCAGAATGCGCCCCTGACCATATCGAGGTGGCTTCTGCGGCTGGCGAATGCTCGCCAAGACGGCGCTCTCTGCGGGGCGTACATGTGATTTCATGCCTGCGCCCAGTCGGCCATCACCGTACACGCTGATCGACGAGATGGACTGGTGCCCCATGATGTAAGCCATGCTTTCTGGGCTTTCTCCGGATGCTTTCAGAATTGATCCCATCTGGTGCCGGAAGCTTTTCAGCGTTGGCTGCTTTTTCCTCTTGGGCCAGAGGCGTCGGCACTCCTTGCGCAGGCAGTCTCTGATGGCGGTATTAGTGCGTGGGCACCCGGCCATCCACTGCGCGGCCCATTCCACCAACTTCAGCGTTCTTGGTTTGTCGATTACCAAGGTGCGGTCAGCGCCACGGTGCAGTTCAGCCGATTTCTTGCCTCCAATGATGTGCACGTGGTTGCCGGAGATAGTGATCGTGCGCATCTCGCATGGGCGTACACCGAGGCAATAAGCGAGCACCAGTGATGCGGCTTCGTCGAGATTGCCGCCTGCGCGCAGGTGCTGGTGCAGCAATTTAAAGTCTTCGAAGGGGACTTTCCGAATCTGCCCCGGCTTGGGCTTTTTCACTATCTGACTGCCTGGTGCCGTGACCGGGTTGACCAGCGCTCTGATGGTGTTTGCTGCCTCGATGTTTCGCCGGGCAAGCTGGTCATTCATTAGGGTGTTCTTGAGGGTGCTGAACGCATTCGGTCGATAGTCCGGTGCACAGGCAAGCAAAGCTGCGCAGATCTGCGCCGAAGATGGATCGTCCTCACCGCAGTGAGACCGATAAAAGTTTTGTGCCCGGGTTTGGTACCGCTGCAAGGTCGTAGGTTGCATCGCTGTCATCTCTCTTCTTGTTGTTTTGATGACAAAGCTAAGCCGCTTCGCGAACGGCGTTGTGTCAGCTCGAACTCCACTGAAACACTCCGCAGCCGCTCCGTTTTTCTCGTTACGTCCGAACTGCCTCAACGCCCCCTTACTCGCGGCGCGAGTAAGGGTTGCGCGCTCTCACTCACGCGACCCGCTTCATCTAAATTCAGCGTGCGCCGTGAGCAAAAGCGCGCGCAAGCGTTTTGTCATCAAAATCGAAGAGCAGCCAGCGCCATGGCGCTGAAAGGACGAGCCGGGGTAGCGCGAAGCGGTGCGTGGCTGGCGTGTCGAAATGGGGTATTCAAAAATGCTAGCCACGCAGTGGCGATTTGGTTATGAAAAAAGTCGCCGAAGTCAGTGTTTTCAAGGGTTGTAGCGATAATATAACCAAAAAAAGGAGTGCCAGTTTTGGCACGCTGAGCGCCATAACTGGCCAGCTCGGTGTCGGTTTGGGCCACTTTCAGCGCCGTATTGGGCACTCAAACTGCCGCTAGCGGCACGACCCCGAGTGTCGCAAAGTCATGGTGCGACATACACGGTGTATCGTTGCGACATGGCCAGCGTGTCGCAGCGTATCTGTGCGACAGTCCACGTGTGTCGCATAGGGGTTCCGCGACACTCACTGAGTGTCGCAGTGCCTCCTGCGATACGCAGGTCATGTCGCATCGGCTATCCCATCGCACTGCTAGTGCAGCTGCCATGGCTCTGGATACTCCATAGTTAGCATTCGATGCAGATAGTCATCCAGCGATTGCGCACCTTTTAAAATGTTGAAGCTGAGGATTACGTAGAAGCTGCCACTTAGCGTGTGCAGCACCCAAAACGGCCCCTCTCGCTCAGCCTGAACGATGGCTGATGTATGAATGTAGGCACCGTCACTGAAACGATCAGCTCTCACATGCCGGTAAGTGATCCCGTAGCCGCTTGATCCGCGAATATAGGCATCAGTCAGGTATCCGGTGACGGGTCTGCTGAAAGGAAGGTCTTCGACCTGCTCCAGCAGCTTCTGCAAGACTGGGTGTGTATACATGGCTATGTCGACAGATCAGTAAATGTGTTGGCTCGATCAGAAAATGCTCGCAACGGCGTCTGCGCTGACCTGGATGCGCGTGCCTGGTCCTAGAAGCAAGTAGGCTGTATTGAGCGTTCTGAAATGGAACTCCTCGTGATGGTGCAGAAGCGACGTTCGGACGAAGTCTCCGACATCCCACCGTCTTTCACTGTCGAAGATAACCGTGTGTGCATAGACCAGAGCAGGTTGTCGTCGGGTCTTTGCCAGTTGTAGGCGCTGGCTTTCAGTGACATCCAGATCAAGCCACCGCCAGTTCCGCACCAAGCAATAGCCGCCATAAACAAAATGCTGCCGTGCATAGGCCATGGCCTCAGTGTCGTTCATGCCACTGCCGCTCATCGGCTCGCCTGCTGAATACAGCAAGTCCGCCATTTCCCTAAGTGTGGCCATGGTCTAAGGCTGTTCGTGCTGAGCGCTGCTATGGTGGTGCTCCTCAAGCTCAATGCTGCACAACAGGGCCGCAAAGTCCGAGTCGAGCAGATGAATGCGCTGAGGGCGGGCATCCACGATGGATTTGATGATCGCGTCGACCCGTTGTGAAACAGGCATCTGGCTTGGCGATTTCGAGCGGTCATGCTGATAAATGATCGTGCTGAGCGAAGCGACGGCTCCACGCAACTGGTGCTCCTGCGCTTCAGCAATTTCAAAACCGTTTTTCGCACTGAATTGGTCGGAGAGCTCTTTGAGCACGGCTTTGCGGTTTCCTGGCTCAGCCTGTTGCGCTCGCCAGTTCAGAATCCGCTTCAGCACCGCAGGTGCTGCCGTTGCAGTTGGCGGTGTCGGCCCTGCCAGCGGTGTGGGCTCACCAAAGAAATGTGCGCGCAACTGATCGAGTCGCATGCGGGCGCCGGGGGAAACCTTGCGCGAGCTAAGGCTTTTCAGCCAGAACTCGAATTCCGACTGCGGCAGGCACAGCATTCGTTTCAGCAGTGGTTCCCCAGGCAGGGCAACGTCATGCTCGGTCGGGCTGTAGCGAGGGGGCTGCAGTTTGGCGGCTTGAGCATGCCAGTTAAGACCCATAGCTTCGCAAATGGGGCGTATCGGCCAGTAACGCTCATTGTCGCTGCTGATCAGACTTGGAATCGACAGTCCCTGGATTTTGATTTTGGTGGCGCGCATCGGATTACTGTCCTCCCGGAGCTGCATGGTTGGGGGAAGTGGCCGGTGGGTGTTGATGCTGTCTGCTGAGGATCTTGTGCATTGTTTGCGTGGCTTCATCAGAGTCCATCCACTTCAGCCATGTCTCGTAGACGTGGGGTTTGGTCTGTTGCAGCCTGGAAATCTTGTTGGCGCTAGCTTCAATGGTTCGGCAAGCATCTCGGAATTGCACGGCATCTGTTCTGCTATCTGAATCCAACTGGTCAAGAATCAGATCGATGAAGTCAGCAGATAGCTGCATTGGTAAGTAGTACAGCGGTGATCCTGAGTCGGGATCCTCTTTAATTAAGAGCTCGTTTTCCCAGATCGAAGCTGCAGCTTTAGCCAGGGTGGTGGGTGCGCTGAACGCGCAGAGCAGTGAGCCAAGTTCGATCTTGGTTTGCTGTGTTTTCTTGTCGATCAAAAACAGGATTTCCGAATTGCTCGATGGTGTCTTGGTGAGGGTATCCATGAATGGCTCCGTGAACCTTTATCCAGATAATCTGTAAATCAGATATCTGTAGATTAGATATACCCTTGCCGGATTGTCAAGCGTGAGGTGTACCCGTTGGAAAAGTCGGTGTATCGGGATGAGAACCTGGTGCTGCTCAGACTGCTAAAGCAGTGTCGAGTGGAAGCTGGTTTGACCCAGGCGCAATTCGCCCAAGCGCTGGAGCGCCCACAGTCGTTTGCTAGCGATATCGAGCGCGGCTTGCGCCGGATTGATCTCGTCCAACTGCGGGATATCTGCCACGCGCTGAACATCGGCCTCGTCGAATTCGTGCAGCGCTTCGAGACCGAGTTAGCGCGTAAGGACGCTTAAGGCTGGAGCAGATTTTCTGCTTTGCTGCGTTCGCATGCTGCCGCGTACAGCGCAGCCGCATCGGAGCACAGCAGCCGTAGTGCCATGATGCAGTCCAGAAGCAAATGGTTTTCCAAGGTGTTCAAGTCACTTGCACTGGAGAGTGCGTGGAGCATGCCGACTGCGGCGTTTTGGCGAAGCTGGGCTTCATCATGCAGTTGGCCGGAGGTGACGTCAGTGCGAACAGTGAACAGGCCATTAAACGCGTCGAGGGCTTGGGGCACTGAGTCGGTGGTGCCCGAAGGGATGTTGGTCTGCGGCATAGGGTGACCTCTAGAGTTTTAGAGAGGCCACCACCTTTCGCTTCCACACGAAGGGTGGCGGCTGCATGCGGGTGTGGAAGACCGAGACTCTAGGAACTCGGCGCGCCGAAGCGCCCCGCATGCAGCCACCATGACACAAGAATCCTCTGGCGCTGTGTTCCTGAAGCCAGGTCTGTCGACCCGCCCAATCACCCTATGCTGCCCGCAGAGGCCCTGCAAGGTGGCACTTTACGGGATATCGGCGAAAAAGGCTCTGACCATGAGTAGCCTTCAAGATGCTGGTAATGCCTAGATTTTGATGGCGGGGGATGTGATGCGGAGGGCGTCATCGGTGATGGCGGATGAAATAGCCCGATGAGCGGTCGTAAGACTGGCGCAGATTTTTTCTAACCGAGTGGTGGTGTGGTGGCAAATCCCTACCCCAATCCTACCCCAAGCCGAATTTCAGGCACAAAAAAGGGCTACGCTTTCACGTAACCCTTTGATTTGTATGGTGCCGGCACCAGGAGTCGAACCCGGGACCTACTGATTACAAGTCAGTTGCTCTACCAGCTGAGCTATACCGGCTAGGTGGGGGCGCCATTATATCCATTCGTCGGCCTGAGTAAAGCCACCTTCGTGCCAGGTTTTTCCGGGCTCGGCTATCAGCAGCTTTTGGCTTATGCACAAAGAGAAGGCGCGCGCGACGGTGGCGCACCGGCTCTGTGCGTTCGATCACTATTTTTCGCAAGTTATTGTTTTTGCTAGGGCTTCGAAGGCTGTTCGAAAAATGATCAGATGTCTACGAAGCAATTACCAAGTGGCTTTGCAGCATTTCCCCAGAAAGGATCAACAGAGTTATCCACAGCTTCTGTGTGCAACTCAGGCGCGCTCGGCCAGTAGCAGCAGGTTGCGCGGGCTCAGTTGGTAATCGCAGAAGATGCTTAGCTTCACGTGGTAGCCCTGCTCCTGCAGATACAGGGCGCGGTCGAGCAGTAGCCAGAGTTCCAGTGGCCGGCGGAACAGATTGCGCAGCAACTCCAGATTGCGCACTTCGGCCAGGCGTTGCCAGCCGCGAGCTTCCAATGCCGGCCAGTCCTGCTCACCGGGCAACGGCACGTCGCGCAGCTTGGCGAGGTCATGACAGAAGTTGGCGAAAGGTTTGCTGAACCAGTCGCTAGACAGCGATGGTGTTGGCAGATATTCATCGATGCCACGTAGCTGGCGTTGCAGCAGGTCGAAAGCCAGGCGCCAGGCCATCGATTGATTGCGTTGTCTGCGCACGCGAGCACCGGCGGTGACGGTTTCGCTCAGTGGTAGGCCGAGATCGTCACGTGATAGCTGCAGGCTTGAGCCCTGCGCCGCTGCTGACAGCGGCTGGTACTGCATGCCGGCGATACGGTTGTAGCAGCAGGGCGCGACCGCCAATTGGGTGCAGCCTTTGCGACTGGCCAGTTGCAGCAGGCGCACGTGCAGGTCGCCGCAGGCGTGCAGGGCCACGGGCGTGTGCTCTTTGTGCAGGCGCTCGCTGCAATCATCGGCCAGTACATCTTGCTGGAGATGTGCGGCAGCCAATCCCAGGCGCTTGCTCAGTGCGCTACCGGACTCGATCAGTGCCGGATCGTATTCCAGGCAGGTCAGATGCTGGTCACCCTGAGTCAGCCAGCGACCGAGGTGGCCTTTGCCGGAGCACCAGTCGAGCCAGTGCGTGGGGCGCTGGCGAAACTGCAGATGGTTCGCGAAGGCTTGGATCTGATCCAGCTTTCTGCCGGGTACATCGACGCTGAAGGTGTGCGCACGCGGAGGACTGTCCTGGCTTGGAATCTCGCCCAGCTGGCTAAGCGCTTGCGCTTGGTGGGCCAGCTCAGGAAAGGGCGCTGGTGCAGAGAGGGCGAAGGGGCTGTTGTCGCTGGCCTCGGCCTGTTCCAGGGAGCGGCTGCGCAACCAGGCGGCTAGCTCTGGCAGCTCGCTTTCCCATGGCAGTTGCAGGTAATGAAACGGCCGAGGACGCCAGAGCGCCTGATGCTGCAGAAGAAAACTGTCCAAGGCCTGGAAGCGAGCGAGCAGATCGCCTGAGGTAAGAATGGGCTCGGACATGGTGCGTATGCGTCTGGTTGAGCCGGGCGGCCCGCATCAAGAGGGCTACCCGGTGGCTTAGCGACCCTGGCAGGCGTCGACGCGTAGCCAGCGTTCGAGCAGGCGGAAGGCCTGTACCAGCACGAAGGTTATCGCCAGGTAGAACATCGCAGCGGCGAAGAAGATCTCCACTGGCAAATAGGTGCGAGCGATGATGGTCCGGGCCATACCGGTCAGTTCCAGCAGCGTCACCGTACTGGCCAGGGCGCTGGCCTTGAGCATCAGGATCACTTCGTTGCTGTACGCCGGCAAGCCGATGCGAGCAGCGCGTGGCAGGATGATGTAAAGCATCGCCTGCGGTCGCGACATACCCAGAGCCCGTGCCGCTTCGATCTCGCCGGGTGGTACGGCCTGAATGGCGCCGCGCAGGATCTCGGCAATATAGGCGGCGGTATGCAGCGTCATGGTCAATACCGCGCACCAGTACGGGTCGCGCAGATAGGGCCAGAGTGGGCCCTGGCGCACGGCATCGAACTGGGCCAGGCCGTAATAGATCAGGAACAGCTGCACCAGCAGCGGCGTGCCGCGGAAGAAGAAAATGTAGCCATAGGGCAGGGCGCGCACATACCAGTGCTTGGATGCGCGGGCGATGCCCATCGGCAGCGCGAGGATGAGCCCGGCGACGACAGCGATGGCCACCAGTTCGAGGGTCAGCAGCGCGCCTTCGGACAGGCGTGGCAGCCATTTGATAATAACTTCCCAATTCATGAGGCGCTCCGGACGAAGCCGCGGCTGGCGCGCTTTTCAAGGAAGTGCATGCCGATCATGGCGAGAACGGTCAGGCCCAGATAGATGAAGGCGGCGACCATGTAGAAGGTGAAAGGCTCTTTGCTGGCGGTCACGGCGATCTGCGACCGGCGCATGATCTCTTCCAGGCCAATTACCGACACCAGCGCGGTGTCCTTCATCAGAATCATGAACAGGTTACCCAGGCCGGGTAGGGCGATGCGCCACATCTGCGGCAGGATCAGCTTCCAGAGAATGCGACCCTTGGACATACCGAGCGCCTGGCCGGCTTCGCGGTGGCCCTTGGGGATAGCCAGGATGGCGCCGCGGAACACTTCGGTGGCGTAGGCGCCGAAGCACAGGCCGAGGGCGATGGTACCCGCAGCGAAGGCGGAGAGCTCCAGGCTCTCGACACCAAGCAGATCGGCCAGGCTGCGCATCAGGCCGACCGTGCCGAAATAGATCAGCAGTACCCAGAGCAGTTCGGGGATGCCCCGCACCAGGGTGGAATAGCTGCCGCCGAGCCACTGCAACGGCTTGTACGGCGAAGTCTTGGCCAGCGCACCGAGCAGGCCGAGCACCAGACCTACAGCCAGCGCGGATAGCGCCAGTTTGATGGTCATCAGGGTGCCGGCGGCCAGGGCGGGGCCGAATCCGTGGAGGTCAAAAATCATCGGAGGGCTCGGGCAACTGCGCCGCCCAATGGGCGGCGCGGTGCCTTCAGGTCATCAGTAGATGCTGAAAGGGAAGTACTTGTCGTTGATCTGCTTGTAGGTGCCGTCTTCGACGATGGCTTGCAGAGCGGCGTTCAGCTTCTCGCGCAGTGGGTCGCCCTTGCGTACGGCGATACCGATCTTGTCGTTGTCGAATACAGGGTCGCCCTTGAATTCGAACTCTTTGCCGGCATCGCTCTTGAGCCATTCCCAGTTGACGAAGGTGTCGGCCAGAACGCCATCGAGACGGCCCGAGGCCAGGTCGAGGTAGGCGTTTTCCTGAGTGTCATACAGCTTGATGTCGACCACCTTGCCCATGTTGTCTTCCAGCCAGGTGCCGGCGATGGTAGCGCGCTGGGCGCCGATTACCTTGCCTTTGAGGCTGGCGGCATCGGTCTTGAAGTCAGCCGACTTCGGTGCGATGAACTGCAGTTTGTTGGTGTAGTAGGGTTCGGTGAAGTCGACCGCGGCCTGGCGCTCTTCGGTGATCGACATCGAGGCGATCAGGAAATCGAACTTCTTGGCGTTCAGAGCCGGGATGATGCCATCCCAGTCAGAGGTGACCACTTCGCACTCTGCCTGCATCTTGGCGCACAGTGCCTGGCCGATTTCGATATCGAAACCAGTGACCTTGCCGCTAGCGTCGATCAGGTTGAAGGGCGGGTAGGCGCCTTCGGTGCCGAGTTTCAGTTTGTCAGCTGCGACAGCGCTGGTGCCGAAAGCCAGAGTAGCGGCTGCGGCCAGCAGGATCTTCTTATAGTTCTGCATGCATGTTGCTCCGTGTTAGCGATTGCTGGACATGAATTGTTTACAGCGTGCCGAGTTCGGGTTGTCGAACACCTGGGCGGGTGGCCCCTGTTCCTCGACCAGGCCCTGGTGGAGGAACACCACCTCACTGGAAACCTGGCGAGCGAAACTCATCTCATGGGTCACCAGCAGCATGGTGCGACCCTCATCGGCAAGCGCGCGAATCACATTAAGCACTTCTTGTACCATCTCCGGGTCGAGGGCAGAAGTTGGCTCGTCGAACAGGATTACCTTCGGCTGCATGGCCAGGGTGCGAGCGATGGCCGCGCGCTGCTGCTGGCCGCCGGAAAGCTGGTTGGGATAAACATGGCGTTTGTCGGCGATGCCGACCTTGGCCAGCAGCGCCTCAGCGATCTCGATGGCTTCGGCCTTGCTTTGGCCGAGCACGCGGCGCGGCGCCTCGATGATGTTGTCGAGGACGCTCATGTGCGGCCACAGATTGAAATTCTGGAAGACGAAGCCGATCTCGCTGCGCAGGCGGTTGATCTGCTTGTTGTCGGCAGCAACCAGATCGCCATTCTTCGCGGCCTTGAGCTTGAGCTCCTCGCCGGCGACGAAAATCTGACCCTGATGCGGGTTTTCCAGCAGATTGATGCAGCGCAGGAAAGTGGACTTGCCGGAACCGGAGGAGCCGAGAATCGAGATGACGTCGCCGTCTTTGGCCGTCAGGGAAATACCCTTGAGCACTTCGAGATCGCCGTAGCGTTTGTGCAGGTTGCGGATTTCCAGCGCGGGCGTCGCCTCGGCCATGGGGTGGGGTCCTCTTCTTCTTCGAATGCGCTCCGGCGTACGGCGGGCCGTCCTGGCTGGCGGCCAAGCTAGCATAGCGTTTCCGTGACCGCCAAGCCGTTTGCCGGGCGATAGAGGCTCGCTGGGTCGCAGGTGTCGCCTGGTTACAGTTGCTTGTCGCGCAGGCGAAATAATGGCACGAGAAAATTGCCGGAGACAGAAAGCAAAAAGCCCCAGCGCATGGCTGAGGCTCTTTGTCATATATCAATGGTGCCCAGGGACGGAATCGAACCGCCGACACGGGGATTTTCAATCCCCTGCTCTACCAACTGAGCTACCTGGGCCAACGGGGCGCTATTAGACGGATTTGAAGGATCAGTGTCAAGCGCAGGTTTGAAAAAATATTTAATTATTTCGGGCGCTTAGGTTCGTAAGCGGGAAAAGCGAGGTGGGCGAGCCAGGTGCTGCATGTGCAGTAATGCAGTGGTTGTCGCGGCTAAAGCCCCTCCCGCAGGTGTCGTCACTCGCTCGGCGGTACATAGCCTTCGGCCTGGGCGTATTCCTCGCCTGAGAGGAACTTGTCCATCTCGGCCTGGAGGAACTTGCGGTCCTCGGCGTTCATCATGTTCAGGCGACGCTCGTTGATCAGCATGGTCTGGTGCTTCTGCCACTCGTCCCAAGCTTGCTTGGAAACGTTGGTGAAGATGTCTTCGCCTTTGGGGCCAGGGTAGGGCGCGCGATCCAGGCCGGGCAGTTCCTGTTTGTATTTGCGGCACTGTACGGTGCGGGTCATGTCGGTTCTCCAGCGGTAATGGCTTGCGCCGCGCGTTTCAGCAGCTTCTTCACCGGGGCGGCGAGGCCCAGGCGCGGCGGGGTGGCGAGGTTATACCAGAGCCAGTCGGCCTCGGCCACGCGGCCCGGCTGTTCGGTTGCCTCGACTAGCCAGGGTTCGATGGCGAGCTGGAAGTGGCTGAAAGTGTGGGTCAGGCCTTCCAGTTCGCGGCGTTCGCCGAGTGTGAACTGTTGCTGCTGGCCGAGGCTTTCGAGCTGCTCGAGGTCGTCCAGCTCCGGTAGGCTCCACAGCCCGCCCCACAGCCCGGTCGAAGGGCGGCGATAGAGCAGGATGTCACCCGCAGCGTTGACCAGCAGCGGCATCAGGGTGCGTTTCTGCGGCAGTGCCTTGCGCGGCTTGGACACCGGGTAGCGGATTTCCAGGCCGAGCAGATGGGCCTGACAGCCGCTGCGCACCGGGCACAGCAGGCAGGTGGGTTTGCTTCGCGTGCAGAGGGTGGCGCCGAGGTCCATCATCGCCTGGGTGTAGTGGTTGACCCGTTCGTGCGGGGTGAGGCGCTCGGCGACGTTCCACAATTGCTTGGCCACTTTCGGTTCGCCGGGATAGCCCTCTTGCGCGACGTAGCGCGCCAGTACGCGCTTGACGTTGCCGTCGAGGATGGGCGCGCGTACGCCCATGCTCAGGCTGGCGATGGCGCCGGCGGTGGAGCGGCCGATGCCGGGCAGTTCGCTGAGCGCCTCGACGCTGCGCGGGAACTCGCCACCATGCTCACGCATGACGATCTGTGCGGTCTTCTGCAGGTTGCGCGCGCGGGTGTAGTAACCCAGGCCCGTCCACAGGTGCAGCACTTCGTCTTCCGGCGCTTCGGCCAGGTCTTTCACGGCCGGCAAAGCTGCCATGAAACGGTCGAAGTAGCCCAGCACGGTGCTGACCTGGGTCTGCTGCAGCATGATTTCCGAGACCCAGACGCGATACGGCGTGATGTTCTGCTGCCAGGGCAGATCCTTGCGCCCGTGCTGGTCGTACCAGGCCAGCACGGCGCCGTTGAACTGCTCGGGGCTCATCGGTTGAACAGGCCCTTGAGTGCGTCTTTCAGATCCGGGCTGACCTTGTCGCCGAGTTTCTCTTCCAGCTTCTCGGTCAGCTTGTTGCCGGCCAGGCGTGCGGCGATCTTGCCGAGGCCGTCCTGATCCAGGCGGCAGGCCTTGGCGCCGAGCTCCAGCGGGCCACGGCAGCGCAGCGGCCATTCGATGCCGACGTAGCGCTCGTTGACCTGGCAGGCCGGGTCCGGCATTTCGCGCTGGTCGCCTTCCAGGGTGATACCGACCTTGTAGTCGAGGCCGAGCACGCGCAGGTCGAGGTCGCCGTTGCCGCTGACTGCCAGGCCCGGCACCTGGGCCTTGAGGTCCGGGTTATGGGCGACGCCATCGCGTACGCTGAGGCTGCCCTTGAGTTCGCGGAAGGGCGTGTCCTTGCCGGTTGGTGGGTTGCTCAGGCTCTTGCGATTGAGGGTGGCGATGCCGCGGCACAGCTGCTGCTCGAGGTTGGCATCGACCAGCACGCCATCATTGAGGACGAAGCTGGCGTTGCCATTGAGCGCTTCGATCCAGGCCTTCTGGCTGTTGCCGCGGGTGTTGAACTTGGCGTCCAGATCAAGCTGGCCCTTGATCGGCGAGGGTTGGTCATCCTTCTTCAGCAATGGCTCCAGCGGCATGCGACTGAGGCGTTGTTCCAGGCTGAGCATTGGCTCGGCCTGGCGCACGTCGATACGGCCGTTGCCGACGAAGCTGCCACCCTGCAGTTTGCCGCGCGCCTCTTCCACCGTGATCAGGCCGCCACGACCGTTTGCCTTGAGATTGACGTCGCTGAGCTGATGCTTGTCGTAGGTGAGCTGGGCGAGGCTGAGCGCCAGTTGCAGGTCGAGCTTGCGCAGTTGATCCACCGGCAGCACTTTTTCGTCGCTCCAGGCCTGCTGGGTGGGTTTGTTGGGTAGTGGGGTAGAGCCATCCTTGCCGGCGCCGGCGATGCTGTCCTTGACCTCGGCCTTGCGTGCGGCAGCGGCGCTGTCCTGGGTTTTCGGCGGCAGGTAGCGGTTCAGGTCGAGCTTGTCGCCCTTGAGGTCGGCGCGCAGAGCCTGCTTGGCGAAGTCGCTCACGCCGAGCTTGCCGGTGAAG
This sequence comes from Pseudomonas sp. YY-1, assembly GCF_002843095.1. Lineage (NCBI taxonomy): Bacteria > Pseudomonadati > Pseudomonadota > Gammaproteobacteria > Pseudomonadales > Pseudomonadaceae > Pseudomonas > Pseudomonas sp. YY-1. Next base: position 303,887 of record NZ_PJLX01000004.1, on the reverse strand, counting down.
GTGCTGCCGTCGAGCTTGAGGTTGAGCTCTTCGAACATCATGCCCTTGCTCGAACCGTTCAGGCGGCTGACCAGCTCGAACTGGTTGAGAGCATCGCCAGCCTGCATGGCCGGCAATTCGACGCCGACACCTTCGAGGAACTCGCGCAGGTTGAGCGAAGCGATGGACAGGCCGCCGGAAATCTTGGTGTCCTTGTCCAGCTCGCGTGCCTTGATTTCTCCGAGGGCGCGCAACTGGTTGGCCGATAGCTTCAGCCCGTTCCATTCGGCGATGTTGGCCGCTTGGTCGAGCAGCAACTGGCCCTGGGCGGAGAAGTTGAGGGTTTTGCCTTTGAGCGGTTCCCCCGAGGCTTCGCCAGCCAGTTTGAGGTCTTCGAACTGGTAGCGCTTGAGCGCGCGATCGAAGCGCAGTTGGCCTTCAACCTCGCTGCGTGCGCGCAGTACTGGCTGGTTGGTGCCGAAGAAGGCGCTGAGTTTGACCGGGATGCTGGCGCCTTCGCGGATGGCGCCGGTTTTCAGCTCGATATTCTCGACGGTGAATTGCTGGCCTTTCTGCGCGTCGCTGTAGTCGATGCGCGAGTTGCTCAGGGTCAGGCTGTCGATATCCAGCTTGACCGGCTGGCCGGCTGGTTTGTCACTCGGCTGGCTTGGCGGCGTTTCTTCGCTCGGCGCCGGCTCGCTGGGCGTTTGCTGTGGCGCACTGGACTGGGCCGGGCGGCCAACGCCTTCCCAGTTGCCATGGCCTTTGTCGTCACGCTGCAGGTTGAGGTTGAGGCCGTCGACGCGGATGTCGCTCATCTGCACTTCCTTGCGCAGCAGCGGCATCACGCGGACGGAAAGGCCGATCATGCGCAGGTCGGCGAACGGTTTGTCCGGGGTGTCGGCGCTGGCCAGGGTGGCGTCGGTCAGCTCCAGGCCCAGCCAGGGGAACAGGCTCCAGCCGATGTCGCCCCTGAGCTGCAGCTCGAGGTTGGCCTTGTCGCGGGCGATCTGGCGGATCTCGTCCTTGTAGTCGTTAGGGTCGAACAGATGAGTCAGAGCGAACAGCAGCGCCACTATGATCAGCAGCAAGCCGAGAAAGAAAAGGCCCAGAATCTTGCCTAACGCTTTCATGGACGGGTCCTTGGTTTCGAGAGCTGGAATGGCGGTGTGCAGAAGACTGCCGATTATAGCGTCATGCCGCTATGCCCAGGCGCCTGCTTGAGGCGCTGAACAGGGATCGGCTCGAGCTTGGATCGGAATAGGTTCGAGCGGTTCCCCGCAGCTGCGCCGTGTCGCGGATTGGCAGTTGTATCGACGCCATCTATCACGCAATAGATGAGATCTTTTGAGTTTTTGCGTAAAAAGCAAAAAATCTGCATAAATTGATAAAAATTGACTTCTTGCGCGGCGATTTGTCGCGCCCTGGTGCTACTCTGCGCAAGCTTTTGCCTCGTCGAGCTGGCGCTATTGCCCTTGCTTGCTCGTAATCAATAAGAAGAGACTTACCTATGACTGACGCCTTTGCATTGGATGGTGCTGCTGCGAAGCCGGCATTCCTGTCCAAGGAACGCATCATCGCGCGCCCCGGTTTCAACCGTTGGCTGGTTCCGCCAGCCGCTCTCGCCATTCACCTGTGTATCGGTATGGCCTACGGCTTCTCGGTATTCTGGCTGCCGCTCTCCAAGGCGGTCGGTATCACCGCTGCCACGGCTTGTGCCCCGGAAATGGGCTTCTTCGAGCAGATCTTCGCCAGCAACTGCGACTGGCAGATCTCCATGCTCGGCTGGATCTATACCCTGTTCTTCGTTTTCCTCGGCTGCTCGGCTGCCATCTGGGGTGGCTGGCTGGAGCACGCTGGCCCGCGCAAGGCTGGTGTGGTTTCCGCGCTGTGCTGGTGCGGCGGTCTGCTGATTTCCGCGTTGGGTATCTATAGCCACCAGATCTGGCTGCTGTGGCTGGGCTCGGGGGTAATCGGCGGTATCGGTCTCGGCCTGGGCTACATCTCGCCGGTTTCGACCCTTATCAAGTGGTTCCCGGACAAGCGCGGCATGGCCACCGGTATGGCGATCATGGGTTTCGGTGGCGGTGCGATGGTCGGTGCGCCGCTGGCAGCGATGCTGATGAACCACTTCGCTTCGCCTGAAGGTGTCGGTGTGTGGCAGAGCTTCGTGGTCATGGCGGTGATCTACTTCATCTTCATGATGGGCGGCGCGCTGTCCTACCGTGTGCCGCCGACCGGCTGGAAACCGGCGGGCTGGACCGCGCCGGCAGCCAAGGCCAACAACGCGATGATCACCAAGGGTCACGTGCACGTTAATACCGCGTGGAAAACCCCGCAGTTCTGGCTGGTCTGGGCCGTACTGTGCCTGAACGTGTCGGCCGGTATCGGCATCATCGGCATGGCCTCGCCGCTGCTGCAGGAAGTCTTCGCCGGCAAGCTGATCGGTGTCGACCTGGCATTCAACGAACTCAGCTCCGCGCAGCTGGTCGAGATCGCCGCCATCGCAGCGGGCTTCACCGGTCTGCTCAGCCTGTTCAATATCGGCGGCCGCTTCTTCTGGGCTTCCTGCTCGGACTTCATCGGGCGCAAGGGCACCTACTTCGTGTTCTTCGGTCTGGGCTTCGCGCTCTACGCTTCGGTGCCGATGCTCGGTCAACTGGGTAGCCTGGCGCTGTTCGTGCTGGCGTTCTGCATCATCCTGTCGATGTACGGCGGCGGCTTCGCTACCGTGCCGGCCTACCTGGCCGATTTGTTCGGTACGCAGATGGTCGGCGCGATCCATGGTCGCCTGCTGACTGCCTGGGCGGTGGCTGGTGTGCTCGGCCCGGTGCTGGTCAACTACCTGCGCGAGTACCAGCTGAGCATCGGTGTGGAGAAGGCTGCGGCCTACGACATCACCCTGTACATCCTTGCCGGTCTGCTGGTGCTGGGCTTCATCTGCAACGCCCTGGTACGTCCGGTGGCGCCGAAGTACTTCATGACCGAGGCCGAGCTGGCCGCCGAGCGCGCCCATGGCGAGAAGTCGGCGCCGGCAGCGAGCGAGCTGGAGTGGTCGGCTGATCCGTCGAGCAAGCCGGTGGCAGCCTTCGCCTGGCTGGTGGTGGGGGTTCCGTTGGCCTGGGGTGTGTGGATCACCCTGCAGAAGACGCTCGTGCTGTTCCAGTAACGCCGTGCTTGTGGAAAAGCCCGCTCAGGCCTCGCGCCTGCGCGGGCTTTTTCGTTTCTGCCCGTCCGACCATCGCCGGTAGCCGTTGCCGCCCCGGCACGCCTATAATGCTGGCCTTTTTCCGTTAGTAATTCGTGGAGCTGGTGATGGCCGAACGTACGGCATTCGTCGAGCGCAACACCCTGGAGACCCAGGTCAAGGTCTCGATCAACCTGGATGGCACCGGTAAGGCGCGTTTCGATATTGGTGTGCCCTTTCTCGAGCACATGCTCGACCAGATCGCCCGTCATGGTCTGATCGACCTCGATATCGAGTGCAAGGGCGATCTGCATATCGACGACCACCACACCGTCGAGGACGTCGGCATTACCCTCGGCCAGGCCTTCAACAAGGCCATTGGCGACAAGAAGGGCATGACTCGTTACGGCCATTCCTATGTGCCGCTGGACGAAGCGCTGTCGCGCGTGGTGATCGACTTCTCTGGTCGCCCGGGCCTGCAGATGCACGTGCCGTTCACCCGCGCGGTGGTTGGCAACTTCGATGTCGATCTGTTCCAGGAGTTCTTCCAGGGCTTCGTCAACCACGCGCTGGTCAGCCTGCACATCGACAACCTGCGTGGGCACAACACCCACCACCAGATCGAGACCGTGTTCAAGGCCTTCGGCCGCGCGCTGCGCATGGCTGTCGAGCTGGACCCGCGCATGGCCGGGCAGATGCCGTCGACCAAGGGCTGCCTGTAAATGCAGACGGTAGCCGTAATCGACTATGGCATGGGCAACCTGCACTCGGTGGCCAAGGCGCTAGAGCACGTCGGCGCCGGCCGCGTGCTGGTGACCTCGGACGCCAAGGTGATTCGCGAGGCCGACCGTGTGGTGTTCCCCGGTGTCGGCGCGATCCGCGACTGCATGGCCGAGATCAAGCGCCTGGGTTTCGACGAGTTGGTGCGTGAAGTCAGCGCAGATCGTCCGTTCCTCGGTATCTGCGTCGGTATGCAGGCGCTGCTCGAGCGCAGCGAGGAGAACGACGGCGTCGATTGCATCGGTCTGTTTCCCGGCCAGGTACGCTTCTTCGGCAAGGACCTGGCCGAGGAAGGCGAGCGCCTGAAGGTGCCGCACATGGGCTGGAACGAAGTGGCGCAGGCGGTGAAACACCCGCTGTGGCACGACATTCCCGACCACGCGCGCTTCTACTTCGTGCACAGCTATTACATCGAAGCCGGCAAGCCGCAGCAGGTGGTCGGTCGCGGTCACTATGGCAAGGACTTCGCCGCGGCGCTGGCCGAAGGCTCGCGCTTCGCCGTGCAGTTCCACCCGGAGAAGAGCCATACCCACGGCCTGCAGTTGCTGCAGAACTTCGCCGCCTGGGATGGTCGCTGGTAATGGCTCGCGCCAAGGTCCCCAGTCTTGCGCTCGAGCCCGCCCATGAGCAGGCCGCGTTGCTGATGCTGCAGCGCTTTCTCGATGAGCGTTTCGAGTTGCAGCTGGGCACCTTCGAAGTGCAGGAGGTCCTCGACCAGATCACTCGCGAGCTGGCGCCGCACTATTACAACAAGGCGATTCTCGATGTGCAGGCGCACCTGAAAGACAGGTTCGAAAGCATCGAGAGCGACCTCTGGGCGCTCGAGAAGAGCTGAGCGCCTTACCAAATTCAAACTTGAGCAGGTTCAACCGATGCTGATTATCCCCGCTATCGATCTGAAGGACGGCGCTTGCGTGCGTTTGCGTCAGGGCCGTATGGAAGACTCCACGGTGTTCTCCGATGACCCGGTGAGCATGGCCGCCAAGTGGGTCGAGGGCGGTTGCCGCCGTCTGCACCTGGTCGATCTCAACGGCGCTTTCGAAGGCCAGCCGGTCAACGGTGAAGTGGTCACCGCCATCGCCAAGCGCTATCCGACCCTGCCGATCCAGATCGGCGGCGGCATCCGTACCCTGGAGACCATCGAGCACTACGTGCGCGCCGGCGTCAGCTACGTGATCATTGGCACCAAGGCCGTCAAAGAGCCCGAGTTCGTCGCCGAAGCGTGCAAGGCCTTCCCTGGCAAGGTGATCGTGGGTCTGGATGCCAAGGACGGTTTCGTCGCCACTGACGGCTGGGCGGAAGTGTCCAGCGTGCAGGCGACCGACCTGGCCAAGCGCTTCGAAGCTGACGGTGTGTCCGCCATCGTTTATACCGACATCGCCAAAGACGGCATGATGCAGGGCTGCAACGTCGAAGCCACTGCTGCACTGGCTGCCGCCAGCCGCATCCCTGTGATCGCTTCCGGTGGTATCCACAACCTCGGCGATATCGAGAAGCTGCTGCTGGCGCGTTCGCCCGGCATCATCGGCGCTATCACTGGCCGTGCCATCTACGAAGGCACCCTGGATGTGGCCGAGGCGCAGGCCTTCTGCGACAACTTCAAGGGTTAATGGGTAGGGTGCGCAGTGCGCACCGCTGACGGTTCATTGGTGCGCGCGGCGCACCCTACGAGAGAAGTCGAAATGGCACTGGCCAAACGCATCATTCCTTGCCTCGACGTGGACAACGGCCGCGTGGTCAAGGGCGTCAAGTTCGAGAACATCCGCGATGCCGGTGACCCGGTGGAAATCGCTCGTCGCTACGATGAGCAGGGCGCCGATGAGATTACCTTCCTCGACATCACCGCCAGCGTCGATGGCCGCGACACCACCCTGCACACCGTCGAGCGCATGGCCAGCCAGGTGTTCATCCCGCTGACCGTCGGTGGCGGCGTGCGCACCGTGCAGGACATTCGCAACCTGCTCAATGCCGGCGCCGACAAGGTGTCGATCAACACTGCCGCCGTATTCAACCCTGAGTTCGTCGGTGAAGCCGCTGCACGTTTCGGCTCGCAGTGCATCGTCGTCGCCATCGACGCCAAGCGCGTGTCTGCGCCGGGCGAGCCGGGCCGCTGGGAAATCTTCACCCATGGCGGGCGCAAACCGACCGGCCTGGATGCCGTGATGTGGGCGCGCAAGATGGAAGAGCTGGGCGCCGGTGAGATCCTGCTCACCAGCATGGATCAGGACGGCGTCAAGAGCGGCTACGACCTGGGCGTGACCCGCGCCATCAGTGAGGCCGTGCGCGTACCGGTGATCGCCTCCGGTGGCGTCGGCAACCTGCAGCATCTGGCCGACGGCATCCTCGAAGGCAAGGCCGATGCCGTGCTGGCCGCGAGCATCTTCCACTTCGGCGAGTACACCGTGCCCGAGGCCAAGGCCTACCTGGCCAGTCGCGGTATCGTGGTGCGCTGATCGGTATGTGGCGCTCGGGCCGCAAGGGGCTCTGAGCGCCACGTATCGCCCGAATGACGCTGCTTTCGGGCAAAGCTGCGGGCGAGTCGACGGCAAAGTGCCAGCGATCTAACTACCATTGACTTCACATCCCTGAATCCTTGGCTCCCGCGATTGCGGAGGGTCATCTTTTGCTGAACATTTTCGACACGGAGTCTGCATGTTCCTTCTTCGATTCGTGACCATCCTGGCCCTCACCTGCGGTCTGAGCCTTGCGCGTGCAGAGTCGCTGGTATTGCTTACAGAGAACCTGCCGCCGTTCAACATGTCGGCCGGTGGCAACAACTTCGCACGTGACGACAACGTTACCGGTATCAGTGCCGATATCCTGCGCGCCGTCTGCGAGCGAGCCGAAGTCGATTGCAAACTGATCCTGCGCTTCCCCTGGCAACGCGTTTACCAGCAGACTCTGGATGATGCCGGCTATGGCTTGTTCTCGACGGCGCGCACGGCCGAGCGTGAAAAGCTGTTCAAGTGGGTCGGGCCGATCGCGAGCAACGATTGGGTGCTGTTCGCCAAGAGTGACAGCGCCATCCAGCTGGGCTCGCTGGAGGATGCCCAGCGCTACCGCATTGGTGGCTACAAGGGCGATGCCAAGACTCGGTTTTTGCTCGACAAGGGCATAGAGGTGCAAACGGCGCTGCGTGATACCGAGAACGTGCGCAAGCTGGAGCGCGAGCAGATCGATCTGTGGGTCACTTCTGATCAGGCGGGGCGTTTCGTCGCGCGCCAGGAGGGCGTGGAGAACCTCAAGATGGTGCAGAAGCTGCATACTGCCGATCTCTACCTGGCGCTCAACCTGCAGACCTCTGACGAGCTGGTGCAGAAGTTGCAAAGTGCACTGGATTCGCTGCGAGCCGAGGGTGCGCTGAAGAGTATCGAGGCGCGCTACTGAGGCAAACTGCCAGTAATCGCTGTGCCGGGGAGGGCACGGCGGTTATCCTGACGCGGTCTGCCTTTTCACAGAAAGAGAAATACCATGTTCAAACGTCTGCTGACCGCGTTCGCTGGCACCCTTATGGTGCTCGCTGGTGCGGTGCGCGCCGAAGTGGACCCGAACTACACCGTGGTGCTGCTTACCGAGAACTTCCCGCCCTACAACATGGCGATCAACGGTAAGAACTTCGCTCAGGAAGACAATATCGACGGCATTGCCGCGGATGTGGTCAGAGAGATGTTCAAGCGTGCCGGGGTCAAGTACAACCTGACCCTGCGTTTCCCCTGGGATCGCATCTACAAGTTGGCGCTGGAAAAACCGGGTTATGGCGTGTTCGTTACCGCGCGCCTGCCCGAGCGCGAGCAACTGTTCAAGTGGGTTGGCCCTATCGGACCTGACGACTGGGTACTGCTGGCCAAGACTGACAGTACGATCAATCTGGCCAGCCTGGATGAGGCCAAGCAGTATCGCATCGGTGCCTATAAAGGCGATGCCATCTCCGAATACCTGACCGACAAGGGCGTGGAGCACAGCACCTCGTTGCGTGACCAGGAAAATGCACGCAAGCTGGTGGCCGGGCAAATCGACCTCTGGGCCACGGGCGACCCTGCTGGCCGCTACCTGGCCAAGCAAGAAGGTGTCTCCGGCCTGCGCACGGTGTTGCGCTTCGACAGCGCCGAGCTGTACCTGGCGCTGAACAAGGAAATGCCTGACGAGATCGTCGCCAAGCTGCAGGCGGCGCTGGATCAGATGCGCAGCGAAGGCTTCGTCGACGCGACGCTGAACAACTACCTGTAAGCACCGAACACGCGACCGGCCACGAGCCGGTCGCTTGCCATGGATGGCAGAGCCACTGAGTGCCAATGATCGGGCTCGGGCCCATGCAAGGATGTCGCTAGCCATAACCAAAATCATGCGAGCGGTACGTCTTATGCTGAATACTCTGAAGAAAAGCCTGTTTGTCGCCTTGTTCATGCTCTGTGGTTCCGCGCATGCGGAGTTGCCGCAGGATTACAAGGTGGTGCTGCTGACCGAGAATTTCCCGCCCTTCAACATGGCGGTGGACGACAAGAACTTCGCCCGTGACGACGGCATCGACGGCATCAGCGCCGACATCGTGCGTGAGATGTTCAAGCGTGCCGGCATTGGCTACACCCTGACCCTGCGTTTCCCCTGGGACCGCCTGTATCGCCTGACGCTGGACAAACCCAACTACGGTCTGTTCTCCACCACCTACACCGAGGAGCGCAAGCCGCTGTTCAAGTGGGTTGGCCCGCTGGCCAAGACCGGCTGGGTATTGCTCGCTGCGCCGGGCAACGACATCAAGGTGTCGAGTCTGCAGGACGCGGCCAAGTATCGTATCGGTGCCTACAAGAACGATGCCGTCAGCCAGAACCTGGAGAGCCAGGGCCTGGCGCCGATCAACGCCCTGCGTGATCAGGAGAACGTGAAGAAGCTGGTGCGTGGGCAAATCGACCTGTGGGCCACTACCGACCCGGTTGGCCGTTATCTGGCCAAGCAGGAAGACGTCACCGGCCTCAATACCGTGCTGCGTTTCAGGGAGGCCGAGCTGTATCTGGCGCTGAACAAAGACACCCCGGACGAGGTGGTCGAGCGTCTGCAGAAGGCCTTGGACGAGCTGCGCAGCGAAGGCTTCATCGACGATATTACCGAGAACTATCTGTAACCTCTGTGGCTCTAGAGCTCCGACCCTGGCATCGGACTCGGTGCGCATGGCGCACCCTACGGGGTGTGTAAGTCGCCGCAAAGCGCGTTGACATGAAAAAGCCCGGACAGTTGTCCGGGCTTTTTCGTATTGCCGTATCGCCTCAGTTGCCGCGTGTGACGCTCAGCCCCTTGAGCAGGTTCAGCGCCTGGCTCAGCTGGTAGTCGTCGTCCTGCGGGCGCTCGGCGCGAGCTCCCTGTGCGGCCTTGCTCGGACGGTCGGCGCCGCCGTTGCCATTGCCCAGGTGGCCCTGCAGATCCGCTTCCTTGATGCCCTCGCTGTCCTGCTCGCGGGTGAGCTTGGCGCGCGCTACTTCGATGTCAGGGATGATGCCCTGAGCCTGGATCGAGCGGCCGTTGGGGGTGAAGTACAGCGCCGTGGTCAGCTTCAGCGCGCGGTCGTTGTTCAGCGGCAGCACGGTCTGCACCGAGCCCTTGCCGAAGCTGTCGGTGCCCATCAGTACCGCGCGCTTGTGGTCCTGCAGGGCGCCAGCGACGATTTCCGAAGCCGAGGCACTGCCGCCGTTGATCAGCACCACCAGTGGTACACCTTCGCTGGCATCGGCCGGGTCGGCGTTGAAACGCAGTTCGGAGTTGGCCAGGCGGCCTTCGGTGTAGACGATCAGGCCGCTCTTGAGGAAGTGGTCGGTCACTTCTACAGCGGCCTGCAGCACACCGCCCGGGTTGTTGCGCAGGTCCATGACTAGGCCGCGCAGCTTCTTGTTGCCGTTTTCCTGGCGCAGTTTGGTCAGCGCCTTGCCCACTTCCTCGCCGGTGTTGACCTGGAATTGCGAGATGCGCAGATAGCCGTAGCCGTCTTCGAGCATCTGGCTCTTCACGCTGCGCACCTTGATCACCGCACGGGTCAGGGTCAGCTCGAACGGGCGACCGCCGTCACGCACCAGAGTCAGCTCGATCTTGCTGCCGGCCTTGCCGCGCATCTTGTCCACGGCTTCCATCATCGACAGGCCCTTGGTCGGCTGGCCGTCGATCTTGACGATCAGGTCGCCAGGCTGGATGCCGGCTTTCGAGGCTGGCGTGTCGTCGATGGGCGAAACCACCTTGACGAAGCCGTCCTCCATGCCGACCTCGATGCCCAGGCCGCCGAATTCACCGCTGGTGCTTTCCTGCAGCTCGGCGAAGGCTTCCGGCTCGAGGTAGGCCGAATGCGGGTCGAGGTTGCTGAGCATGCCCTTGATGGCATTTTCCAGCAGGGTCTTGTCGCTGACTGGCTCGACGTAAGCGGCCTTGATGCGGTCCATCACCTCGGCGAAGGTACGCAGATCATCCAGCGGCAGAGGGGCCTTGCCGCTCGCCGCCGGTGCTGGCGCGGGGGCTGGCTCGGCGGCGTGCAGGGCTGGAGCGCCGAGCAGCAGCCCGAGGGCCAGGGCCAGGCAGGTGGGGCGGAAGCGATGGGACATGAAGACAACTCCTAGGTAAATGAGGCGCCACCAGGCTGCAACCTGATTATCCCTGCGCGCGGCACCACTGTGCCGGATCACTCGGACGACCGTTCTGGCGAATGGCGAAGTACAGTGCCGATGTATCCTGACCACCGCTGCTACCAACGGTGGCGATGGGCTCGCCGGCTTTGACCACATCTCCGGCACTCTTGAGCAGGTTCTGGTTGTGGCCATACAGGCTCAGATAACCATTGCCATGGTCGAGAATGACCAACAGACCGGCGCCACGCAACCAGTCGGCGAATACCACTCGACCACCATGCACGGCGCGTACCTGGCTGCCGGCGGGTGCGCCGATCAGTACGCCGTCCCATTTAGTACGAGCGTCGCCGCCACGTGGGGTTCCGTAGCGTGCTACCAATCGACCATCGACGGGCCACGGCAGCTTGCCGCGTGCGCTGGCGAAAGGTCCGCCGTAGATGGCGCCGGACGTCACCAGCGGACCGCTTGGTTGGCTACTCTGCTGTCTGCCAGGCCGCGCCTGTTCTGCCTGTTGTGCTGCCAGGGCGCGCTTGCGCGCTTCCTCTGCTTCACGCGCCTGGCGGGCCAGGGTTTCCTCGATAGTCTTCAGCACACGGCCCAGTTCGGCCTGCTCTTGCTGGCGCGCCTTGAGTCGCTGGTCACGGGTGGCGAAGTCGCTGTTGAGTTTGGCCAGGGCCTGCTGGCGCTCCTTGCGCGCCTCGGCAAGCTTGGCGTGACGTTCGTCCAGGCCGGCCTTCTGCGCCTGCAACTGGGCCTGGTGGCTGGTGATTTCCTGCTCGACGTTGGCCAGCTGGCGCAGAGTCTCGTTGAATGCAGCGAGCTGCTCGAGGCGTGCCTGACTGAGGTAGTCGTAATAGGTCAGGGTGCGCGAGAATTTTTCCGGGTTCTGCTGGTTGAGCAGCAGCTTGACGTACTCCTGGCGGCCGCTCTGATAGGCGGCGCGGGCCTGGATGGCGATTAGCCGTTGCTGTTCAGTGCGCGCGCCCTGGAGTTTTTTTTTCTCCTGATCCAGGCGCTGGATTTCCTGCTCGCTGCCCTTGAGTTCGCGCTGCAGTTCCTTGACCTGGCCTTCCAGGTCGCCCATCTCGGTCTCGGTCTTCTTCAACTGCTGCTGCACGCCGGATTTTTCCTCCTGCAGCTTTTTCAGCAGCTTCTGCAACTCGGCCACGTCCTGGCGTGCTGCTTCCAGCTGGCGCTGGGTATCGGCACGCTCGTCGGCGATGGCCGGAGCGATCAGGCTGCTGAGCAGAATCAGGACAAGGATGCGAAGCATGGGCGAGGCGACACCGGAGGGCGAATTGAGGCCTAGTATGCCCGCGCTGCCGGGCAAAAAAAACGCCCCAGGCCTGATGGCGCGGGGCGTTTCTTGTTTTCTGTCGATTACTGCAGCTCGACGATGGTCTTGCCGGTCATTTCGGCTGGTTTTTCCATGCCCATCAGCTTGAGCAGGGTTGGCGCCACGTCGGCCAGTACACCGCCTTCGCGGATGCGTGCCGGACGCTCGCCGACGTAGATGAATGGCACCGGCTCGCAGGTATGCGCGGTGTGCGCCTGGCCGGTGCACTCGTCTTCCATCTGCTCGACGTTGCCGTGATCGGCGGTGATCAGCGCTTCGCCGCCGACCTTCGCCAGCGCCTCGGTGATGCGGCCGACACAGCTGTCGAGGGTTTCCACAGCCTTGACCGCGGCGTCGAACACACCGGTATGGCCGACCATGTCGCCGTTGGCGTAGTTGACGATGATCACGTCATAGCGCTGATTTTCGATGGCATCGACGATCTTGTCGGTGACTGCCGGCGCGCTCATTTCTGGCTGCAGGTCGTAGGTGGCGACGTTAGGCGACGGAATCAGAATGCGCTCTTCACCCTCGAACGGCTCTTCGCGGCCGCCGGAGAAGAAGAAGGTGACGTGGGCGTATTTCTCTGTCTCGGCGATGCGCAGTTGGGTCTTGCCGTTCTTCGCCAGGTATTCGCCGAGTACGTTGGTCAGCGCTTCCGGAGCGAAGGCGCTGGGCGCTTTTATGCTCGCCGCGTACTGGGTGAGCATGACGAAACCGACCTGCGGCGCGCGCTTGCGCTCGAACTCCTTGAAGCCGGGCTCGACGAAGGCGCGAGTCAGCTCGCGGGCGCGGTCGGCGCGGAAGTTCATGAACACCACGGCGTCGCCGTCCTCGACCTGTACCGGTGTGCCGACGGTGGTGGCCTTGACGAACTCGTCGCTCTCGCCGCGCTCATAGGCGGCCTGCAGGCCTTCAACGGCAGTGGCGGTGTTGAACTGGCCAGCGCCGTCGACGATCAGCTCGTAGGCTTGCTGCACGCGATCCCAGCGGTTGTCACGGTCCATGGCGAAGTAGCGGCCGGTGAGGCTGGCGATGCGGCCTTTGCTGAGACGGGCGAAGGCTGCGTCGAGCAATTCGATGGATGGCTGCGCGCTTTTCGGTGGGGTGTCGCGGCCGTCCAGGAAGGCGTGCAGGTAGATCTTCTCGGCACCGCGCTTGGCGGCCAGTTCGGCCATGGCGACGATATGATCCTGATGGCTGTGCACGCCGCCATCGGAGAGCAGGCCGAGGATGTGCACGGCCTTGCCGGCGGCCACGGCCTTGTCCACGGCCTGGTTGATCGTGGCGTTGTCGAAGAACTCGCCGTCACGAATCGCCTTGGTCACGCGAGTGAAGTCCTGGTACACCACGCGGCCAGCGCCGAGGTTCATGTGGCCGACTTCGGAGTTGCCCATCTGCCCGTCCGGCAGGCCGACGTCCATGCCGCTGCCGGAGATCAGGCCGTGCGGGTAGTTGGCGCGCAGGCGGTCGTACACCGGCGTGTTGGCAGCGTAGATGGCGTTGTACTCGGGTTTGTCGCTGTGACCGAAGCCGTCGAGGATGATCAGAACCAAGGGTTTTGGCGTGGCACTCATTAAACTGGCTCGCTCTGCGTCTGAGGGGGCAATGGAACAGCCCGGCATTTTAGGGCCAAGCGCCTGGCGCGTCACTGCCAGACGGGGTTTGGCCGACCTGTGGGCCTGTGTATACTGGCCGGCATTTTACCGTCCTGGGCCATATAGATGTTCGCCAACCTGATTGAATTCATCATCAACCACTACGTACTGAGTGGAATGTTCGCCGTTCTGCTGGTGTTGCTGATCGTCACCGAAATGCGCAAGGGCGGGCAGAGCCTGTCGAGCCGCGAGCTTACTGCGCTGGTCAACAGCGACAAGGGCGTGGTGCTCGACGTGCGTGCGCAGAAGGATTTCTCCGCCGGCCATATCGTCGATTCCCTGCACATCCCCTACGACAAGGTGGTGGCACGCATCGCCGAGCTGGAGAAGCACAAGGCCAAGACCATTGTCGTGGTCGACGCCATGGGCCAGCACGCCGGCAGCATCGCCCGCGAACTGAAAAAGGCCGGTTTCACCGCTGCCAAGCTGTCCGGTGGTATTGCCACCTGGCGTGGCGACAACCTGCCGCTGGTGAAGTGATATGGCCAGCGTGGTCGTCTACTCCAGCGATTGGTGCCCCTACTGCATGCGTGCCAAGCAACTGCTGGCCAGCAAAGGGGTGGACTTCGAGGAAATCCGCGTCGACGGCCAGCCGGCCATCCGCGCGGAGATGACCCGCAAGGCCGGGCGCACCTCGGTGCCGCAAATCTGGATCGGCAGCACCCATGTGGGTGGCTGTGACGACCTCTATGCCCTGGAGCGCGCCGGCAAGCTCGATGCGCTGCTGCAGAGCCCCGCTTGAAACCTCAACGTTAAGGAAGGCAAACGCCATGACCGAGCAAGCCAACAGCGGCGCAGCCGCAGCCGCTGACGAATCGCAGAATCCGCAATTCTCCCTGCAGCGCATCTACGTCAAGGACCTGTCCTTCGAAGCGCCGAAGAGCCCGGAAATCTTCCGCCAGGAGTGGACGCCGAGCGTTGGCCTGGACCTGAACACCCGCCAGAAAGCTCTGGAAGGCGACTTCCACGAAGTGGTGCTGACCCTGTCGGTGACCGTGAAGAATGGCGAAGAAGTCGCCTTCATCGCTGAAGTGCAGCAGGCTGGCATCTTTCTGATCAAAGGCCTCGACGCTGCCTCGATGAGCCACACCCTCGGTGCCTTCTGCCCGAACATCCTGTTCCCTTACGCTCGCGAAGCGCTGGACAGCCTGGTGACCCGTGGCTCGTTCCCGGCCCTGATGCTGTCGCCGGTGAACTTCGACGCGCTGTACGCCCAAGAGCTGCAGCGCATGCAGCAAGCCGGCGAAACCACCGCTCACTGAGTGCGGCTCGGTTGTATGAAAAAGCGCCCCTCGGGGCGCTTTTTTGTGTCCGCTCGCGGCCTTAGTCGGCGCCAGCGAAGCCGTTCTGCCGCCAGGCCTCGTAAACGGTGACGGCCACGGTATTGGATAGATTCAGACTGCGGCAACCGGCGCGCATGGGCAGGCGTACGCGCTGCTCGGGTGGCAGAGCGTTGCGCACCTCTTCTGGCAGGCCACGGCTTTCCGGGCCGAACAGGAAGGCGTCGCCGGGCTGGTAGGCGATCTCGTGGAACGGTTGCGAACCCTTGGTGGTGAAGGCGAACAGGCGCGGGTGGTCGAGGCTTTCGAGGCAGCTCTGCAGGTCCGGGTGACGCTTGAGCGTGGCGTATTCGTGATAATCCAGGCCGGCGCGGCGTAGCCGTTTGTCATCCAGCTCGAAGCCCAGTGGCTCGATCAAATGCAGCTGGCAGCCGCTGTTGGCGCACAGCCTGATAATGTTGCCGGTATTGGGCGGAATTTCCGGTTGAAAGAGGATGACGTGGAACATGCAACACTCCGAGCGCTGGGACGAGCGCCATTCTACGCCGCCTGAAGATCCACGGCCGCGTTTGCGCTGGCGTTTCATGGCATCGGTGATGCTGATCGCCTTTCTCGTCGGCATGATGATCGGCCGGGTATTCGATCCGCCGCGCCTGCGTATCGAGGATGTCGAGGCTTGGGAGCAGGGGTTGCAGCTCTGGTTCAACCGTGAGCCGCAAGCCCAGGCCGAGCATGTCGACGGCACTCTGGTGTATCGCTACGAAGATGCCTACGGGAAAGTGCGCGAGGGGCAGTTGAAACTGCCGCTGGGCCTGGTGAACTGGCGGGTGGAGCGCGACGGGCGGGATCTGCTGCTGGTGCTGGTATCGCCCCGTCCGCTGGACGGGGAGTGGCGCGGTGCGCAAGAGGATGGACGTTGGCGTGCACGACTGGCACTGCGTCCCAAATAAAGAAGGGGATTCCCCGGCCTGCCTGTACCAAGGTCCCCGAAACGGGTGGCGCCGTGCTCGTTGGCCGAGCAATGGCGCGTTACACAGGACGCGCGGTGGCGTCGAATAAAGAAGGGGATTCCCCGGCCTGCCTGTACCAAGGTCCCCGAAACTGGGATTGCCTTAGCCTATGCAGGGCGTGTGCCAGTTTTATTACCAGCGCCGCAAGTCGCGGTTTTTCGGGGTTGAGGCCATCGGGCGAGGGCCTGCGGCGCCATTTTCAGCGCCGCTGTGCACCAGCGTGCAGCGTGATGCACCGTTGGCGCACCACGCTGTGTTCCCGCTGTTAGCGCGGCAGTAGCTGCAGTAGCTGCAGGGTGCCCTGGCTGTTGGCTTTGACGTCGGCGTCGCTCAGGTGCTGCCGCTGATATTCGCCCGCCACGTGGGCGGTCGCCTGATCGCCATAGTGGGCATCGAACGGCACGCCGCTCTGGCCAACAGGAATACCACCCAGGGCCTTGTCGGCGTCACCCAGGTCGACCAGACGCCGGGTCGAGGGGCCGTAAACCACCGGCCAGGGCGCTGGCCCTACCTTGTGCGACAGGTTGTTCGGCGTCTCATGGCCGCCCGGAGCGGCCATCGGGCCAACGTTCAGCAGCCAGGCCAGCGGCTGCTGTTGGCCAAGCGGGTGACTATGGGTGAGGGTATGACCACGGCCCCAGGTCCAGGCGGCGGGATCATTACCGAGTACGCTGCGCAGGTGGTCCAGGCTGGCACGCCAGGCCTCTGCGACGATCTGCGCGCGGCTCTCGCGTTGCTCGCTACCCTGACGATTCCACCAGGGTGAATCGGCATTGGCGGTCAGGCGCGGCAGGGCCGTGTCGAGCACGCGGGTCTGCAGCAGGCTGTCGAAGAACACCTCGCCCAGCTCGTCGGCCATGGCTTCGTGGGCAAGCTGATAGGTCAGCTGGTTGAACAAGGTGGCGGCCACGGAGTCGAGCTCGTGGTCGCCATTCCACTTGGCCAGTTGCTCCACCAGCGCGCGCTCCTCATCGTTCGCCGCCGCTGCGCGCAGCTCGTCGAGGATCGGCGCCAGCAAGCGCGGACCATAGCCGGTACCGGTGTCCAGCTGCAGCGCCTGGCTGTTTTGCGTGTTCCATTTCACCGAGGCATCGCTCAGGCGCTGGTTGAGGCGCTGACCGCGATCGGGCAGGTTGTAGTAGCCGGGAATCTCGATGCCGCTGGCCGGTACCGGCTGATAGTTGGCCGAGAGGATATAGCCGCGCTCTGGGTTCTCTTCCTGCGGGTTGTCGCTGAAAGGGTGATAGCCGAGTTTGTCCGCTTCAGCGCTGGCGCCATCGAGGATGAAGGTCGGGTTGACGCCATCCGGGCGCAGCGGCAGCTTGGCCGCGGCCCACCAGGCGATGTCTCCGCTGGCGCCGGCCCAGAGCACGTTGAGGCCGGGGGCCTCGATCTTCTCGACGGCGGCGCGGGCCTTGTCCAGGCTGTCGGCGCGGCCCAACTGGTAGAAGGCGTCGAGCATCGGGTTATCGGTTTCGAGGAAGGCCCACCACATGGCGATCGGCGTGCTGCCGCTGGTCTGGCCCAGGGCATCGTTGATGATCGGCCCGTGCGGCGAGCGGCGCAGGGTGATCTGCACCGGCTCGGCGCCCTTGACCTTGATGCTCTCCGTACGTTGTTCGAGGTCGACCCAGTTGCCCTGGTACCAGACCTGATTGGGGTTGTCTGGATTGGTGCGCTCGGCGATCAGGTCGAGGTCGTCGTTCTGGAACATGGTCAGGCTCCAGGCGAAGTCACGATTGTGGCCAAGCATGGCGCTGGGAATCAGTGCGTGGTGGTAGCCATACAGCTCGTAACCAGGCGCCTGCAGGTGCGCTTCGTACCAGACGGCCGGCAGCGAAAAGCGAATGTGCGGGTCGCCCGCCAGCAGCGGTTTGCCACTGGCGGTGCGGCTGCCGGATACCACCCAGGCATTGCTGCCTTCGAATTGCGGCATGCCAGTGCCCTCCAGAGCGCTGTTGCTGAGTTGGGCGAGGGCGGAAAGATCCTGCCAGTCGCCGGCGGCCAGGGAGGTGCCAAGCACGCCCTGCGGATGCCAGTCGAGGTCGAACAGCTTGAGATAGTCCGCGCCCAGCTCGTCACGAATATGGGTCATCAGCGGTTCGGTGCGCAGGGCTGCGGCGAAGCTGTAGGCCATGTAACCGGCGACGCTGAGTGTATCGGCTGCGGTGAACGGGCGCGGCTCGATGCCCAGCAGGTCGAACTCCAGTGGCCGTGGGCGGCTGGCCTGGTACTGGTTGACCCCTTCCAGATAGTGCTGCAGCGCCTGGGTGGACGGGCTGTTGGGATCCAGCCGAGCGGCATAGGCATCGGCATGGCGGCCGATTTCCAGGGTACGGAACAGACGGTCAGTGGGCACCAGCTTTTCGCCGAGGACTTCGGCCAGTTCACCGCGCGCCAGGCGCCGCAGCAGCTCCATCTGGAACAGACGATCCTGGGCGTGCACGAAACCCAGAGCGCGGTACATGTCTGCCTCGCTCTCGGCGCGGATGTGCGGCACGCCGCGTTCGTCGTAGTCGACCGTGACCGGCGCCTGCAGGGCGGCGAGTACCAACTCGCCATCGCGCTGCGGTTGCTTGTCGTGCAGGTACCAGGTCAGGCCGCCTGCTGCGGCGGCAACCAGCAGGGCAAGGGCGGTCAGGGAGCGTTTCATCCAGCGATCCTTATTGTTGTGGGGCAAGCGTGCGAGCATTTTGCGCGGGCGCCCTGGCGTCGGCATTGACCATATGCCTCGATGCTGAAAGTCTATGGTCAAAGCCTGCTGGAATCCTCATGCCCGATAACGCCTTCGTCGCCCTCACGCATTCTTCGACCTTGCGCCGCCTGCTCTACGAGGCGTTGGCCGCGCTGGGGTTCGACCCGACCGACACCTACCGCCGCGCCTACGCCGGCGTGGCGCTGGCGGCACCGCTGCTGGAGGCGCGAGAGGAGCACGACAACGCGCCGCGCTTCTGGCAGGCGCTGGAGGGTATCAGCGGAGATGTCGACATCGGCCTGCACCTGGGTGAGGTGATGCAGCCACGGCCGATGGACGTGGTCAGCTACCTGCTGTTGGCGGCGCGTGATCTGCGCCAGGGCCTGCAGGCTTTCGTGCGCTTCCAGCACATCCTCTCCGGCGGTTTTGCCGCGCGGCTGGAGGAGCAGGGCGATGCAGCGCGGCTGGTGATCGACCTCAACTACCGCGAGGTGGGCTCGTTGCGTCAGCAGATGGAATGTCTGGCCGTGCTGCTGAGCAAAATGCTGGCGTCCGCGGGCGGCGAGCTGCCGCTGTTGGGAGTGGAGTTTCGCCATCGTGCGCCGCGCAAGCTTGCTGAGCATCGTCGCCTGCTCGGTGTCGAGCCGCTTTTCTCCCGGCCTCACGACGTGCTGATCCTGCCGCGGGCGCTGCTCTCGCGGCCCTCGCGCAGTGCCAGCCCGCGCCTGTTCGAGGTGCTCAGTGAGGAAGCCGAGAAGCAGTTGGCCGGTTTGGTGGAAAACCAGTTGCTGGTGCGGGTGCGCTATTGGCTGGAGGTCAACCTGGGCACTGCTACCTGCAGTCTGGAGGCCTGTGCGCTGGCCATAGGCAGCAATCGCAGCGCCTTGCAGCGCTCATTGAGCGAGCAGGGCAGTAGCTTCCGTGCATTGCACGATGAAGTGCGCCGTCTGCGTGCGCTGCGCCTGCTGGATCAGGGGCTTGGTGTGCGCGAAGTGGCACGGGCCTGCGGCTTTGCCGAACTGTCGCCGTTCTATCGGGCGTTTCGCCGCTGGCAGGGCGGCACGCCACGTGGTCTGGTATCGCGCCACGGCTCGACTGGCGGTTGAGGCGCTTCCGGGTGGGTTAGCCGCCTGTTGCGTTTATCAGTCGACTCGCCATATTAGCTGCGGCGTAACCCACCGCCGGCGCAAGGTGATCTACCGTCTGGTGGGTTACGCGACGCCCCACCTGCGCGATGTTTCTCGATTCACCTGAAGCGTGGCTAACCCCCCCCCGAGGTCAGTCGTTGCTCGGCTTGGCCCATTCGCAGAAGCAGCCCACTGCCAGGGTATTGCTGGCATTCACCTTGCGCCCAGCCGCCAGCGCTTCGAGTATGGGTTCGATGAAGCTGTTGCTCGAGTTGCAGACCAGGCCTTCGCTATAGGGGCCGAAGTAGGCCAGCTGGCCCTGTTTGTCCCAGATCGCCACGGCGGGGCTGGCTGGCAGGTTGGCGCTGCCGGGCAGCTCGTCAATGACCTGTAGCGCGGCCAGTTCGGCGGGCAGGCGGCCCTGGCTGCCGGGCTTCTGGACGACGTGAAATTGCACGCCTTGTGGCGTGTAGTGTTCGATCAGCTCGGCCAGGTGCTGCTGGTTGCCGACATTGCATGGGCAGACCGGGTCCCAGAAATGCACCAGGCGGATCGCACCGGGGCCGCTCAGCTCGTCGGGCAATTGCAGTTCGGCGCCGGAGAACACCGCCGCGCGTTCGTCGAAGGTGCGCAGGTAACGCGTTTCGAACCAGCGGTAGGCCAGCACCATGCCAGCCAGCCAGGTCAGGGCGAGCAGGGTGATGAGCAGGTTCTTGCGTGACAGGCGGGGCATGGCGCGGGCCGGGGGTAAAAAGGGCGTGTAGCTTGCCACGATGCGTCGGGCAGCTGAATATCGCAGCATTCGAGACGATTGCGCCGGTATCGACCGCGCGCCTCGCGCAACTTATGGAAAGCCCTATGTCAGAGCCGTTTCAGCCCGATCAATTGCGCCCCCTGCTGCGACCCTTGGCCGCAGCGCGTCTGGACTTGCCGGCGCTGCAGGCGTACCGCAGCTTCTACGGTTTTGACCTGGCTGCACGTTTTGCCGGGTTGGACAACCGCCTCGGCAGCTTCAATGCCGCCGGCTACCAGATCGCCGTGCAGCTGTGGGCGCCGGCCGAACCGCGCGGCACGCTGCTGCTGTTGCACGGCTATTACGACCATATGGGCTTGTACCGGCATGTGGTCGACTGGGCGCTGAGCATGAACTTCGCCGTGCTCGCCTGCGACCTGCCGGGGCACGGACTGTCCAGCGGCGCGCGCGCCAGCATCGGTGACTTTGCCGAATATCAGCAGGTGCTGGGCGGCTTGTTCGAGCAGGCCAGCGAGCTGCGGCTGCCGCAGCCCTGGCACCTGTGCGGGCAGAGCACCGGCGGGGCGATCCTGCTGGATTATCTGCTCGCGGACGGCAAGCGGCCGGAGCTGGGGCAGAGCATTCTCCTGGCGCCGCTGGTGCGACCGCGTGCCTGGGGCTGGTCGAAACTCAGCTATCGGGTGCTCAGCCGGTTCGTCCGGGAAATTCCACGGCGCTTCAGCGATAACTCCAGCGACGCCACCTTCATCGACTTCGTGCACAACCTCGACCCCCTGCAGCCACGCAGTTTGCCCACGGCCTGGGTGGGGGCGTTGGCCAAGTGGGTGCCGCATATCGAGGCGGCCGGGCGCAGCGCGCACAGCCCGCTGATCATTCAGGGGGAGGCGGACATGACGGTGGACTGGCGCTACAACCTCGAGGTGCTGCAGAGCAAGTTCGATCAGCCGCAGATCCTGCGCCTGACAGAGGCACGTCACCATCTGGCCAATGAGAACGAGGGGCTGCGCCAGCGGTACTTCGATTTCCTGCGCGAGCGCCTGGCTTAGATGCCCTGTGGCGCCGGCTCAAGTTCGTTGGTGCTCATGCCCACGGCAAGGCCGGCCCGCAGCGCCTGCAGGGCGGCCTGGTAATAGGCTTTGCCCGCATCCGACTGGGCGAATTCGACGAACTGCTCCAGCTCGGGGTCGCTCAATTCGCGATAGACATGCAGCAGGGTGTTGTCGAGGTCTTGTTCGATCTGCGTCATCAGGCGTTCGCGCTGGCCATTGAGCAGCCCCTGGGCCTGGCCGCCACCGAGCAGGCCGGGAAGCATCTGGCTGAGGCTGTCGGCCGCCACACCGGCCAGCGCCAGGCTGACTTCGGCGCCGGCTTCCTTGGCTGGCAGTGCCTGCGCCAGATGGCGAATCAGCAGGCGCCGGGTGGCATCCGCGTCGGTGCGCGGCAGGCCATTCTCGTACTTGGCCAACTGGTCGCGACGCGTGGCCAGCGTTTCGGCGGCGACGATCTTGCGCCCCAGTTCGGATTCGAAGAAGGCCAGCGCCGGCTGCGGGTTGGCCAGTTCCACGCCCAGACTGTGCTGCGCGCGTTGGTCGATGGCGGCAGCGGCGAAGCGGCGATTGCTGTTATCTACCAGGGCCTGGAACACCGCCGGTGGCAGGGTGCTGCGGTAGCGCTGCTGGGCGGCGTCGAGTGCCTGGTTGAAATGTTCGCGCTGTTGCGGCCAACCGGCAGCCTGATACAGGCGCAGGTGATCGTCTGCCAGGGCCGGCAAGGTCAGGCCAATCAGCAACAGGGCAAACAGAACGCGCATCGAGAACTCCTTGGCAAACTTTCCTGGCCGGCCGCAGGGTGCTGCGGCCCGCTATTTTCGGTGGCTGAAAGGGGCTTGTCGAGCTATGTCTAGTGGGCCTTCCGCCGCTGTACAATCGCGCCATGAACGACACTGACCTGCAACACAGCTTTGCCAACCTTATCGACGACCTTGCCAGCCAGCGTTGGTCGTTTCTGGAGCTATTCGCCCCAGAGGTTCTGACCCGCGAACTGGCCGTCGAGTGCCGTAAGCGTGAGCGCAGCGGCGAGCTGAGTGCTGCCAGCGTTGGTCGTGGCAGCGCGCAGCAGGTGCAGGAGGGCATTCGTGGTGACCGCATCCAATGGCTGGAGGCGGGCCAGAGCGAGGCCTGTGACCGCTATCTGCAACTGATGGATGATTTGCGCCTGGCCCTCAATCGCGAGCTGTTTCTGGGGCTCGAGGATTTCGAGTGCCATTTCGCCTCCTACGAGCCGGGCGCCTTCTACCTGCGCCATCTCGACCGTTTCCGCGACGACGATCGGCGCACGGTCTCGGCCGTGCTTTATCTGAATGAAAGCTGGCAGGCCGACCAGGGGGGCGCCTTGCGCCTGTATCTGAGTGATGGGCGTGAGCATGACGTATTGCCGCAGGCCGGCACGTTGGCGCTGTTCCTTTCCGGCGATATGCCTCATGAAGTGCTGCCGGCCACCCGCGAGCGCCGCTCGCTGACTGGCTGGTTCAGGCGCCGCGGCACCGACGTGCTCTGAGCGCGCGGGAGGACGTCGATGCAGAAGATACTGGTCAGCCGCTGCCTGCTTGGGCATCGGGTGCGTTACGACGGTGGTGCACATGGTCCCTTCGATCAGCTTCAGCAGTGGCTGGACGAGGGGCGGGTGGTGGCGCTGTGCCCGGAGGTGGCGGGCGGCCTGCCGACGCCACGTGCACCTGCGGAGGTAAGCGGTGGTCAGGGCAGTGCGGTGTTGGATGGTCGGCTGCCAGTACTGACGATCGAGGGCGAGGATGTCACGGCTGCGTTCGTCGACGGCGCCGAACAGGCGCTGGCGCTGGTGCGTGAACACGGCATCCAGCTTGCCCTGCTCAAGGCGCGCAGCCCTTCGTGCGGCAATCTTGAAAACTACGACGGTAGCTTCAGTGGTGTGCGGGCGCCGGGCGAAGGTGTGACAGCAGCCCTGCTGAAACGAGCTGGGGTGAAGGTGTACAACGAAATGCAGTTGCACGAAGCGGCCGCCGAGTTGACGCGTTTGGAACAAGGCGGCGCTTTAGAGTCGTAGGAGCGAGCTCTGCTCGCGAACATGGTCCACTTCGCGAGCAGAGCTCGCTCCTACAGGTCTGCCCGCTGACGTGTTGCAGATAAAGAAAAGGGAGGCCGAAGGCTAGCCGTTGGGGAAATCTGTTGAAAGATTCCCCGATGGCCTGCGGTTACGGGCCCTATAAGCAAAAATCCCCAGCCGAGATATTTTCTGCTTGGGACTTTTGCTTTTTGGCTTTCAGATCATGATGTTAGCGATCTGCATCAACAGATTAAGCCAACGCCTTGGGCCAAAGCCTCCCTTTGTTCATTTCTGCATACCGCCGACGCGCAGCAGCTCCGGTTTAGAACAGAACGCGGCTGCGGATCGTGCCGTTGACGTGCTGCAGCTTCTCCAGAGCCAGGTCGGAGTACTCGGCGTCGACGTCGATCACCACGTAGCCGACCTTGTCGTTGGTCTGCAGGAACTGGCCGGAGATGTTGATGCCGTTGTCGGCGAACACCTTGTTGATCTCGCTCATCACGCCCGGAACGTTTTTGTGGATGTGCAGCAGGCGGTGCTTGCCCGGGTGCGCCGGCAGGGCCACTTCCGGGAAGTTGACCGAGGACACCGAGGTGCCGTTGTCGCTGTACTTGACCAGCTTCTCGGCTACTTCCAGGCCGATGTTGGCCTGAGCTTCGGCGGTGGAACCACCGATGTGCGGGGTCAGGATCACGCGATCCAGGCCACGCAGCGGGCTTTCGAACTCTTCGTCGTTGGATTTGGGCTCGACCGGGAACACGTCGATGGCCGCGCCGATCAGGTGTTCGTCCTTGATCGCATTGGCCAGGTGGTCCAGCTCGACCACGGTGCCGCGTGCGGCGTTAATCAGGATGCCGCCCTTCTTCATTGCACGGATTTCCTTCTCGCCGATCATCCACTGGGTGGATGGCAGCTCAGGTACGTGCAGGGAGACGATGTCGCACAGACCCAGCAGCTCATACAGATCGCCGATCTGTGTAGCGTTGCCCAGCGGCAGCTTGGTCACGGTGTCGTAGAAGAACACCTGCATGCCGAGAGCCTCGGCCAGTACCGAGAGCTGGGTGCCGATCGAGCCGTAGCCGACGATGCCCAGCTTCTTGCCGCGGATCTCGAAGGAGTTGGCCGCCGACTTGATCCAACCACCACGGTGGCAGGAGGCGTTCTTCTCGGGAATGCCGCGCAGCAGCAGGATGGCCTGGGCCAGTACCAGCTCGGCCACCGATCGGGTGTTGGAGTAGGGCGCGTTGAATACGGCGATACCGCGCTCGCGGGCAGCGTCCAGGTCGACCTGGTTGGTACCGATGCAGAAGCAACCGACGGCGACCAGCTTCTTCGCACAGTCGAAGACCTCGGCGGTCAGCTGGGTGCGCGAGCGAATACCGATGAAGTGCGCATCGGCGATCTTTTCTTTCAGCTCTTCGCCTGACAGCGCGCCCTTGAGGTACTCGATGTTGCTGTAGCCGGCGGCCTTCAGAGTGTCCACGGCATTCTGGTGGACGCCTTCGAGAAGAAGGAACTTGATCTTGCTCTTGTCGAGAGAGGTCTTGCTCATCGGAGTACCTGTTGTCCCAGGGATGTTTTCAGGGAAGGGCTGAGAAGCTCAGCCAGCGCCCGTAGATCACCGCATAGCTCGATTCACGGGGTGCGTATGCTAGCATGTTCGCCTTTTTCAATGCTCGGTTGCGACCTGAATGGTTCTCAGGGCGACCATGAATCCTTTGAGAGTTCAGTAGATGACCACCCCTGCCCAGATCGAAGAGCTGAAGACCCTGGTTGAACCCGGCAAGGTACTGACCGACGCCGATTCCCTGGAAACCTACGGCAAGGATTGGACCAAGCAGTTCGCTCCGGCACCTTCGGCCATCGTCTTCCCCAAGACCACCGAGCAGGTGCAGGCCATCGTGCGCTGGGCCAATCAGCACAAGATCGCCCTGGTGCCGTCGGGCGGCCGCACGGGGCTGTCCGCCGCTGCGGTGGCTGCCAATGGCGAGGTGGTGGTGTCGTTCGACTACATGAACCGCATCGTCGAGTTCAACGAGTACGACCGCACCGTCGTTTGCCAGCCGGG
Organism: Pseudomonas sp. YY-1; assembly: GCF_002843095.1. Taxonomy (NCBI): domain Bacteria; kingdom Pseudomonadati; phylum Pseudomonadota; class Gammaproteobacteria; order Pseudomonadales; family Pseudomonadaceae; genus Pseudomonas; species Pseudomonas sp. YY-1. Next base: position 278,333 of record NZ_PJLX01000004.1, on the reverse strand, counting down.
CGTGGTGACCAAGCAGCTGCAACTGTTCGCTGAAGAGAAGGGCCTTTATTACCCGGTGGATTTCGCCTCAAGCGGTTCCAGCCAGATTGGTGGCAACATCGGCACTAATGCCGGTGGGATCAAGGTGATTCGCTATGGCATGACCCGTAACTGGGTCGCCGGCCTGAAAGTGGTCACCGGCACTGGCGAACTGCTTGAGCTGAACCGCGACCTGATCAAGAACGCCACCGGCTACGACCTGCGTCAGCTGTTCATCGGCGCTGAAGGCACGCTGGGCTTTGTCGTCGAGGCCACCATGCGCCTGGAGCGTGCGCCGAAGAACCTCACCGCGATGGTGCTCGGCACGCCGGATTTCGATTCGATCATGCCGGTGCTGCACGCCTTCCAGGGCAAGCTCGACCTGACCGCCTTTGAGTTCTTCTCCGACCGCTGCCTGGAGAAAATCCTTGGCCGTGGTGACGTACCGGCGCCGTTCGAGAGCCGCACGCCGTTCTATGCCTTGCTGGAGTTCGAGGCGCTGAACGAGGATGTGGCCAACGAAGCGCTGGCGACCTTCGAGCACTGCGTCGAGCAGGGCTGGGTGCTCGACGGCGTGATGAGCCAGAGCGAGCAGCAACTGCAGAACCTGTGGAAGCTGCGCGAGTACATCTCCGAGACCATCAGCCACTGGGTTCCCTACAAGAACGACATCTCCGTCACCGTCGGCCAGGTACCGGCCTTCCTCAAGGACATCGACGATATCGTTTCGGCCAACTACCCGGATTTCGACGTGCTCTGGTACGGCCATATCGGTGACGGCAACCTGCACCTGAACATCCTCAAGCCCGAAGCGCTGGCCAAGGAAGACTTCTTCGCCAAGTGCGCGGTGGTCAACAAGTGGGTGTTCGAGATCGTCGAGAAATACAACGGCTCGATCAGCGCCGAACACGGTGTTGGCATGACCAAGCGCGATTACCTGCAATACAGCCGCTCGGCGGCCGAAATTGCGTATATGAAGGCGATCAAGGCGGTGTTCGATCCCAACGGGATCATGAACCCCGGCAAGATCTTCGCCTGATCGCAGACGCCCGCCTGACAGCGGGCGTTTTCGTATCCGGCCCCGCGTCGGTTAAGGTACGGCACCGGCCACAAGCCGCCATGCCCACAATATAAACAACACAGGAGTCGGTGATGAGCTATCAGCACCAGTACGTCGACGGAACCACCGTCCACTTCCCCCTTGGCAAGGTCGTTTGCATCGGCCGCAACTACGCCGAGCACGCCAAGGAACTGAATAACCCGGTGCCCAGCGAACCCTTGCTGTTCATCAAACCGGGCTCCTGTGTGGTGCCGCTCGATGGCGGTTTCGCCATTCCCGAAGACCGCGGCTCGGTGCATTACGAGGCGGAGATCGCCGTGCTGATCGGCAAACCGCTGTCGAAGAAACCGGATGCTGAGGAAGTGCGTGACGCCATCAGCGGCTTCGCACCCGCGCTGGATCTGACCCTGCGCGACCTGCAGGCCAAGCTCAAGGAGAAGGGCTACCCCTGGGAAATCGCCAAGAGCTTCGATGGCGCCTGTGTGCTGGCGCCCTTCGTGCCGGGCGATGCCATCGAAGACCTGGCCGATATCGGCATTCGCCTGGTGATCAACGGTGAAACCCGCCAGGATGGCAATAGCCGCGACATGCTCAACCCCATCGTGTCGATGATCCAGCATATGGCCGGGCACTTTGCCCTGCAGCCGGGCGACGTCATCCTCACCGGTACGCCGGTCGGCGTGGGTGCGCTGAACAAGAGCGACGAGCTGGTTTTGGAGCTGGTCGGTCACAGTCGCTTCACCAGCCGCGTGCTATAAGACGCGCTCAGCGCCTGAGCGCTGAAGTCAGCCGCCGTCCTCCTCTCTGGACGGCGGAACTCCTCTCGACAGCGGATGTCGGATTGCCATCATGCAGCCGAGCCGTAGCCGATGTCCGCTCTCCTTCGTAAAATTCGCCGCCCCCGCTACTGGCTTTCAGGCCTGGCAGTCGTCGCCTTGGGTGCACTGGCGCAGACCCAGCACTGGGATGACCGCGCCCAGTTATGGCTGCAGGAACGCTCGACGCCATTGGTTGATCGCCTGGCCAGTGTCTGGTTGCCGGGTTACCGCGCGGTGATCCAGGCCAAGGCGCTGGCCGGCCTGGAAAAGGACGAGACCTCGGGGCTGACCTATAACCCGCAGACCGGCACCTTGTTCACCGTAACCGGCAAGAATCCTCTGCTGGTGGAGCTGTCGCGTGAGGGTGAAGTCCTACGGCGCATCGAGCTCAAGGGTTTCGCTGACCCTGAGGGCGTGGAGATGATGGACAACGGTCTGATGGCCATCGTTGATGAGCGGCGTCGCCAGCTCACCACGTTCACCCTGGGTGACGACGATCTCGAATTGAATGCGGCCGATTTCCCCGGCTTCGACCTGGGTTTCGCCGAGTCAGGCAACAAGGGTTTCGAAGGGCTGGGCTGGGACTCACGTAGCCATAGCCTGCTGCTTGGCAAGGAGCGCAGTCCGCTGGGGTTGTTCAGCATGCCGTTCCCTGGAGCTGACGATGACGTTGGGGTCTTGCACCCGTTGGCATCCGCTAACCTCGGCCTACGCGACATTTCCTCGTTGAGCGTCGATGAGCGCACGGGCCACGTATTGGTGCTCTCCGATGAGTCGCGCATGCTGCTGGAGATCGACCGCGCTGGGCAGCCGGTCAGCTTCCTCAGTCTCAATGCGGGCTTCAATGGTCTGGAGCAAGGCATCAAGCAGGCCGAGGGGGTGGCTATGGATGAAGAGGGCAACATCTATATCGTCGCCGAGCCCAACCTGTTCTATGTCTTCAGTAAGCCGGCGCCGGATGCCGGATGAGCGCCCGTGACGGATTCAGTTTCGCTTAAGCGTCGATTCAGTCTGGCTTCAGCTAGCGACACTAATCTGAGCCCGTCACTTACGAACAACGAGGTTCACACCATGAAACGTACCGCTCTCGCTCTGATGGTTCTGCCGCTGCTCAGCACCGCTGCTTTCGCCACCGGTTACACCGGCCCTGGCGCCACCCCGCAGGTCACCACCGTGGCTGCTGCGCTGGAAGCTGCTGACGACACCCATGTTGTTCTGGAAGGGCAGATCGTCAAGCGTCTGCAAGATGAACTCTACGAGTTCAAGGACGCCACCGGCACCATCCAGGTTGAAATCGACGACGAAGACTGGCCGGGCCAGAAAGTCTCGGAAACCGCCAAGGTGCGCCTGACCGGTGAAGTCGACAAGGACTTCAACAGCCGCGAGATCGATGTTGATCGCGTTGAGCTGATCAACTGATCGAAATGACCTGCACGCCCGCCGCACTCTCCGTGCGGCGGTTTTTTACGTGGTAGTCAGAGAAACCATCATGCACCGCCTGCTGACCTTCAACCCCTGGCTTTATCTGTCGTTATTCCTGCTTTTGGTCGGCGCCGCTCTGGCTCAACAGTATCGCCTGTTCGAGCGAGCCTGGTTTGTCGTCGAGGAATGGCAGCACAGTGCGCAGTGGCGCGAGCACTCACTGTGGCTGGGCGACTATCGCGTGGTGATCGACGCCAAGCCGATCGAAGGCATCCGTGACGTCTCGGCACTGACTTACGATCCGGATCGACGCAGCCTGTTCAGCGTCACCAACAAGCCGGCCAAGGTGGTCGAGCTGAGTCTGCAGGGTGAGCTCAAACGCACCATCGATCTGGAAGGCTTCGGCGACCCCGAAGCCATCGAATACATCGCCCCCGGTGTCTACGTGATTGCCGACGAGCGCGAGCAGCGCCTGGTCAAGGTGCGTATCGACGATAACAGTCGTGTGCTGAATGCCGCCGACTTCCAGCAGCTATCCCTGGGTATCGGTCTCAATGGCAACAAGGGCTTCGAGGGGCTGGCCTACGATGCGAAGAATCAGCGTCTGCTGGTGGCCAAGGAGCGCGATCCGGTACGTATCTTCGAGGTGCTTGGTTTCCCCCATGTCGATGAGAGCAAGCCGTTGGCGCTGCAGGTCAATACCGACCCGAAGCGTGATGCCCGCTTGTTCGTGCGCGATCTTTCCAGCCTTGATTTCGATGCGGCGACGGGCCACATGCTGGCGCTGTCGGACGAATCACGTTTGGTGATCGAGCTGAACGCCGATGGCAAGCCGGTCAGCACCCTGTCGCTGCTGCGTGGGCAACATGGCCTGCAGCGCAGTGTGCCGCAGGCCGAGGGCGTGGCAACGGACGACGATGGCAACCTGTATCTGATCAGCGAGCCGAATCTGTTCTACGTATTCAGGAAGCAGAGCGACTAACTCGTCTGGTCGTCGGTCGGCGCGCCCGGTGCATTGTTTTGCACCGACTCGATGCCATTCTTGCAACTGGCGGCACTGGCATACATCTGACTTTGCCCGACCACCTGGCCGTTGGTGGCCATGAGCAGGAAGTAGTGTTTGTCGTTGCTCGAGGTTTTGCTCTCGAAGGCGCCGTCGCGTTGTGAGTTCTTCTTCACCGACTCGATGCCGTTGAGCGCTGAATCCTTGGCCTTGTACATCTCACTGCTGAGGATGACCTGGCCATTGCTCGCCAGCAGGTTGAAGTGGAACTGGCCGTCTTTGGCCTTCTTCAATTCGAATTTTCCAGGCATTTTCGTTTCTCCCTGAGCGTCCGGTGAGATACCGGAGCGGTGCTCAGCAAGCGTAGTTCATCAATGCGAGTGGCTCTTGCCGACATGGGTATGGCCGTCGTCCGGCAGCGGTTGCACGCCGCCGCTGACGTTGAGCTGGCGCAGGATTCCGCAGTCCTCTGACTCCTTGGGGCCGTTGCAGCGGTCGCGCAACTCGGTGAGTTGGCCGCGCAGCGCCTGCAGGCTGTTTATGCGTGCCTCGACGTGCTCGATATGTTCGTCCACCAGGCTGTTGATGCCGGCGCAGCTCTCATGCGGCAGGTCACGCAGAGCCAGCAGCCGCTGGATTTCTTCCAGGGTCATGTCCAGCGTCCGGCAGTTACGGATGAATACCAGGCGCTCCAGGTGCGGAGCGCCATACAGGCGGTAGTTACCTTCGCTGCGTGCGGGCGCCGGGAGTAACCCTTCGCGCTCGTAGTAGCGCACGGTTTCCACCTGGCAGCCGGCCTTTTTCGCCAATTCTCCGATTTTCATGGGTTAGCCTCCGTGAGTGCTTGACCCTATAGTGACTACAGGGTGTGTACTCGGCAACAGATACCTGACGGAGACTTGCCATGAGCCGTTGCTGCGACCACTCGCACGAACAGCCGCCTGCCCACCACGAACATGCCCACGACCACGCCGGGCATGATCACGATGCTCATCAGCCGTCCGCGGACGAGCTGCTGAGTGGCCCGCTGAACACCCGCATTCGTATCGAGCAGATGGACTGTCCCACGGAAGAGCGCCTGATCCGTGATGCACTGGGTCGGCTACCGGGCGTGGCGGGCCTGCAATTCAACCTGCTGCAGCGCGTGCTTACCGTCAGTCATGACCAAGGGGCGCTGGCGCAGGTGGTGCAGGCGATTCGTGCGCTGGGCTTCACTGCGCAGGTGGGGGATGAAAACACCGCTGATCAGCCAGCGGCGCCACTCGTGCAAAAGCCCTGGTGGCCGCTGGCGTTGGCCGGCGTGGTGGCGACCGCTTCCGAGGTCGTGCATTTCGCCGAGCTCGGTCCGGACTGGCTGGTGGCACTGCTGGCGGTGGCTGCCATCCTGATGTGCGGGCTGAACACCTACAAGAAGGGCTGGATCGCCCTGAAGAATCGCAACCTCAACATCAATGCCCTGATGAGCATCGCCGTGACCGGCGCTGTGCTGATCGGCCAGTGGCCGGAAGCGGCGATGGTGATGGTGCTGTTCACCCTGGCCGAACTGATCGAGGCGCGTTCGCTGGACCGGGCGCGCAATGCGATTCGCGGGCTGATGGATCTGGCGCCACCTCGCGCGACGGTGAAGCAGGCCGATGGTGCCTGGCAGGAAGTGGACGTGCAGTCCATCGGCCTGGGTGCGGTGGTGCGTGTGCGACCCGGTGAACGCATCAGCCTCGATGGTGAGGTGGTCAGCGGCTCGTCGACGGTCAACCAGGCGCCGATCACCGGGGAAAGCCTGCCGGTAGAGAAGGGCGTGGGCGATCCGGTGTTCGCGGGCACCATCAACGAGGCCGGCTCGCTGGAGTTCCACGTAACGGCGGTGGCACGCGACACCACCCTGGCGCGCATCATCCATGCGGTCGAAGAGGCACAGGGTTCGCGCGCACCGACCCAGCGCTTCGTCGATCAGTTCTCGCGCATCTATACCCCGGCGGTGTTCGCCTTCGCCCTGGCGGTTGCCGTGCTGCCACCATTGCTGATGGGCGGTGCCTGGCTCGACTGGGTCTATCGCGCCCTGGTGCTGTTGGTGGTGGCGTGCCCCTGTGCGCTGGTGATCTCCACGCCGGTGACCATCGTCAGTGGCCTGGCTGCTGCTGCGCGCAAGGGCATCCTGATCAAGGGCGGCGTGTACCTGGAGAACGGCCGACATCTGGCGCTGCTGGCGCTGGATAAGACCGGCACTTTGACTCACGGCAAGCCGGTGCAAACCGACAGTCTCCACCTGCTGGACGTGGATGAACCGCTGCACGCCGCCTGGGCAGCGAGCCTGGCCGCGCGCTCCGACCATCCGGTTTCCCGGGCATTGGCCCAGCACGCCGCAGAGCAAGGGCAGGCGCTGCATGAGGTCGAGGACTTCGAGGCGCTGCCAGGACGCGGCACCAAGGGCAAGGTCGATGGCACGCTGCTTTATGTAGGCAACCATCGTCTGGTCGAAGACCTCGGGCTCTGCTCTGTGCAGTTGGAAGAGCGTCTGGAGGCGCTGGAGCGTCAGGGCAAGAGCGTGGTGGTGTTGTGCGACGAACAGCGCGCGCTGATGCTTTTCGCCGTCGCTGACACGGTGCGTCAGACCAGCCGCGAGGCGGTCGCCGAACTGCACGAACTGGGCGTACGCACCTGCATGCTCACTGGTGACAACGCCCACACCGCGGCAGCCATCGCCGAGCAGGTCGGCGTCGACGAGGCGCTCGGCGACCTGCTGCCTGCGGACAAACTGGCCTGGGTCGAGGCGCGCCAGGCGCAAGGCAAGGTGGTGGGCATGGTTGGCGATGGCATCAACGATGCCCCGGCGCTGGCCAAGGCCGAGATCGGTTTCGCCATGGGCGCCGCCGGCACCGACACGGCCATCGAAACCGCAGATGTCGCGCTGATGGATGACGACCTGCGCAAGATTCCGGCCTTCGTGCGCCTGTCGCGGCAGACCCACGCCATCTTGGTGCAGAACATCGTCCTGGCGCTGGGGATCAAGGCCGTTTTCCTGGCCATGACGCTGACGGGTGAGGCGACCATGTGGATGGCCGTGTTCGCCGACATGGGCGTGAGCCTGATGGTGGTATTCAACGGCCTGCGCTTGTTGCGCAAATGAAGGAAGGCGATATGAACATGGAACTGCAAGCCGCCATCGACGAGGCCTTCACTCAGGCGCAGCACGAGCTTCGGGCTCGCCACAGTACCGCGGCACTGGTCTGGCTGGAACGTGCACACATCCTCACTCAGCGGCGCCCGTGGCTGCATGCGCGTTCGCACTGGCTGATGCTGCAGGCAGGCTGGCAACAAGGGGATATGCGTGAGGTGCTGGGGCAAATGCCGCGCATCCTGGCGGCGCTGTTGTTCTCGCGCATCTGGGTGCCCATCGGCAACACCGGGCGGGCGCGGGTCAGTGCTTTTCAGCCCATGCCGATGAGCGAGGAGCTGCGCCGCCTGTTGGAGTAGGCGGCGCATTGGCAGGCTCCTTAGCCCGAATGCGATCCGGGCTACGATTGACGCGACTGCTGGCGTCTCAGCGCTTGAGCGTCTTCACGCCTTCGGCGGTGCCGAGCAGCAGCAGATCGGCCGGGCGGGCGGCGAACAGGCCATTGGTGACCACGCCGACGATGGCGTTGATATCCGCTTCCAGCTTGACCGGGTCGGTAATCGACAGGTTGTGCACATCGAGGATGACGTTGCCGTTATCGGTCAGCACGCCTTCGCGGTATACCGGGTCGCCGCCCAGCTTCACCAGCTCGCGCGCCACATGGCTGCGCGCCATGGGGATCACTTCGACCGGCAGCGGGAAGTTGCCTAGCACCGGCACCAGCTTGCTGGCGTCGGCGATGCAGATGAAGGTCTTGGCCACGGCGGCGACGATCTTCTCGCGGGTCAGTGCCGCGCCGCCGCCCTTGATCAGGTGCAGACGCTCGTCGCTCTCGTCGGCGCCGTCGACGTAGAACTCCAGTTCGGCGGTGCTGTTGAGGTCGTAGACCGGGATGCCATGACCCTTCAGGCGCGCGGCGGTGGCTTCGGAGCTGGCGACGGCGCCATCGAAGTCCATCTTGTGCTTGGCCAGCGCGTCGATGAAGAAGTTGGCGGTGGAGCCGGTACCTACGCCGACGATGCTCTTGCTGTCGAGGCGCGGGAGAATGTGGTCGACGGCGGCCTGGGCCACGGCCTGTTTCAACTGATCCTGGTTCATCGCGGGGGAATGCCTGGGAAGGTAGAGAGTTAAGCCGCGAATTATAGCCGCAAGTGGTGTGCTGACGGGGCAGAACCCGCGCCTTTCGTATGGTCGTCCGGCGCGGCGCTGGGGTAGACTCGGCAGTCCTCTCAAAGCCCGAACGCCTGCGAAATCGCCATGCTCGAACAGTACGTGAAGAAGATCCTCACCTCGCGCGTTTATGACGTCGCGGTGGAAACCCCGCTGCAACCCGCCCGTCAGCTCAGTGAGCGGCTGGGTAGCCAGATTTTGCTCAAGCGCGAAGATCTGCAGCCGGTGTACTCGTTCAAGATTCGCGGCGCCTACAACAAGCTGGCGCAACTGTCCGCCGAAGAGCTGGCGCGCGGCGTGGTCACTGCCTCGGCTGGCAACCATGCGCAGGGCCTGGCCCTGGCGGCCAAGCACCTGGGGGTGAAGGCGACCATCGTCATGCCGCGCACCACGCCGGAGCTGAAGGTGCAGGGCGTGCGCTCGCGTGGTGGCAAGGTGGTGCTGCACGGCGATGCCTTCCCCGAGGCGCTGGCGCATTCGCTGAAACTGGTGGAAGAGAAGGGCTACACCTATATCCACCCGTACGACGATCCGCTGGTGATCGCCGGGCAGGGCACGGTGGCCATGGAAGTGCTGCGCCAGCATCAGGGCCATATTGACGCCATCTTCGTGCCTGTCGGCGGCGGCGGCCTGATCGCCGGCATCGCTGCGTACGTGAAATACCTGCGCCCGGAGATCAAGGTGATCGGCGTCGAGCCGGACGACTCCAACTGCCTGCAGCAGGCGATGGCGGCGGGCGAGCGTGTGGTGCTGCCGACGGTCGGGTTGTTCGCCGATGGCGTGGCAGTGGCGCAGATCGGCCAGCACACCTTCGATATCTGCAAACATCACGTCGATGAGGTGATCACCGTCAGCACCGACGAGATCTGTGCGGCGATCAAGGACATCTACGACGATACCCGCTCGATCACCGAGCCGGCTGGTGCGCTGGCGGTGGCCGGGATCAAGAAGTACGTCGAGCGCCAGGGCGCCAAGGGCGAAGTACTGGTGGGCATCGATTCTGGCGCCAACGTCAACTTCGATCGCCTGCGCCATGTGGCCGAGCGCGCCGAGCTGGGTGAGAAGCGTGAGGCGATCATCGCCGTGACCATCCCCGAGCAGCCGGGCAGTTTCAAGGCCTTCTGCGAGGCGGTTGGCAAACGCCAGATCACCGAGTTCAACTATCGCTATCACACTGATCGCGAAGCGCACATCTTCGTCGGTGTGCAGACCCATCCGGAGAATGACCCGCGCCAGGCGCTGGTCGAAGGCCTGCGTGCGCAGGGCTTCCCGGTGCTGGACCTGACCGATAACGAACTGGCCAAGCTGCATATCCGCCATATGGTCGGTGGTCATGCTGCTGGCGTCGGTGACGAGATGGTGCTGCGCTTCGAATTCCCCGAGCGTCCGGGCGCGTTGTTCAACTTCCTGCAGAAGCTGGGCGGGCGCTGGAACATCTCGATGTTCCACTACCGCAACCACGGCGCTGCCGATGGCCGCGTGCTGGCCGCCCTGCAGGTGCCGGCGGACGAACGCCATCTGGTGCCGGCGGCGCTGGACGCCATCGGTTATCCCTACTGGGATGAAAGCGAGAATCCGGCCTACAAGCTGTTTCTCGGCTGAGCACGGGTAGGGCGGGTTTAACCCGCCGCCGCGTTCTCGCGGGTTGCACCCGCCCTATTTAATCGCCGAATGAAAGGAAACCACGATGGAACACTACCTGCTGGTTCGCATCCTCCACAGCGCCCCGGGCGTGTTGCTGCTGCTCGGCCTGATCGCCCATGGCGTCATGCTGTTCAAGGCCCAGCGTGGTGGTGATGCGGCTGTGCTGGCGCGCAAACTGCGGGTGACCCTGCTGTTCAGCTTTCCGGCGTTCGCCGTGCTGGCGCTGAGCCTGCCGATTACCGGCTACTGGCTGGTCAATACCGCCGGCTGGCCGCTGGGGCAAATCTGGCTGCTGCTGGGTAGCATTCTGTATGGCGTGATGATGTTGCTCGGCCTGCTGCTGGCCGGTCGTCTGGCCGTCTGGCGTGCGCTGGGCGATACGCCGGCGCCGACAGCGCTGAAGCGTCTGTGCCTGATCTATGCCGGGCTGATTCTGGTCTTGCTGATCGCCATCATGGCGTTGATGGGCGCCAAGCCGGTCTGATCCTGATCGAGATGCTTCCCTGATTTACAGGCTGCGCCGGCTTGCTGCTTGATGTGGGAGCGGCTGGGCGGCATTCCGCTTCAGCCACGTTTGCCGCTGTAGCAGGCTTCGCGGCTGAAGCCGCTCCTACGCCACCCTGATGACATCGCACGCTCAGCGCAGCGAAATCACCGGCCAGCCGCGTTCGATGGCCGTGGCACGCAGTACGTCGTCCGGGTCGACCGCCGCCGGGTTGGCTACGGCTTCCAGCAGCGGCAGGTCATTGCGCGAATCGCTGTAGAAGTAGGCGCCTTCGAGACTGTGGCCTGTCTCGGCCAGCCACTCATTCAGGCGAGTTACCTTTCCGCCCTGGTAGCACGGCGTGCCGGTAATCTGGCCGGTGTAGCGGCCGTCCTGCATGCCGCATTCGGTGGCGAGCAGTGTTTCCACGCCGAGGCGTGTGGCGATCGGCGCGGTGATGAAGCGGTTGGTAGCGGTGATGATCACCAGTTTGTCGCCGGCGGCGCGGTGCTCGGCCAGCAGCGCTTCGCCCTTGGCCAGGATGATCGGCTCGATCACCTCGGCCATGAACTCGCGGTGCCACTGCGCCAGTTGCGCCATGTCGCTGCGGCCGAGAATGGCCTGGCTGAAGTTCTGGTAGGCCACCACGTCCAGTTTGCCGGCACAGTAATCGGCATAGAAGGCATCGTTGCGCGCGAGGTACTCGGCTGCATCGACCAGGCCGCGCTGGCAGACGAATTCGCCCCAGCTGTGGTCGCTGTCGCCAGCCAGCAGGGTGTTGTCGAGATCGAAAAGGGCCAAGCGCACGGTTCGTTACCTGTTCTATGGAAAGGGGAGGCGCGCCAGAATAGCCGCTTTGCCGGGGGTTTCAAACTGCACCTAAACCCGCGTTGCTGCTGTCGCCGGCTTTGTGGAACAATGCCGGAACTTGCGTGTACGAGGTTGCTTGCCGTGATCGATTCTGATGGTTTCCGCCCGAATGTCGGCATCATCCTGACCAATGATTTCGGCCAGGTGCTCTGGGCCAGGCGTATCAACCAGGATGCGTGGCAGTTTCCCCAGGGCGGCATTAATGATCGTGAATCGCCGGAAGAGGCGCTTTACCGTGAACTGAATGAAGAGGTCGGGCTCGAAGAGCAGGATGTGAATATCCTCGCCTGCACCCGAGGCTGGTTGCGTTATCGTTTGCCGCAGCGTCTGGTGCGCACGCACAGCCAGCCGCTGTGCATCGGACAGAAGCAGAAGTGGTTTCTGCTGCGTCTGACTGGAGCTGAAGACCGCGTACGCATGGACCTGACCGGCAAGCCCGAATTCGATGGGTGGCGCTGGGTCAGTTACTGGTACCCGCTGGGTCAGGTGGTCACATTCAAACGCGAGGTCTACCGCCGCGCGCTCAAGGAACTCGCCCCGCGCCTGATAGTGCGCGACTGATACGGACCCCAACCGAGCATGCTCAATACGCTGCGCAAGATCGTCCAGGAAGTAAACGCCGCCAAGGATCTCAAGGCGGCGCTGTCGATCATTGTGCAGCGGGTCAAGGAAGCGATGGGCAGCCAGGTCTGCTCGGTCTACCTGCTCGATGCGGAAACCAACCGTTTCGTATTGATGGCCACCAACGGCCTCAACAAGCGCTCCATCGGCAAGGTCAGCATGGCCCCCAGCGAGGGTCTGGTCGGCCTGGTCGGTAGCCGCGAAGAGCCGCTGAACCTCGAAGACGCTGCCAGCCATCCCCGTTACCGTTATTTTGCCGAGACTGGCGAGGAGCGCTACGCCTCCTTCCTCGGCGCGCCCATCATCCACCATCGCCGGGTGATGGGCGTTCTGGTCGTGCAGCAGAAGGAGCGCCGCCAGTTCGACGAGGGCGAGGAAGCCTTCCTGGTCACCATGAGTGCGCAGCTCGCTGGCGTTATCGCCCATGCCGAGGCGACTGGCTCGATCCGCGGCTTGGGTCGCCAGGGCAAGGGCGTGCAGGAGGCCAAGTTCGTCGGCGTGCCGGGCGCGCCGGGGGCAGCGGTGGGTACCGCTGTCGTGGTGCTGCCCCCGGCCGATCTCAATGTAGTTCCAGACCGCAGCGTGGATGACATCACGGCGGAGCTGGAGCTGTTCGACAAGGCGCTCGGCTGGGTACGCGAGGACATGCAGGAGCTGTCCGAGAAACTCGCCACTCAGCTACGTAAGGAAGAGCGCGCGCTGTTCGACGTCTACCTGATGATGCTCGAGGATGCTGCGCTGGGTAACGAGGTGCGCAAGGTCATCCGTACCGGCCAGTGGGCGCAGGGCGCCTTGCGCCAGGTGGTGCTCGACCACGTCAATCGCTTCGAACTGATGGACGATGCCTACCTGCGTGAGCGCGCCAGCGATGTACGCGACCTCGGTCGGCGCCTGCTTGCTTATCTGCAGGAAGAACGCAAAACCACGCTGGTCTACCCGGATAACACCATCCTGGTCAGCGAGGAGCTGTCGCCGGCGATGCTCGGCGAAGTGCCGGAAGGCAAGCTGGTCGGTCTGATCTCGGTGACCGGTTCGGGCAACTCCCACGTGGCGATTTTCGCCCGCGCCATGGGTATTCCCACGGTGATGGGCGTGGTCGATCTGCCGTACTCGAAGATCGACGGCATCAAGCTGATCGTCGATGGCTACCATGGTGAAGTCTTCACCAACCCCAGCGAGCTGCTGAGCAAGCAGTACGCTGAGGTTGTCGAGGAGGAGCGCCAGCTCACCGAAGGGCTCGATGCCCTGCGTGCGTTGCCGTGTGAGACGCTCGACGGCCATCGCATGCCGCTGTGGGTCAACACCGGTCTGCTCGCCGATGTGGCTCGCGCTCAGCAGCGCGGCGCCGAGGGCGTCGGCCTGTACCGCACCGAAGTGCCGTTCATGATCAATGAGCGCTTCCCCAGCGAGAAGGAACAACTCGCCACCTATCGCGAGCAGTTGCAGGCCTTCCATCCGCTGCCGGTGACCATGCGCACCCTGGATATCGGTGGCGACAAGTCGCTGTCCTACTTCCCGATCAAGGAAGAGAACCCCTTCCTTGGTTGGCGCGGCATCCGCGTGACCCTCGATCATCCGGAAATCTTCCTGGTGCAGACCCGCGCCATGCTCAAGGCCAGTGAGGGGCTGAACAACCTGCGCATCCTGCTGCCGATGATTTCCGGTACGCAGGAGCTGGAAGAGGCGCTGCACCTGATTCACCGTGCCTGGGGCGAGGTACGTGACGAGGGCACCGACGTGCCGCTGCCGCCTATCGGCGTGATGATCGAGATCCCGGCAGCCGTTTATCAGACCCGCGAACTGGCGCGCCAGGTGGATTTCCTCTCGGTCGGCTCCAACGACCTGACCCAATATTTGCTGGCCGTAGACCGCAACAACCCGCGTGTAGCCGATCTCTACGACTTCCTCCATCCGGCGGTGCTGCAGGCGTTGCAGAAGGTGGTCAACGACGCGCACCTCGAAGGCAAGCCGGTGAGCATCTGCGGCGAGATGGCGGGTGATCCGGCGGCGGCCGTGTTGCTGCTGGCGATGGGCTTTGATTCGCTGTCGATGAACGCCACCAACCTGCCCAAGGTGAAATGGCTGCTGCGCCAGGTGACCCAGAGCAAGGCCAAGGAGCTGCTCGGCCAGGTGATGACCATGGACAACCCGCACCTGATCTACAGCACCCTGCACTTGGCGTTGCGCAATCTGGGCCTGGGTCGGGTGATCAATCCTGCGTCGAATATCCAGGCCTGATCGCTCCCGCCGCGCTGCTTACCCGCTTAAGGCGACCTCGCCGAGCACGGCGCCATGTGGGCCGAAGCTGCGCTCGATGATGCTCCAGCCGCCATTGCGCTCAAGGCTCAGCACCGTGCTGGCGCGAGTGCCATAGGCCGCGCTGGCGATGAAGACGCTCGACAGCAGGCGCTCCGTCGCCAACCCCACGCCCGTATCCGGCAGCAGCTGATCATCCGGCTGGTTACTGTCGCTCAGCAGCCCCAGTAGTGCTTCATCCTCGCTCTCGACTTGATCGCTCAAGGCATTCTTGGCACGCAGCAGCTTCGGCCAGGGCGTGTCGAGGGTGGCGTTGGACAGGCCATAAATGCCGCTCTGCAGTTGCCGGGGCCGGCCTTCCGCAGAGTTGAAGTGCCAGAGCTGGTGGCGGTCGCCAATCAGCAGGTTGAAACCGGCATGGGCTGCCGTGTCGCGCATGATTCTGTCGAGATAGGCCGGTGCCGACTCCTGGCCCAGCAGGTAGTCAGCCGTCAGCGCGCCGCGTGAGCGCGGCCCGGCTTTCTGCCTGGGGTCGCGGATGTTGGTCAGCGCCGCGAAGCGACCTTGCGCGGTAACGCCGAGCCAGGTGCCGCCGGCCTGCAGGTCGCGGCCAGCGAATACGCCAGGGGCGTCCTGCCATTCACCCAGTGCGGCGCTGGGGCGTGCGTAGAACTCGTCGCGATTGGCCGCCAGGCGCAGCACCGTCGAGTTTTCGGGCTGCCAGGCAAAGACGATCAGACACATGCGGATTCCTCCGGTGGCGGAGTCTGGCAGGCTAGCGAGCTCAGCCTGGGGCGGCAACCGTTCCGTCGACCCGTATGCCGTTGAGCGGGCATTTCCGCTACCATGCCGCTTTGTTTTTGGGGGTGTCGATGGAATTGCTGCTCTACCTGGTGCTGGGTTCGGCCGCCGGTGTGCTGGCTGGCCTGTTCGGCGTGGGTGGCGGCCTGATTATCGTGCCGGTGCTGGTGTTGAGCTTTACCTCCCAAGGGATGGCAACGGATATCCTCACCCATCTGGCAGTGGGCACGTCCCTGGCGACCATCGTCTTCACCTCGATCAACTCGTTGCTCGAACATCATCGCAAGGGGGCGGTGCGCTGGCCGCTGTTTCGCTGGCTGAGCCTGGGCATTCTACTTGGGGCGGCGCTGGGTGCGCTGACCGCAGCGCTGATCCAGGGGCCGATGCTGCAGAAGATCATCGGGACCTTCGCGATCATCGTGGCGGCGCAGATGGCGCTGGACCTGAAACCCAAGGCCAGCCGCGATGTCCCAGGCAAGCCGGCGCTGACGGTGGCCGGCGGAGTGATTGGCTGGGCCTCGGCAATTTTCGGAATCGGTGGTGGTTCGCTGACAGTGCCCTATCTGGTCTGGCGCAGCGTGCCGATCCAGCAGGCGGTGGCGACCTCGGCCGCCTGTGGATTGCCGATCGCTATTGCCGGAGCGCTGAGTTTCATGTTCACCGGCTGGGGGAATGCGCATCTGCCGCCATGGAGCGTCGGTTTCGTCTACCTCCCGGCGTTGCTGGGTATTGCCGTGACCAGCATGTTCTTCGCCCGTTTTGGTGCGCGCCTGGCCCATCGCCTGTCGCCACTGTTGCTCAAGCGTCTGTTCGCCCTGCTGCTGTTCAGTGTGGGCCTGAGTTTTTTCATCTAAGGAGTCCTGGATGCTGCCTTATCCGCAGATCGACCCGGTGGCCATCGCCCTCGGTCCCCTGAAAATCCATTGGTACGGCCTGATGTATCTGGTCGGCATCGGTGGTGCCTGGCTACTGGCATCGCGCCGGCTGGAGCGTTTCGATGCGACCTGGACCAAGGACAAGCTGTCCGACCTGGTGTTCTGGGTGGCCATGGGGGTGATTCTCGGTGGGCGTCTGGGCTACGTATTTTTCTATGATTTTGCCGCCTATATCGCCGAACCGGCGAAAATCCTCCGAGTCTGGGAAGGTGGTATGTCCTTCCATGGCGGCCTGATCGGGGTGATGCTGGCGACCTGGTGGTTCGGCAAGCGCAACGGCAAGAGCTTCTTCGAGCTTATGGACTTCATCGCACCGCTGGTGCCGATCGGTCTGGGTGCCGGGCGCATCGGTAACTTCATCAACGCCGAGTTGTGGGGCAAGGCCAGCGACGTGCCTTGGGCGATGATCTTCCCTACCGACCCGCAGCAGTTGGCGCGTCATCCGTCGCAGCTGTATCAATTCGCCCTGGAAGGCGTGGCGCTGTTCACCATCCTCTGGTTCTATTCGCGCAAACCGCGGCCGACCATGGCCGTTTCCGGCATGTTCGCTGCCTGCTACGGCGTGTTCCGCTTCATCGTCGAGTTCGTCCGCGTGCCCGATGCCCAGCTGGGCTACCTGGCCTGGGGCTGGCTGACCATGGGGCAGATTCTCTGCCTGCCGATGATCCTTGGCGGTATCGGCCTGATCGCCTATGCCTACAAGCGCCAGCCCGTTCAAGGAGCCGTCTGATGAAACAGTACCTCGACCTGATGCGCCATGTGCGTGAGCACGGCACCTTCAAGGAAGACCGCACCGGCACCGGCACCTATAGCGTGTTCGGCTACCAGATGCGCTTCGACCTGGCCGACGGCTTCCCCATCGTTACCACCAAGAAGTGCCACCTGCGCTCGATCATCCACGAGCTGCTGTGGTTCCTGCAGGGTGACACCAACATCAAGTACCTCAAAGACAACGGCGTCAGCATCTGGGACGAGTGGGCCGACGAGAATGGCAACCTTGGCCCCGTCTACGGTTACCAGTGGCGCAGCTGGCCGGCGCCCAACGGCGAGTCCATCGATCAGATCGCCAAGCTGATCGAGATGATCAAGAAGAACCCGGACTCGCGTCGCCTGATCGTCTCGGCCTGGAACCCCGCGCTGGTCGAGCAGATGGCGCTGCCACCGTGCCACGCGCTGTTCCAGTTCTACGTCGCCGACGGCAAGCTCAGCTGTCAGCTCTATCAGCGCTCGGCCGACATCTTCCTCGGCGTGCCCTTCAACATCGCCAGCTACGCGCTGCTGACGCTGATGGTGGCGCAGGTCTGCGGCCTGCAGCCGGGCGAGTTCATTTGGACTGGCGGCGACTGCCATCTGTACGCCAACCACATCGAACAAACCGATCTGCAGCTCACTCGTGAGCCGCTGCCGCTGCCGACCATGAAGCTCAACCCCGAGGTGAAGGACCTGCTGGCCTTCAAATTCGAGGACTTCGAACTGGTGGGTTACGAAGCGCACCCGCATATCAAGGCGCCGGTGGCGGTATAGGGAAGCGGGGGCTGGGCGTTTTCCGCTTCAGCCCACCGGTTGCATGGAAAGGTCGCTGCGCAGGCGCTCTACCTGTTCGGCGCGTTCGGCCTCTTCCAGGCGTGCGCCTGGATTCAGTGACGACCATTGCGGGTGAGCGCGTGCCACGTTCAGTGGTGCGGGCAGCTTGCCCTGGCGCCACAGGGTTTCCTGCGGGGCGTTGAGGCTGATGGCATCCATCGCGGCGTGTCCGCGCACGTCCAGTGCGGCCAGCAGTTGCTGCTGACGCAGGGCGAGCAGGCGCAGCACGGCGTCGTCGACGGTCAGTTCGCGCTGGCCCCTGAGTTTTCCCTTCAAGCGCTCCCCGTAGTTACGCAGGGTCTGCGCGCTGCCGCCGATCACTGCGCCCAATGCGGCAGCTGCGCCCATGGTGAGACCGCCGACCAGCAGATCTACGCCGACGCCCGTGGCGGCGCCGGCTGCCATGCCGCCACCGACCTTGATGCCGAGCTGCTTCAGTGTTTCCGGGTTGAACAGGTCGTCGCCCCAGCGGCCGTCGAGCAGCGGCAGGTCAGCCGCTTTGGCGTCACTGCTGCGGAAGGCGTACAGGCGTAGCAGGGCCTCGACGCAACGCTGCTCGCGCTGGCGAATGGCCGTGCGCAGCTCGCTGATGGCGCCCTGTTCCAGCACGGGTTGGGCGGCGACGCTGCGGCGGCAGGCGGCGCAGTCGATCAGCAGCTCGGCGATCAGACGGTTGCCGGCCTGGCGCCGGGCCTGGCGCTGGGCTTCGTGATCCTCGATCAGTCGTTGCAGCTGCGGGCGCGAACGCTCCAGTAGCAGGGCCAGGCTTTCGTACAGACGTCGTTCGCCGTCTGCAGGTGGTGCCACGCTGTCGAACGCCACCAGGGCATGCAGGCCGAGGCGGGCCAGGGCTTCGCGCCACTCCGCTTCGCGGTGGCTGGCGCTGGCGACGAAGTTGAGTACCGGCAGCAGCGGTCGGCCGCACATGGTCAGTACTGCCAGCTCGTCGCGATACTTGGCCAGCACTGGCTCGCGCACGTCGATGACGTAGAGGCCAGCATCGGAGGCCTGCAACTGGCGCAGTACCTTGGCTTCCTGTTCGTAGCGCTGGCGTGCTTCGCTGCCTTCGAGAAAACGCGCCAGACGTGCCGGGCCGTCCAGCCGCTCACCGGGGCGGTCAAGGCGCTCCAGGTAGTCGAGCAGGGCGATGGCGTCTTCCAGGCCGGGGGTGTCGTACAGCTCCAGCAGCGCCTGGCCATCTACCGACAGGCGCGCACCTTCGACATGGCGGGTGGTGCTGGCGCGGGGCGAGACTTCGCCGAAGTCAATGTCGCGGGTCAGGGTGCGCAACAGCGAGGTCTTGCCGACGTTGGTGTGGCCGACCAGGGCCAGTTTCAGTGGCTCAGTCATGTCCGCTCTCCAGCCAGTTCAGCGGCGCCGTATCGCCATGCTGCAGCTCCAGGCTGGCGATCGCCTGATGCCAGTCCGTCAGGCGGGCGCTGTCCAGGCTCTCACCGGGTGTCGGCGGCAGCAGCCAGATGCGCGTGGCCGAGGCCGAGCGCGCCAGTTCGCCGATCAGCGCCAAGGTGCCACGATCCGGTGAGCGGCGCGGGTCGCAGGCAATGGCCAGGCGTTCGGGCGGGAAGCGAGTCAGCTGTTCGAGCAACTGACGGCGTTGTTCGCGGCTGTCGATCACGCCGGCATCGGCCACGCCCTTGGGCAGCGACGCAGGCGGCCAGGGGCGGCGCTCGTCCAGTTCGATGCCGAGCAGCAGCGCGCCGCTGCCAGGTTGCGCGCCGGCGCCGCCTTGCGGTTGGTGCAGGGCGGCGGGCGCCAGGTCACAGATGCCCAGGCGTTCGCTGTCCGGTTGCAGGCGTTGGCGCAGCAGGCCATAGCCGGGCAGGTCGAGATCCAGGCGCAGCGCGCCTTTGCCGGACTGCCAGCGCCATAGGCATAGCAGTGTCAGTAGCAGGCGTGGCAGCAGACCGTAGACCAACACCACGCCGACCAGCCAGCCGGCCCAGCTCTGCCGGGCTTCTTCGCTGGCGATGGCGGCATCGCCACTGGCGCGAATGACGTCGATGTCCGGCAGGCTGAAGCCGAGCAGCGCGGGCAGGGCGCCGATGGCCTGGGTCAGGGCGATGAAGGTGTCGCCACCAAGAATGGTGGTTTCCCAGACGAAGCCGTAGCGGCGCGTGGCGAGCAGCAACAGCAGGGTGGTCAATGCTGCGAGCATGGCCAGCGTCCACAAGCCGTTGACCATCAGACCGAGGCCCCAGCGGGTCAGGCGCTGGCGTTGCAGCATCAGCAGCAGGGCCGGGGCCAACTGCGCGGCGCTGGCGTCGCGCGCCAGTTTTTCACTGAGCCACAGCCACAGGCGACCGAGCGCGCCAGGGTGATCACGGGTCAGCAGCAGGCCCAGCAGCCAGCCGATCAGCATCAGCAGGTTGAGCCCAAGCAGGCTGCCCAGTGCCCAGAACACATTGACCGGTTGGCGCCCGTCACCCAGCGCTGCGAAGGCCAGGCCGAAGCCGCTGAGCAGGGCCAGCAGCGCTAGCAGCCCACCGGCCAGGCGTGCACCTTGCAGCCAGTGCAGCAACGCCTGCCACTGACCATCACGGTGGGCCAGGTGCAGGGCGCGATGCTGGATGCGTTCGGCCAGGTCAACCTGCTCGGCACGGGCCAGGCGATTGGCCTCGCTGTCTTCGAGCGGGCCGGCATGGTCCTCGCGCAGGCGAATGGTTTCGCTGAGCCAGAGGCGTTGGAAGGGGGTAGGGGAGGAGGCGTCTGTCACGCGGCGTCTCGTCATTCGGATCAGGGGTTGAGAATAACCCCTGATCCGCTTCGGTGCGAATCAGCGCTGTTGGCGCAAACGCACCGCGATGTCCGGTTGGTCGATGAACAGGCCGTCGATGCCGGTGGCGAGGAAGGCACGCAGCTCGGCCTCGATGTCGCCGCGCTCACTCGGTATGGCGCCACTGCGTAGGCTGGTGGGCAGGAAGGCGTTCTCGGCGCGGAAGGTATAGGGATGCACCTTGAGCCCGGCAGCATGGGCGTCACGTACCAGGCTGGTCGGTGCGCCCAGTTTGTCGGCGCCATCGCGTGGGATGACCATGCCTTTCTCCGGGCCGATGCCGTCGGCGTAGCTCGCGATGGTTTGCAGGCCTTCTGGCGTGATCATTTGCTGGTAGCCAAGGCCGCTGCCAAGCACCTGCTGATCGTAGGGTTGGCCTTCTACCCACAGCAGTTGCACCAGGCGGATCGGTGTCAGCGTGCTCAGCGCCTTGAGGTTTGCCACTTCGAAGGACTGGATGAAAACGGGCGCGTCGGCGCTGTCGTAGCCGTTGCGTTCGAGCACCGCCAGCAGCGGTTTCTCCATGGCCAGGTCGAGTTGCTGGAAGTGGGTGGGGTGCTTGGTTTCCGGGTACAAACCCAGGGTTCGTCGCTGAAGGGCTTCCAGACGTTTCACCAGATCGATGATCTCTTGCAGCGTGGGAATCTCGAACTGGCCATCGAAGCGGGTATTGCCCGGTCGCTGCTGCGGGATACGTTCGATGGCGCGCAGGGTTTTCAGCTCGGCCAGGGTGAAGTCCTCACTGAACCAGCCTTCCAGGCTGCGCCCGTCGACGCTCTGGGTGCGTTTGCGGTCAGCGAATTCGGGGCGCTGCGCCACGTCGGTGGTCAGCCCCAATTCGTTGTCGTGGCGGGCGACCAACTGGCCATCGCGAGTCATCACCAAGTCGGGCTCGATGTAGTCGGCGCCTTGAAAGGCTGCCAGCGCGTAGGCCGCCAGTGTGTGCTCGGGCGCGTAACCGCTGGCGCCCCGGTGGGCGATCACCAGGGGAGCCTTGCTGTCCCGGTTCTGGGTTTGCCTGGCGCTGGGTTGCTGCTGGGCCCAATCGATGGCGGCCTGTACTTTATCCGGGGCGGGGCTGGCGAAGACCGCCAGTGGCAGCAGAGTGACGCCCAATACCCAGGCAGAGAGTGATTTCGACATGATGCTGGCTCCTTGCTCGTAGAATCAGCCCTTAGCCTGCTACGGCGAATGTGACGATACGACGACAGCGCTGCTGCAGCCACTGATGGGCTGCGAGGCCGCTGGGGGCTCTGTTATGCTCGCGGCCATGAAAACGACTCTACCTCTTTCCCTGATCGCCGCGCTCGCGCACAACCGCGTGATTGGCCGCGACAACCAACTGCCCTGGCACCTGCCGGCGGATCTCAAGCACTTCAAGGCGATGACGCTCGGCAAGCCGATCATCATGGGGCGCAAGACCTGGGATTCGCTCGGGCGCCCGTTGCCGGGCCGGCTCAATATCGTGGTCAGCCGTCAGGCCGGCCTGACCCTGGAAGGTGCCGAGGTATTCGCGACGCTGGAAGAGGCTATCGAACGAGCTGACGCCTGGGCGCGTGAAGAGAATGCCGAGGAACTGATGCTGATCGGCGGCGCGCAGCTCTATGAGCTGGGCCTGGCCCAGGCTGATCGTCTTTACCTGACGCGTGTCGGCCTGGATCCCGAGGGTGATGCCTTCTTCCCCGAGGTCGACGAGGCCACCTGGCGTATGACCTCCAGCGTCGAGCACCCGGCTTCGGCCGAGACACCGTCTTACGCCTTCGAAGTGTGGGAGCGCCGCGGCGCATAATCCAGCCTGGCGTTCCGGCCATTTCTGCCGCCAGATTCCCCTGCGCGGCGGGACGGTCATTGCCTTGCCGCTGCCGTAACGTGTTTCGTGCATCCTGATGCAGGTTCTGTCATGACTGAGCAATCGCCCGTCGACGAGCGCCCGAGCGCTGTCGCTGCACTCTTCGTACGCCATCCACTCTGGGAAGATGCGCTGGCCCTGCTGTTCGGTACCGCGCTGGTAGCGCTGGGCATCGCCTTCTACACGCATGCCGGCCTGCTCACCGGTGGCACTGTCGGCATCGCCTTTCTGGCCAATTACCAGGCCGGCTGGTCGTTCGGTCTGGTGTTCTGCCTGGTCAATCTGCCGTTCTACCTGCTCGGTATCTGGCGTATGGGCTGGGCTTTCACCTTGCGCACGGGCTGCGCGGTGATGCTGGTTTCGCTACTGGCCGAGCTGACGCCGCACTGGGTCGCCTTCGCTCATCTAAGCGCCGTGTATGCCGCGCTGTTCGGTGGCGCTGCGATGGGGCTGGGCTTGCTCATGCTGTTCCGCCACCGCGCCAGCCTGGGCGGGGTGAATATTCTCGCGCTGTATATGCAGGAGCGCTTCGGTTTCCGCGCTGGCACCGTGCAAATGGCCATCGACGCGAGCATCGTCCTGGCGGCGATTTTCGTGGTGTCGCCAGACAAGGTGCTGCTCTCGGTGCTGGGGGCGGTGGTGCTCAATCTGGTGCTGGCGATCAATCACCGGGCGGACCGCTACGTCGGCGTCAGTTGAACTCCGCAGCGAACGAGGGGCTGCTTCGCTGGAGGCAGCCCCTTGTCGGTTTTCGCGGAGGCGAAATCAGCTCACTTCGGTGAACTGGATGATCTCGACCCAGTAACCGTCGGGGTCCTTGATGAAGGCGATATCGCGCATGCGGCCGTCGGTCAGGCGTTTCTGGAAGTCCACGCCGAGGTCTTCGAAGCGCTGGCAGGCCGCCTTGATGTCCGGCACCGACACGCACAGGTGACCGAAGCCGCGTGGGTCGCTGTTGCCGCTGTGGTAGGAAAATTCCGGATCCTTCTCGGTGCCGTAGTTGTAGGTCAGCTCCAGCACGCCGGGGATGGATTTGCGCCACTGATGGCGGGCAGCCGGGTCGGCTGGGATCTGCGACTTGTCATTGATCAGCGCGAGGAAGTACAGGCTGAACTCGGCGTCGGGGAAGTCCTTCTTCTCCAGCAGGGTGAAGCCCAGCACGCGGGTGTAGAAATCCAGGGATTTTTGCAGATCCTTCACGCGGATCATGGTGTGGTTGTAGACGAAGTCGGCGGTGGCGACGTCAGGCTTGGCGGTCACGCCAGCAATGGCGTTGAGCTCGTCGAGGGTCATGGGGTTCTCCATCAGGCGGGAAAAGGCTGTATCTACCTAGATGGACGCGGTGGCCACGTTTTTCAAGGGCGTGACCTTGATCAAGCAGCGATGCCGGGGCGTTTGTAGGCGCGGCTTCAGCCTCGATTGGCTTGAGGGCGCGAAGCATCGCGGCTGAAACGGAATGCCGCCCAGGCGCTCCTCCGGTCCGTGTCAATGCGAAGGTTGGCGGGGCGGTGGACGGGTGAAGCGTCGACCACCCTACGATGGTCATCAGACCTGCAGCGTGATCAGCTCGGCCTGTACCCGCTCATCCTCGATATGCAGGATGCCCACGCCAATGGGCAGCTTGAAGCGTCGCGGCCCGGCGCTGCCAGGGTTGAGGTAGAGCACGCCGTCGCGCAGCTCATGCAGCGGCTTGTGCGAATGACCGGCAATCACCACGTCTATGTCTTGAGCCGCCGGGTCAATATCCAGCTGCTTGAGGTCATGCAGCACATGCAGCGTGACGCCGCCAAACGTCAGCGTCAGCCGCTCGGGGATGGCATCGGCCCAAGCCTCCTGGTCGTTATTGCCGCGCACCACCGACAGCGGCGCGATGCGTTCCAGTTCGGTCAGGATGTGCGGCCCGCCGATATCGCCGGCATGGATCAGGTGATCGACGTCTTGCAGCGTTGCCAGCGCTTCGGGGCGCAGCAGGTTGTGGGTGTCGGCGATCAGACCGATGCGCATGATGGGTTCCTGAACATTGAAGTAGGCGCCAGCTTGCTGGCGATCAGCGTCAGGTGCAAACCCTCCGACAACAAAAAGCCCGGCAAACCAGGCCGGGCTTTTTGCTGTAGCTACGCTGGCGAATCAGTCGTCCAGCATCGCCTTGTTGCGCACCGCACCCTTGTCGGCGCTGGTAGCGAGCAGGGCATAGGCCTTGAGCGCGGTGGTCACCTTGCGGGTGCGCGGTGCGGCCGGCTTCCAGCCTTTTTTGTCCTGATCGGCGCGGCGGGCGGCCAGCTCTTCATCGCTGACCAGCAGGTTGATGCTGCGGTTGGGGATGTCGATCAGTACCTTGTCACCGTCCTGCACCAGGCCGATGGCGCCGCCTGCTGCAGCTTCCGGCGAGGCGTGGCCGATGGACAGGCCGCTGGTGCCGCCGGAGAAACGACCGTCGGTGAGCAGGGCACAGGCCTTGCCCAGGCCTTTGGATTTCAGGTAGCTGGTCGGATAGAGCATCTCCTGCATGCCCGGGCCGCCTTTCGGGCCTTCGTAGCGGATGATGACGATGTCACCTTCCTTCACTTCGTCGGCGAGGATGCCCTTGACCGCGCTGTCCTGGCTCTCGAAGACCTTGGCGTTGCCTTCGAAGACGTGGATGGACTCATCGACACCGGCGGTCTTCACCACGCAGCCGTCGAGGGCGATGTTGCCGTAGAGCACGGCCAGGCCGCCTTCTTTGGAGTAGGCGTGCTCGACGCTGCGGATGCAGCCGTTCTCGCGGTCGTCGTCGAGGGTTTCCCAACGGGTCGACTGGCTGAACGCGGTCTGGGTCGGGATGCCGGCAGGGCCTGCCTTGAAGAAGTGATGCACCGCTTCGTCGTTGGTCTGGGTGATATCCCATTGGGCGATGGCTTCGGCCATGTTCGGCGTGTGCACGGTGTGTGCGTCGGTGTGCAGCAGGCCGCCACGGGCCAGCTCGCCGAGGATGGAGAAGATGCCGCCAGCGCGGTGTACGTCTTCCATGTGGTACTTCTGGATGTTCGGCGCGACCTTGCACAGCTGCGGCACCTTGCGCGACAGGCGGTCGATGTCGCGCAGGTCGAAGGCGATCTCGGCTTCCTGGGCAGCGGCCAGCAGGTGCAGGATGGTGTTGGTCGAACCGCCCATGGCGATGTCCAGGGTCATGGCGTTTTCGAATGCCTTGAAGTTGGCAACGTTGCGTGGCAGCACCGACTCGTCGCCTTCGCCGTAGTAGCGTTGGCAGAGTTCGACGGCCAGGCGACCGGCGCGCAGGAACAGTTGTTCACGGTCGCTGTGGGTGGCCAGGGTCGAACCGTTGCCAGGCAGCGCCAGGCCCAAGGCTTCGACCAGGCAGTTCATCGAGTTGGCGGTGAACATGCCGGAGCAGCTGCCGCAAGTCGGGCAGGCGCTGCGCTCGTACTCGGCGACCTTTTCGTCGGAGGCGCTGGAGTCGGCGGCGATCACCATGGCGTCGACCAGATCCAAGCCGTGGCTGGCCAGCTTGGTCTTGCCGGCTTCCATCGGGCCGCCGGAGACGAACACCACCGGAATATTCAGGCGCAGGGCAGCCATCAGCATGCCGGGGGTGATCTTGTCGCAGTTGGAGATGCAGACGATGGCGTCGGCGCAGTGGGCGTTGACCATGTACTCCACGGAGTCGGCGATGATCTCGCGGCTCGGCAGCGAATAGAGCATGCCGTCGTGGCCCATGGCGATGCCGTCATCGACGGCGATGGTGTTGAATTCCTTGGCCACGCCGCCGGCTTTCTCGATCTCGCGGGCGACCAGCTGACCCAGGTCCTTCAGGTGCACGTGGCCGGGCACGAACTGGGTGAAGGAGTTGGCGATGGCGATGATCGGTTTCTTGAAGTCTTCGTCCTTCATCCCGGTGGCGCGCCACAGGGCGCGGGCGCCGGCCATGTTGCGGCCGTGGGTGGAGGTCTTCGAGCGGTAATCGGGCATGACGGTATTCCTGCGACTAATTCGGTTGTGTGTGCGGTGAGCGTCGTCGAGCGGCAGATCGCCGCGGTGTCAGGAGGCTGCATGACGAAACGGGATCACCGTTCGTACGGCCGGGGCTCACAGGCCCGCCGGAGGATGCCGGGCGGGGAATGGGGCGATTCTACGCCCGCCAGGGCTGGCGGGGGAAGGTTGCCGGTCGTGCGTAGGTCCGTGACGGCTCAATGCGGTATTTCGATCCCGCGCATCCGCTCGGCACGTCGGCGTAGCAGTTCCAGGGTGACCAGCAGAGCGATGGAGACCAGGATCAGCAGGGTGGCGATGGCCAGGATGCTCGGGTTGATCTGCTCGCGCAGGCCCGAAAACATCTGCCGCGGAATGGTGCGTTGCTGTGGCCCGGCCATGAACAGGATCACCACCACTTCATCGAACGAGGTGATGAAGGCGAACAGTGCGCCGGAAATCACGCCGGGGCGAATCAGCGGCATGATCACGTCGAAGAACACGCGAATCGGTGTGGCGCCGAGGTTCAGCGCTGCGCGTGCCAGGCTGTAGTCGAAGCCGGTCAGCGTGGCGGTGACGGTGATGATGACGAAGGGCGTACCGAGCGCGGCGTGGGCCAGGATTACTCCGAGGTAGCCACCGGCCAGACCCAGGTTGGAGTAGAAGAAGAACATCCCGGCGGCGGTGATGATTAGCGGCACGATCATCGGCGACAGCAGCAGGGCGGTGATGAAGCGGCGAAACGGCATCTCATCGCGGGCCAGGCCTATAGCGGCGCAGGTGCCCAGAATGGTGGCGAGGATGGTCGAGAGGATGCCGATGAAGAAGCTGTTCTTGATCGCCAGTATCCATTTCGGATCGTTGAATATCTCCCGGTACCAGCGCAGCGAATAGGCCTCGGGGTCGAGGGTGAGCATGCCTTCGGTGAAGCTGAAGAACGGCTCGGCGTTGAACGACAGCGGCACGATCACCAGGATCGGCAGGATCAGAAACAGCAACACCAGCCAGGAGCTGGCGTTGAGCAGCCAGTGTCCGAGGTGGTGCCAGAAACCGTAGTAGGCGGGGATCTTCATCGTCTCATCATCCCAACTTGATGTTGCTGGCGCCGACGAAGCGGTCGTACACCCAGTACAGCAGCAGGATCAGCCCGAGCAGCAACGAGCCCAGTGCGGCGGCCAGCTCCCAGTTGTTCGAACGCTGCATATGGAACGCGATGATGTTGCTGATCATCTGCCCGTCGGTGCCACCGACCAGTGCCGGGGTGATGTAGTAGCCGACCGAGATGATGAACACCAGCAAAGCTCCGGCGCTGAGCCCGGGCAAGGTCATCGGGAAGTAGATGCGGGCGAATGCAGGGATTGGTTTTTCGCCCAGGCTGAGTGCGGCGCGCATGTAGCTGGGGTCGATGCCGCGCATCACGCTGTACAGCGGCAGGATCATGAACGGCAGCAGGATATGGGTCATCGCCACCACGGTGGCGAACGAGGTGTAGAGCATCTCGAAGGGCTGACTGATCAGGCCGATGCCCATGAGGAAGGAGTTGATCACGCCGTTGGTCTGCAACAGCGCGATCCACGAGGTGGTACGCACCAGCAGCGAGGTCCAGAACGGCAGCAGCACCAGCACCAGCAGCAGGTTGGCGCGGTTCGACGGCAGGCCGGCGAGGTAGTAGGCCAGCGGGTAGCCGAGCAGGGCGCAGAGCAGGGTGATGACCAGCGCCATGTTCAGGGTCTTGGTATACAGCTGCAGGTAGATCTGCGTGTCCTGGCGCACCTGGATGCCATCATCGGGGTGCAGTTCCAGATCCATAGCCGTCAGGTAGTAGTCGTAGGTGTAGACCTTACCGGAACGCTCGATGGCGTACCACAGCTCGGGTTTGCTCCAGTTGCGATGGCTGGCGAGCAGGGCTTCGAGGCCCTCGGAGGACAGCGCTTCGGCATCCATCCGGCCGATGCGCCGCGCGGTGGATTTGACCACGCTGGACATGCCCGTATAGGCGCGGTTGAACTCCTCGGACAGCTTGCCTGACAGGCGCTGCTCGTTGAGCGCGTGCAGTTCGCTGACGAATACCTGCAGGGTCTTCTCGTCCGGCAGTTGCTTGTGATCTTCCCAGCGTTCGAGCTCGGCCAGGGTCTGCGGAATCAGTTCGGCCACGGTCGGGTGATACACGCTGCGCCACAGCATGGTGCCGATGGGGGCGACGAAGGTGACGATGATGAACAGCAGCAGCGGCACCACGAAGAGAAAGGCGGCGAGGCGTTTCTTGCGACGGGCGCTGGCGGCTTGGCCAGCTTCGCTGGTGGTCAGGGATGACAAAGTGTTACTCCGGTGGATTCAGCCCAACTGTTCCCCCGATTCCCGTAGGAGGCGCTTCAGCGGCGACGGTCGCGGCTAAAGCCCCTCCTACAGGTCGGGGAGACAGGATGCTGGTGCTTTACTTCAACAGCCACTCGTTGAATTTCTCACCCAACGACTCGCCGTAGTCAGCCCAGAACTCGGAGCCAGCCTGGATGCCTTTGTCCAGGTGAGCGGTCGGCAGGTGCGGCGTCGCAGTCTGGTCTGCCAGCGGCATGGACGACTTGCGGGTCGGGCCGTAGGCGACGTCCGGCATGCCTGCCAGCGGCTTGGAGCCGGTGGCGTACTTGATGAACTCCATGGCCAGCTCTTTCTTCTTCGAGCCTTTGACGATGGCCCAGGCGTCGAGGTCGTAGACGTGGCCGTCCCAGACGATTTCGAACGGCTTCTTCTCCTGCACGATGGCGTCGTAGAAGCGGCCGTTGGCCGATTGCACCAGTACTGCGCCGCCGTCGTTGAGCAACTGCGGAGCCTGCGACCAGGAGTCGAACCAGACGATGTCCTTCTTGATGCTGGCCAGTTTGTCGAAGGCGCGTTGTTGGCCTTCCGGCGTGGCCAGCACTTCGTAGACTTCCTCAGGCGCCACGCCGTCGGCCATCAGCGCCCACTCCATGTTCACCTGTGGGCGTTTGCGCATGGCGCGCTTGCCAGGGATCTTGGTGGTGTCGAAGAAGTCGCCAATGCTGGTGGCCTTGGTGCCGCCGATGGTGTTGTCGTTGAAGGCGAACACCACCGACCAGACGATGTTGCCCACTGCGCACTCACTGGCCAGTGCTTCGGGAATGAAGTCCTGTGCTGCAGCGGTGCCGTCGATGCCGGCCGGCAGCACGCTGTGGTCGAGGGTTTCCAGCAAGCCTTCGGAGCAGGCGCGCTCGAGGTCGATCACTTCGAAGTCAACCACGTCCCACTGGATGTTGCCGGATTCGACCTGAGCCTTGATCTCGGCAACGCCACCCGAGTAGTCCTCGAACAGGACCTTGACGCCGGATTCCGCCTGGTACGGGTCGATGACGTGTTTCTTCTGCGCGGCGCCGTAGGACCCGCCCCAGGAAACCACGGTAAGGCTGTCCTGGGCGGTGGCGCTGCCCGTTGCCAGTCCCAGTGCCGCCACCAGGGCGAAGGTGGAAACGCTGGTAGTCAGTGATCTAGCCATTGCTGTGCTCCATTTGCTTCTACTAGTTGTGGGTGGGGACTTCCGATCGATCCAGGGCCTGGCTGTCTTCCGGCAGCCAGGCCAGGGCGACCTCTTCCTGAGTGCTGAGTTGCGGGGCTGAACTGTCGTTCAGGTTCTTCACCACCAGCTCGCTGCCGCTGGCGGTTTCGAAGTGGTAGCGGATGTATTCACCGACGTAGTGGCGGGTGACGAAGCGGGCCTTGACCTGATTGCCGGCGGCGCCAAGGCGGTCGGTGAAGTTGAGCTTTTCCGGGCGCACCGAGACGGTGGTGGCTTGGCCGATTTCCGTGCAGTTGGCCTTCAGGGTGCTGACCAGGCCACCATCCTGCAGGCGCACTTCGACGCGCTCTTCGCTGACGCTCTCGATCACGCCGGGCAGCTTGTTGCTTTCACCGATGAAGTCGGCGACGAACATGTTGGCCGGGCGCTCGTAAAGTACGTGGGGCGGCGCGCATTGCTGCACCACGCCGTTGTTGAACACGGCGATGCGGTCACTCATGGTCAGCGCTTCGGTCTGGTCGTGGGTCACGTAGATCACAGTGAAACCGAGCTGCTCGTGCAGGCGCTTGATCTCGAACTGCATCTGCTCGCGCAGCTTCTTGTCCAGCGCACCGAGCGGCTCGTCCATCAGCACGATGTCCGGGGCGAAGATCAGCGCGCGGGCCAGGGCCACACGCTGGCGCTGGCCACCGGAGAGCTGGCCGGGGTAGCGACCGCCAAAGGCCTGCAGTTCGACCAGGGCGAGGTACTCCTCGACCTTGGCGCGAATCTCGTCCTTGGGTAGTTTGCGGATCTTCAGCGGGTAGGCCAGGTTCTCGCGGATGGTCATGTGCGGGAACAGCGCGTACTGCTGGAAGACCATGCCGATGTTGCGATCGTAGGGGGCGATGCTGGTGACGTTGCGGCCGTTGATCAGGATCTCGCCGCTGGTCACGTCCTCGAAGCCGGCTAGCATCATCAGGCAGGTGGTCTTGCCGGAACCGGAGGGGCCGAGCAGGGTGATGAACTCGCCCTTGGCCACATTGAGGTTGAAGTCTTTGACCACCAGGGTCTTGTGATCGTAGGTCTTCTTGACGTTGGTGAATCGCAGGAACGCGTCGTTCCCAGCCTGCGCAGTCATAGTCCTCCCCGCTATCCGCAATGTGGAGTCAGCTCGTGGCCAAGGCTCCAGCTTCTGAGTCGATTCACCCCCTTCGTGGGAGGCGATCGTTATGGCGATAGGCAAAAGCAATAAGCAAGCCAGATTACGGCTGACTGCCTGATAGCGCTCTGCTATGCAGGCTCAAGCCTAGTCCATGCTGGGCGAGATGCGAGGCGGGGTGTAGGAGGAGGTAACAGCGCAAGGGAGGAGGGGCACCTGCCGACACGCACTCGGCAGGTGCAGCTTGCTCAGCTGTTGGGCAGCAGGCGTACGGTCAGGCTCTTGATGTAGCGGGTCTCATTGATGGCCGGGTGTACTGGGTGATCCGGGCCCTGGGCGCCGCGCTCGAGCAACTGGATGTTGCGGTCCAGGTGGCGAGCGCTGGTCAGCAGGATGTTCTGCAGGTTGTCTTCCTCCAGGTGCATGGAGCAGCTGGCGCTGACCAGGATGCCGTCCTTGCTCAGTAGGCGCATGGCGGTTTCGTTGAGACGACGATAGGCCGCTTCGCCGTTCTTGATGTCTTTCTTGCGCTTGATGAAGGCGGGTGGATCGGCGATCACCACGTCGAAGCGCTCTTCTGCGGATTTCAGTTCGCGTAGCGCGGCGAACACATCACCTTCGACGCAGGTGACCTTCTCGGCGAAACCGTTGAGCGTGGCATTACGCTCAACGCCGTCGAGGGCGAAGGCCGAGGCATCTACGCAGAACACTTCGCTGGCGCCGAACGCCGCGGCCTGCACGCCCCAGCCGCCGATGTAGCTGAACAGGTCGAGTACGCGCTTGCCTTTGACATAGGGCGCCAGGCGCGCGCGGTTCATGCGGTGATCGTAGAACCAGCCGGTCTTCTGTCCTTCGATCACCGGGGCTTCGAACTTAACGCCGTTCTCTTCCAGCGCTACCCACTCCGGCACCACGCCGAACGCGGTGTCGACGTAGCGCTCGAGGCCTTCGGCGTCGCGCGCGGCGGAGTCGTTCTTGAACAGGATGCCGCTGGGTTTGCATACCTGGATCAGCGCGGCGAGCACGTCATCCTTGTGCGCCTCCATGGTGGCGGAAGCCAGCTGGACCACGAGGATGTCGAAGAAACGGTCGACTACCAGTCCCGGCAGCAGATCGGAGTCGCCATACACCAGGCGGTAGCAGGGCTGATCGAACAGGCGCTCGCGCAGGCTCAGGGCCACATTGAGGCGATGCACCAGCAGGGACTTGTCCAGCACGTGCTTGACGTCGCGCGACAGCAGGCGGGCGCAGATCAGGTTGTTCGGACTCATGGCGACGATGCCCAGCGGCTTGCCGCCGGCCGCTTCCAGGATCGCCTGGTCGCCAGCAGCGAAACCATGCAGCGGGGTGGCAGCGACATCGATCTCGTTGCTGTATACCCACAGGTGGCCGGCGCGCAGGCGTCGGTCGGCGTTGGCTTTCAGGCGCAGACTGGGCAGGGAAGACATGAGTTCGGGCTCCGCGGGGAAAGGAGCGGGATTATAGCGGTTTGCGCGCCGGGCCGGCGTTTACAAAAGTCGGCTGCGAGCAGGTCGGTGCTTTGGCTAGACTGTGTCCTACTTCTCATCCTGCACGATCCCCTTTCCATGACCTACGAACTCACCGCCGAACAGATCCAGCAAGTCCTGCAGGGGATCAGCGTACCGCCACAACCGCAGATCATGGTCGACCTGCAGATGGAGCAGATCATGCCTAATCCCGATCTGCGCAGCATCGCCAAGCTGATCAGCCAGGACCCGGGGCTGTCCGGCTCGCTGCTGAAAATCGTCAACTCCCCGCATTTCGGCCTGGCCAATCGCATCGCGTCGATCCAGCAGGCGGTCAACCTGCTGGGTTGCAACACGGTGATCAACCTGATCAACGCGCAGTCGATCAAAGGTGAGCTGACCGACGAAGCGATCCTGGTACTCAACCGTTTCTGGGACAGCGCCCAGGATGTGGCAATGACCTGCCTGACCCTAGCCAAGCGCCTCGGTTACCACTCGCCTGACGAGGCCTACAGCCTGGGGCTGTTCCACGATTGCGGCATTCCGCTGATGCTCAAGCGCTTCCCCAATTACATGCAGGTGCTGGAGAAAGCCTACGCCAGCGCCAGCGAGGAGCGGCGTGTGGTCGATACCGAGAACCGTCTGCTGACCACTAACCACGCGGTGGTGGGGTATTTCACCGCGCGTTCCTGGCGCCTGCCGGAACATCTCTGCGAGGTCATCGCCAACCACCACAACGCCCTGTCGATCTTCAGCGATGACTCCGGACGCGAAGCGCAGCTCAAGACGCTGCTGGGCATCCTGAAGATGGCCGAGCATATCTGCGAAAGCCATCGTGTGCTGGGGGGGCAGGCCGTCGACATGGAGTGGCAGTACATTTCGCAGCCGATCCTGGAGTATGTGGGGCTCTCGGAGTACGACTTCGAAAACCTGCGAGAGAGCATCCGCGATCTAGCCGTGCTCTGAGTCTTCGCGCTGGGCCAGCGTTCGCGCGGCGGCGCTCTACCGCTTTGCGGGTCGCTCCTGCTAAGGTGGCGCACCGCCGTTTCTCTGCCGTATTGCCATGCCCGAATTGCCTGAAGTCGAAACTACCCGCCGCGGTATCGCCCCCTATCTGGAGGGCCAACGCGTCAGCCGCGTGATCGTGCGTGAGCGCCGCCTGCGTTGGCCGATCCCCGAAGACCTGGACGTGCGCCTGTCCGGCCAGCGAATCGAGTGCGTGGAGCGGCGTGCCAAGTACCTGCTGATCAAGGCCGAAGTCGGCAGTCTGATCAGTCACTTGGGCATGTCCGGCAGTCTGCGCCTGGTCGAATGTGGCCTGGCTGCGGCCAAGCATGAGCATGTGGATATCGAGCTGGAGTCCGGCCTTGCCCTACGTTACACCGATCCGCGACGTTTCGGTGCACTGCTGTGGAGTGAGGACCCGCTGACTCACGTATTGCTCAGCAAACTCGGGCCGGAGCCATTGGGCGGGTTGTTCGACGGTGAGCGTCTGTTCCAGATGTCGCGTGGGCGCAGCATGGCGGTCAAACCGTTCATCATGGATAACGCCGTGGTGGTGGGCGTGGGCAACATCTACGCCACCGAAGCGTTGTTCGCTGCCGGCATCGATCCACGCCGCGAGGCAGGCTCAGTCTCGCGTGCGCGTTACCTGCGCCTGGCCGAGGAGATCAAACGCATCCTCGCCCATGCCATCGAGCGTGGCGGCACCACGCTGCGCGACTTCGTCGGTGGCGATGGTCAGCCCGGATACTTCCAGCAGGAACTGTTCGCCTACGGGCGTGGCTGCGAATTCTGCAAGGTCTGTGGCAGCACGCTGCGCGAGGTCAAACTGGGCCAGCGGGCGAGTGTCTACTGTCCCAAGTGCCAACGCTGAGAACCTGTTTACGATCTGCTGCGCGTCGGCCCTACTGCGTTAAAAACAGGCTCGGAATGCTCATGTACAAAAGTACACTCCGCTTCCTCGCCTGTTTTTGCCTTGTATGGCTCTAGCTCGCGAGCTCGTAAAACACGTTCTGGCAAGAAAAGAACAAGAAATACCGAGGTTGATCGATGTCCGGTAACTACCTGCCGCGCAATCCAGCTGCCGAATGGCTGGGGTGCAGCGTTCTGAAACTCATGGGCTGGCGTATCGAGGGGCAGTTGCCGAAGCTCGACAAGTTCGTCGCCATCGGCGCTCATCACACGTCCAACTGGGACTTCGTGATCTTCATCGCGCTGAAATTCTTGCTGCGCCTCAACGCTCGCTGGTTCGGCAAGCACAGTATCTTCCGCTGGCCCTTCGGTGGCTTGATGCGCAGTTGGGGCGGTATCGCGATTCGTCGGGATCGTCAGTTGAATACCGTCGAACAGGCCATTCAGGCCTTTCGTGAGCATGACGAGTTCATTCTGGTGCTCTCGCCCGAGGGCACACGCAAGAAGGTCGAGCGCTGGAAGATGGGCTTCTACCATATAGCTCTGGGCGCAGGCGTGCCCATCGTGCTCGGGGCGCTGGACTACCAGAACCGTCGCGTGGTGATCGGCCCGACTTTTCAGCCAACAGGTGACGAGAAGGCCGATCTGGCCACGATGCTGGCGTTCTTTCGTCCTTATGTACCGAAAAAGCCGGAATACGCCTTTCACGGCGATTGACGTCCGTCACGCTGACAATTATCAATGCGCTGTTATAGTTAATGGCACTCTAATCCAGAAACAAGCTGAAGGACCGCCCCATGAAACCCTTTCGCACGACCGCTGCTGTCCTGGCGTTGACCACTGGCATTTGCGCGCTGCCGGTTCATGCACAACACCCAGATGCTCCTCAGAATGTTAGTGGCGATCCTCTCTACACGGTCGAAGCGCCGCCAGCCTACGCGATGATCGGTGATCTGCTTATCGCCCGTCCTTTGCTTATCGGCGCCACAGTCATTGGTGCCGGGCTGTTCGTGGTTTCGCTGCCGTTCACCGCTACAGGTGGGGGCATTGGCGCTACTGGTAAAGCGCTTGTAGTCGATCCAGGCAAAGCTGCGTTCGTACGCTGCCTGGGTTGTACCCAAACGGGCTACAACAATCGTCAGTAAGCGATTACCTTCGCTTTACAGATAGTTTTTAGGCCCTGGCTCAGTGATGAGCCGGGGCCGTTTACGTTTGAACGCCGAGAAAAGGAAGAAGCGGTGGTAATGAAGTCCCTGCGCTGGGTGATGCTGTTGCTGGTGGTGTCGGGGCTGATCGCCTCGTTCTGGTTCAGCCAGGGCTGGTTGCAACTCTGCGCCGGGCTGGCGATCTTCCTGTTTGGCATGCAGTGCCTGGAAGACGGCCTGCGTCAGCTGGCAGGCAGCAAGCTGGAGCAGATACTCGGGCGCAGTACGTCCACGCCCTTCAAGAGCCTGTTGTTCGGCGTCGGCGGCACCCTGTTGCTGCAGTCCAGCACCCTGGTATCGCTGCTGACCATCGCCTTTATCAGTACCGGCCTGATCCAGCTGGCCGGCGGTATCGCCATTCTGTTCGGTGCCAATCTCGGCGCCACCAGCGGCATCTGGTTGTTGGCACTCGCCGGGCAGAATCTCAGCCTGAGTCCGCTGGCCCTGCCGCTGCTGGTGTTCGGTGTGCTGGCCGGTTTCTTCGGGCCCAAGAGCAAGGCTGCCGGGCGCATCCTGCTGGGTATCGCTTTCATCTTTCTCGGCATCGACCAGATCAAGGAGGGTTTCGCCAGTTTTGGCGATGGTCTGGACATGACCGGTCTGCAGGAAGGCGGGCTGCGTGGGGCGCTGCTGTTCACCGCCATCGGCATGGCGATTACCGTGGTGCTGCAATCGAGCCACGCCACGCTGATGCTGACTCTGGCGGCATTGGCCAGTGGTCAGCTGGAGCTCGGTCAGAGCCTGGCCATCGCCATTGGCTCGAATATCGGCAGCAGCGTGACCACCGCTTTCGTCGGCTCGCTCGGCGGTAACCGCAACGGCCAGCGCCTGGCGCTTGCCCATGTGCTGTTCAACATCACCACAGGCGTTATCGCCTTCTGTCTGCTCGGTCCGCTGACCTGGCTGGTGCATGTCTTGGCCCAGCCGTTGGGCCTTGGCGAGAACAGCCTGATTCAGCTGGCGATGTTCCACACCCTGTTCAATGCCATGGGTGTGGCGCTGTTCTGGCCACTTCAGAGGCGCCTGGCTCAGTACCTGATTCGTTGGCTGCCGGACAGAGTCGAGCCGCAGGTATTGATTACCGAACTGGCGTCCGAGCAGGTGACCGAGCCCGAGCGTACCCGCGCCCGCTATCTGAGCGAGCGCGCTCTGGATTCGGTGGATGCAGCATCCGGAGCGGTGGTGCAGGAGCTGGGACACCTGGGCCGCTTGAGCCTGGAGGTGATCTGCCATGCCCTGTATCTGCCGGTCGATCAACTGGCGCAGGCCAAAGGGGATGAGCGGGTGTTGCAGGCCAAGCCCGCAGCGGGTGGCCTCGATGCCGAGCACCTGTATCAGTTTCACATCAAGGGTGTGTATGGCGATCTGTTGAGCTTCATGGGGCGCATGGACTTGCCCATGGATGAAGCGCACCAGCAGTTCTGGATCAGCTGCCAGCTGGCGGCGCTGCAACTGGTAGATGCGGTCAAGGATGCCAAGCACCTGCAGAAGAACCTTGGTCATTACCTCGATGCGCCACCGTCGGCGGCGCGCGATGCCTATGTGGAGTTGCGTCGTCATCTGTTGACGACTCTGCACGAGGTGCGCGAGCTGGCACGCTCGGATATGCCCGACGAAATGTGGCAGTCACGCCTACGCTGGCTCGACGAGCAGGCAGCGAGCTTTGATGCGCAGTTCCGCCAGCACCTGTTCGCGGACGTGCGCAGCGGGCGGTTGGATGGCCTGCAGACCAGCTCGCTGATGAACGACCTGGGCTACGTCAGTCGCATCTTCCAAAGCCTGCGCAACGTGCTGATGCTGGGCAGCGAGCAGGCCTTGTTCCGGGAGCTGCGCAAGTTCGGTGACGAACAGGAGAGCCTGATCAGGCTCTCCTGATTCGGTCACTCCGAGCCTTCGTTCACAGCTTGTGGAAGTGCTGTGCCTATCCCGCGTGGATCGCTCGCCGCCTGTACCTCGCCGCTGACCTTGTCCCAGAACAGCACCTGCTGGTTGCCGTACTGCCGATCCAGGCGTTTGAGTTCGTAGCCGCGCCGTTGCAGCTCGGCGACTTGTTCATCGCTGAAGGTATCCGGCTCGTGCTCGATCACGTCGGGCATGAACTGGTGGTGGTAGCGCGCCACCGCGGGCCAGTGCTCGATGGGCTTGTCGTCCAGGTATTCGAGCATCGACAGCAGCACCATGCTTGGAATACGGCTACCGCCGGGGGTGCCGAAGGCGGTGAATTCGTCGCTGCTTTCGATGAAGCTCGGGCTCATGGATGACAGCGGGCGTTTGCCGCCTGCGATGGTATTGGCCTGGCTGCCGGCCAGGCCATAGGCGTTGTCGCCCTGGACGTCTGCGGCGAAATCGTCCATCTCGTCGTTGAGCAGCACGCCGGTGCCGGGCACGGTGAAGGCGGCGCCGAACGGCAGGTTGATCGACAGCGTTGCAGCGACAGCATTGCCCTCGGCATCGAGTACGGCAAAGTGAGTGGTGTGATCGCCTTCGTGCCAGGTGCCGGCAGGCGGCAGACTCGAGCTGGGTGTCGCCTGATCGGGGGCGATGCTGCCGGCGAGCACGGCCAGATGCCCTGGCGACAGCAGCTGCTCTACGGGATTCTTGATGAAGTCGGGGTCGCCCAGCAGGCCACGGTCACGATAAGCGCGGCGCAGCGCCTCGACCACGTAATGCACGCGCTGTACGGGCCCGGCGTCGCGCCAGGGCAGTTGTTCGAGTATCGCCAGGCTTTGCGCCAGGGCTATGCCGCCAGCCGAGGGTGGCGGTGCGCTGATCAGCTCGCGGCCATCTTCCAGGGGGAAGCGCAGTGGCGCTCGGCGGGCAATACGGTACTCACGCAGGTCATCCTCGGACCAGATGCCGCCGGCATGGCGCACGCCTCTGACCAGGCGCTCGGCTATCGGGCCGGTATAGAAGCCCTCCCGGCCATGTTCGGCCAGCGCTTGCAGAGTGGCAGCCAGATCCGCCTGACGCAGCAGATGGCCCTCGGCGGGAATTTCGCCCTGGTCGAGAAATAGCTTGGCACTTTCGGCATCGTCACGCAGCGCGGCCAGGCGCCAGGTTGCGCGTTCGCGGTAGACACGGTCGACCGCGAAGCCTTCATTGGCTAGACGGATTGCCGGAGCCAGACTGGTTTTCAGCGGCAGGCGGCCATGCTTTTCGGCCAGTTCGACCAACGCCGCCGGTAGCCCCGGAATGGCAGCGGCCAGCGCACCGTTGAGCGACAGTTCACGCTGTACCTTGCCATCGCGGACATAGAGGTCCGGTTTGGCCTCCAGGGGCGCGCGTTCGCGGGCATCGAGGAAGTCGTAGCCAGGCGTGTCGCCGGCAGTACGTAGCAGGAAGAAACCGCCGCCACCAAGCCCTGAGCCATAGGGTTCGACCACGGCGAGTGCGGCGCTGGCTGCCACGGCGGCATCGAAGGCGTTGCCGCCGGCATCGAGCATCTGCTGCGCTGCAGCGGTCGCCGCTGGGTGAGCGGTGGCAATGGCGGGTTGCTGCGGAGCGGCCTGGGTGAGAAGGCTGGCGCCGAGCAGCAGGGTCGATAGCAGGAGTTTGCGCAACATGCGATCTACCAGAGACGGCTGAGGGAGGCTGAAAGCTTAACAGCCTTGCTCAGAGGAGGGCAGAACGGCGCGGAGGAAGCGGGAGGCCTGGAGCCTCCCGGGGTGGATCAGGCCTTGCCGGTGATGATGCGATACTTCTGCATCAGTTCATCCTTGCTCTCGACGTTGTTCTCGTCGAGCGGGATGCAGTCCACCGGGCACACCTGCTGGCATTGCGGCTCGTCATAGTGGCCGACGCATTCGGTGCACAGGTTGGGGTCGATCACGTAGATCTCCTCACCTTGGGAAATGGCACCGTTGGGGCACTCGGGTTCGCAGACGTCGCAGTTGATGCAATCGTCGGTGATGATCAGGGACATGGGGCAACTCCTGTCGAGGCGCTGGCTTCGACACTTTACGGGCAACGATGCTGCGAATTGTGCCGGATTGGCGAGCCTTGTGCCATTAGCCTGGTCAGTTCAGCGCTTTGCTCCCCTCTCCCGTTTACGGGAGAGGGGCGGGGGAGGGGTAATGAATCGTGGCGCCGCTTTTACCCTCTCCCGCCCTGCGGGCACCCTCTCCCATGAATGGGAGAGGGTCATCAGGCGGCCACGAGTGGCCGGCTTTTAATGCTTGCGGAAGCGCTCGTACAGCGCGTCGGCCACGGCGGGGTGAACGAACTTGGTGATGTCACCACCCAGGGCGGCGATCTCGCGCACCAGGGTCGAGGAGATGAAGGAGTACTTCTCCGACGGTGTGAGGAACAGGCTCTCGACGTCCGGCGCCAGTTGGCGGTTCATGTTGGCCAGCTGAAATTCGTACTCGAAGTCCGACACCGCACGCAGGCCGCGCAAGAAGACATTGGCGTTCTGTTCCTTGACGAAGTGCGCCAGCAGCGAGGAAAAACCCACCACTTCGACGTTCGGCAGATGCTTGGTCACCTCACGGGCCAGCTCGACACGTTGTTCCAGCGGGAACAGCGGGTTCTTCTTGGGGCTGGCGGCGACAGCGATGATGACGTGATCGAACAGTCGCGAGGCGCGCTCGACCAGATCGCCATGGCCTTTGGTGATGGGGTCGAAGGTACCCGGGTACAACACTCGATTCATCGCTTCGTCCTGTTCGAGGCGGCAAGAGTCGCGGATGGTAGCGCAGCGTTTCCCTTGCGGCCAAGCGTGACGAAAGCTCAGTGGCTGCGTAGGTGCAGCAGCAGTGCCGGTATCAGGCAGGCGAGGGCGATCCAGTCGGCGATCACCACGCGGCGCAAAGCCTCGTTGTAGACGGGCGCGCTCCACGCCAGCAGGAGGAATGCGAGCACGCTGATCAGTCCGCCGGTCAGGGCCGCGCTGCGTAGCGCCGGAACGAACGCCGCTGCCACCAGCAGGGCGCCGAGCAGGCCGAACAGCACTGCACGGTGGCGCATCAGGATCTGCAGGTTGGGCTCGTCGAGGGCGATGCCATACAGCGCATTGAGGCATTCACCGCCAAGCACGCCGACCACTGGTAGCAGGTGGATGACCCCGGCTACCAGCAGGAAAAAGGCAATCAGCTTGCTCATCTCAGGCCCTCAGCCGTTCGGCCAGCAAGGTGGCCAGTTTCGAGGTCAGCCCGTAGATCGACAACTGCGGGTTGGCGCCGATGCTGGTGGGGAACAGCGAACCGTCGTGGATCGACAGGTTATCGAGCTGATGGTGACGACCCAGGCTGTCGACCACTGCCTGCTGCGGGTCTTCGCCCATTGCGCAACCGCCCATGACGTGGGCGCTGCCGAGGCGAGTGCGGTACAGCGCGAGATCGAGCTGTTCGATCAGCTCTTTGGCCTCCTTCCACGTTCTCACGTAGCCGGCATCGGCATGCATCGGCATCACCGCCTTGGCCCCGGCCGCGAACTGGATTTCGGCCATGGTCAGGAAGGCGCGGCGTACGCCGTCCCAGGTGTAGTCGGTCATCTGGTAGTCGAGCACCGGGCTGCCGTCACCACGCAGCTCCACACGGCCTTCGGCGCTATCCGGATGGAAGCCGTCGCGCAGCAGGGCGAGCATCACATTGGTGTGCGGCAACTGCTCCATGCGCAGAGCGTTCTCGCGGCCGAACTCGCCGAGTAGGGTGGCGGTCAGCGCCGGTTGCAGCGGTGGTACTTCCAGTTTGTAGGAGAGCCGCCCGCTGGTGCCGTCGTCCCATTGGAAATGATCGGAGTAGAGCGACTGCGGCGCGCCGTAGAAGGGATTGATCACCTGCTCGAACTGCGCCGCGGAGAAGTTCACCAGGTGCAGGTAGGTGCGCCGGCCAACGCGCTTGTGCGGATCGGGCGCTTCGGAGCGCAGCAGGATGCCGGGGGTGTTGATGCCGCCGCCGGCCAGCACGTAATGCCGCGCCTTGACCCGGATGCGCTTGCCGTTGGATGCTACGCAGCGCTCGTCCATGCCCAGGCAGTCGATGCCGACGACCTTGTCACCTTCGATCACCAGCTTGTCGGCGCGCGCCAGGTACAGCAGCTCGCCGCCAGCATCCAGGGTCGCGGGGATGGTGGTGACCAGCATCGACTGCTTGGCGTTGGTCGGGCAGCCCATGCCGCAGTAACCGAGATTCCAGCAGCCGCGCACGTTGCGCGGGATCACTGCCCAGTGATAGCCGAGGTTGTCGCAGCCAGTGCGGATCACCTCGTTGTTTGCATTTGGCGGCACCACCCAAGGCGCGACGCCCAGACGCTGCTCCATTTTCTCGAACCAGGGCGCCATTGACTCGGCGTCATGGCCTTTCACACCATGGGCCTCGGCCCAGTGCGCCAGGGTTTGTGGCGGGGTGCGGAAGCTGCTGGTCCAGTTGATCAGCGTCGTGCCGCCCACGGCTCGACCCTGCAGGATGGTGATGGCGCCGTCCTTGCTCATGCGGCCGATACCTTCCTGATAGAGGTTCGGATAGGCCTCGGCCTCCTGCATCTTGAAGTCGTCGCTGGTCTTCAGCGGGCCTTCCTCGATCAGCAGTACCTTGTAGCCGGCAGCGCTGAGAATCTCTGCCGTGGTGCCGCCGCCGGCACCGCTGCCGACGATGGCGACGTCGGCCTCCAGCGTCAGGTCGCTTTCCAGGCGCGAGCCGTCGTATGTCTTCCAACCTTTGGCCAGGCCTTGTTTGAACAAATCGGGTACAGGCATTGTTTTTCCTCGGAGTCACTGAAACCTACTGCGCGATCCGATTGCGGCGTCAGGTTCTCGCCCGTGGCTCGGCGTACTTCAGTACAGCCTCGCCACGTGCTGCGAGCCTTCCTTGCACTCGAACCGCTCGCTACGGTTTCAGAGGCCTCATTCTGATAATCGCGGTTGGCTAAGTTCCAGTTGGTAGGGTGGGCTTAAGCGGATCGCCGGTCGGCCCACCCTACGAATCAGCCGTTATACGGTGGGTGGCCCTGGATAGCCGCAATGCGCCCAGGCTTCCTGGCGGCTGTACCAGGCCATCATCACCAGTTGCAGCAGCGAGGCATGGCCCATGCGCAGCAGGCTCAGGCTGCTGTTTTGCCAGCGCTTGAGGAAGTTGCGCACGTCATCGCCGCTGGCTTTTTCCCAACTGCCCCATACCCCGGTCAGCGGGCCGCGGGTGATCGGCAGGGCCAGCACGTCGAACAGCTGCACGGTGAGTTTCAGCATCTCTGGCGACAGGTGCGCCAGGCTGTTATCGAGGCTCTCCAGTGTGCCGTCGATGGCCTGCGGCATCTGCTCGGTACTGACGGCGCCATGGAGCATCACCGGAATCAGCGCGCGTAGAAACGGCAGGTCGCTGCTGCGCAGGATCAGATAGCCATTGGCCGGCGTGCTGGCCGAGCAGCCGCTGAGCGTAGCGGTAAGCCCGGCAGTACCGAGCAGTGTCGTGCCCAGCAGGCCGACCTTGAGCAGGCTGCGCCGCGACAGCTGCGGCGCGTTCAGGGTGGTGTCGTTCATTGTTGTTATCACCAGGCGTAAAACGGGCGCTGCCCGCGTTGATCAGCGTACGAACAGCTTGTAGACCAGCTTCTGGATCGCCTTGCCATACGGCGGGTAGATCAGCCGCGCGGCGTTGAAGCGCTGCTTGATAAATACGCCCTTGGCCTTGCTGAAAGTCAGGAAACCTTCGTGACCGTGGTAGTGGCCCATACCCGACGGGCCTACGCCGCCGAATGGCATGTCGTCCTGCGCTACGTGCAGCAGGGTGTCGTTCAGGCATACACCACCGGAGTGGGTTTCGTGCAGCACGCGCTGCTGCTCGCGCTTGTCGTAGCCGAAGTAGTAAAGCGCCAGTGGGCGCGGCCGGGCGTTGACGTAGGCGAAGGCGTCTTCGATGCGGTCATAGGGCACCACCGGCAGCAGCGGGCCGAAGATCTCGTCCTGCATCAGTTTCATGTCGTCGGTGACGTCCAGCACAAGGCTCTGCGGTAGGCGCCGGCCTTGGGCTTCGGGGTATAGCGGGACGACGCGCGCGCCCTTGGCCTCGGCATCCTGCACGTAGCCGTTGAGGCGGGCCAGCTGGCGCTCGTTGATGATCGCGGTGTAGTCCGGGTTGTCCTTGAGCTGCGGGTAGAAGCGCTGCACCACCTCACGGTAGGCACTGACGAAGCCGTCGACACGATCACGCGGCACCAGTACGTAGTCCGGCGCCACGCAGGTCTGCCCGGCATTGAGCGTCTTGCCGAAGGCGATGCGCTCGGCGGCGTCGGCCAGCGGTACGCCGGCGGAGACGATGGCCGGCGATTTGCCGCCCAGCTCCAGGGTCACCGGGGTCAGGTTCTCCGCGGCGGCGCGCATCACGTGTTTGCCGATGCTGGTGGCGCCAGTGAACAGCAGGTGGTCGAACGGCAGCTTGGAGAAGGCCATGCCGACTTCCGCTTCACCCAGGGCGACGCTGACCAGATCCTCGGGGAAGATGCGCGCCAGCAGATCCTTAACCAGTTGCGAGGTGACCGGCGTGGACTCGCTCATCTTGATCATTACCCGGTTGCCGGCGGCCAGGGCACCGGTCAGCGGGCCGATGGCGAGAAACAGCGGGTAGTTCCACGGCACGATGATGCCGACCACGCCCAGCGGTTGGTAGATGACCTTGGCCGAGGCCGGCATGAACTGCATGCCGACGTTACGTCGTGAGGGTTTCATCCACTTCTTGATGCGCTTGGTCGCGTAATGGATGCCGTGCAGGCTGGGCATCAGTTCGGCGAGCAGGGTCTCGTCGGCCGAGCGGTTGCTGAAGTCCTCGGAGATCGCGCCTATCAGTGCGTCCTGCTGTTCGGTCAACAGCTCACTCAGGGATTTCAGCCACTGGATACGTTGCTCGGCCGATGGCATCGGATTGGCGGCAAAGGCAGAGCGTTGCTGGGCGAATGTGGCGTCCAGCTGGTTGATCTGCTGTTGACTGTGCTGCAGGTAGGCGATG
Organism: Pseudomonas sp. YY-1; assembly: GCF_002843095.1. Lineage (NCBI taxonomy): Bacteria > Pseudomonadati > Pseudomonadota > Gammaproteobacteria > Pseudomonadales > Pseudomonadaceae > Pseudomonas > Pseudomonas sp. YY-1. The sequence goes on along the minus strand of NZ_PJLX01000004.1, from coordinate 233,714 downwards.
TCGGCGACCATGGGTTTCTCCTCGACGTTCCAGCGGGCAGGCTGTTGAAAAACTATCTGCGTTGTCATCGCTGCGTTAAAAACAGGCTCGTGCGCGAGTCCGATCAAAATGCTCATTTACAACTTGTAAAGTCGGTCGCGACCCCGGCCTTTTTTCGCCTGTTTTTGCCTTGCGCTGACTGCCTCGCCGACGTTTTTAAACAGCCTGCTGGAGGCGGCTATAAGCCGCGATTAGGCTGCGCTAGATTTTTAGAGCAATTACTCTAATGTGTCAAATAAGATGCCGCGCCGCCGCCCTTGCTGCACCCTAACCAAAGGCCTGCTGCAGCGTATGCGGTGCATCTGGGGGGTAACACTTCGGCGGATTCGCCTGTACCTTTGCCACTTTTGAAGTCGAGATCGAGCTGCGTCATGGCGCCACCCAAGACCCGCGACCGCATCGTTGCCGAGAGCCTGGCCCTGTTCAACAGCCAGGGCGAGCGTAACGTCACCACCAATCACATTGCCGCGCACTTGGGCATGTCGCCGGGCAACCTGTATTACCACTTCCGTAACAAGCAGGTGATCATCGCCGAGCTGTTTGCCCAGTACGAAGCGCAGGTGGACAGCTTCCTGCGCCTGCCCGAAGGCCGCGCGCTGACGGTGGAGGACAAGACCTTCTATCTGGAAGCACTGCTGGCTGCGATGTGGCACTACCGCTTTCTGCATCGTGACCTGGAGCATCTGCTGGAGTCCGATGCTGAGCTGGCCGAGCGCTACCGTGCCTTCGCCCGACGCTGCCTGGTGGGCGCGCAATCGATTTATCAGGGGTTCGTCGAGGCGGGCGTTCTGCTTATGAGCCCGGCGCAGATCGAGGCATTAACGCTCAACAGCTGGATCATCATGACCTCCTGGGTGCGCTTTCTCTGCACCACAGGCGCCAACCCGGACAACCTCAGCCAGGACATGCTGCGCCGCGGTATCTATCAGGTGCTGGCGTTGGAAGGGGGCTACCTGGCACCTGCGGCGCGCGAAGCGGTCGAGGCGCTGTATGGCCGGCTGCATGTGCCGCTGGAGCAGGTGCTGGGGTGAGTGATCATGCAGTACTGCCTCTGTGGGAGGGGCTTTAGCCGCGATCTTTTCGCCGCTGAAGCGCCTCCCACAATCTGCAGCGACTGCCGTGCTCGCTTGCAATCCAGAAGGGCCTTTATCGCATCTTCCCGGATTTCATCCGGGCTACGGCTCTTGCCGCCCGCGTAGGAGCGGCTTCAGCCGCGATTAACCGAGGTCAGCCAACCACTGTGGAATACGCCGCTCCAGGTAATACACCGGCTTGCGCGGGCTGCCCTCGACGAAGCCGACATGCCCGCCCTTGGCATGCAGCTCGAACTCGGTGCCTGGGGCCAGTTCGCTGGCTTCGGGCAGGCTGTGACGGAAGATGAAGGGGTCGTCCTCGGCCTGAATAATCAGCGTGCGCGTACGGATTTCACCCAGGTAGAAACGGCTGGAGGCGCGGCGATAGTAGTCGTGGGCATCGGCGAACCCGTGCAGCGGCGCGGTGATGCGGCCGTCGAAGTCCCAGAAGGTGCGCATGCCATCCAGCGGGCCAAGGCGCTCCAGCACCGACAGGCGTTCGCCCTGGCCGCTCTCAACGAACAGGCGTTGCTTGTTGTTCACGTAGGCGACCATCTCGCGCATGAAGTGCGCCTGGTACACCCGCGAGAAGCCCAAACCGATGCGGTCGGCGCATTGGTCCAGACGAAACGGCACCGAGACCGCCACTGCGCCTTGCAGCTGGCTCTGCTCGCCGCTCTCACCCAGGTACTTGAGCAGCACGTTGCCGCCGAGCGAATAGCCGACGGCGTACAAGGGGGCCATTGGTCGTTGCGTGCGCAGATGCGCCACGGCCGAGGCCAGATCTTCGCTGGCGCCGGAGTGGTAGCCACGCGGCAGCAGATTGGGTTCACCTGAGCAGCCACGCCAGTTCAGCGCGGCACTGGCCCAGCCACGCGCGCCCAGCGCCTGCTGCAGGCCGAGCACGTAGAGCGAATTGGAACTGCCGGTCAGACCATGCAGTACCAGCACCAGCGGCGCATGGGCGTCATGCGGGCCATGCCAGTCGAGGTCGAGGAAGTCGCCATCGTCCAGCCACAGCCGTTCGCGCTGCCGTTCCAGTTGCGGCGGTTTGCGACAGAAGGGGTTCCACAGCGTCTGCAGATGCGGGTCGGGGAGCCACCAGGCGGGTTGGAACGTTGCGGGCATAGACTATCTGCGTGTCAGGAAACGTTGGTCAGGCCAACTCATTGGGATTGTGCTCGCCGCCACAGGCTCGCCGCAATGCCGGCATCTTAGCGGCGCCGTTTGCGCATCATCCGCCAGGCACACCAGATCAATACCAGCAGTGCGACGATGCGCTGACTGGTAAGCCCGATGGTGATACCGGCATTGGGATTGTGTGGTATCGCGCGTTGCAGGTTGAGCGCAATTTCCTGCTGGCTGAGCAACACCGGCAATGCCAGCATGATAAGCAGCAGGTAGGGTAGGTGGGTGTAGATGAAGTCCTTCATCCACGCTGCCACAGCGCGTAATGCACCTGGCCGGTGTGCTTCTCGCGATGCAGGCGCCAGTTGCCGGGCAGGCCCAGCGTCGAGGGCGCGGTTTCGCTTTCGGTGTAGATCCAGGCGTCGTCGGCCAGCCAGTTCTGAGCTTCCAGCAGTTCGCAGGCGTCCTGCAGCAGATCCTTGTGGAACGGCGGGTCGAGCAGAACGATATCGAAGCGCCGCGGCGCCGGGCGAGCCAGCAGTTGCAGGGCGTCGCCCAGCTGAATCTCGCCAGCGCTGCATTGCAGTGTCGCCAGGTGCCCACGCAATGCGCTCACCGAAGCCGGGTTGAGGTCGCAGGCCAGCCCACTGGCCGCCCCGCGCGACAGGGCTTCGAGTAGCAGCGCGCCGCTACCGGCGAAGGGGTCGAGCACGTGGGCGCCTTCGACATAAGGCGCGAGCCAGTTGAACAGCGTCTCGCGTACCCGGTCCGGAGTTGGGCGCAGGCCGGGGCCGTCGGGGAAGGCGAAGCGCCGCGAACGCCACTCGCCGCCGATGATACGCAGTTGGCCCTGCCCGCCGTGGGCTTTGCCCGCGGCGGGTTTCTGCGGCGCGCGACCACGCATCAGTGCGGCACCGCACTGGGCTGCTCGGTCGGCCGGTCGGTGGGCGGCGGCAGCTCCTTCTGCGCTACCGTCGGGCCGGCGGTGACCACCACCAGTGCTTCGGGATCGAGGTGTTTGGCCATCGCCGCTTTCACCTGCTCGGTGCTCAGGCTTTGCACGTCGCGCATGAAGTCGTCCAGGTAGCTCAGCGGCAGGTCGTAGAAACCCATCGAGGCCAGTTGGCCGACGATGGCGGCATTGCTCGCGGTGGACAGTGGGAAGCTGCCGGCCAGTTCGCGCTTGGCATCATCCAGCTCTTGCTGGGTCGGACCATCACGCAGATAGTCGCCTAGCAGTTGCTTGACCAGCGCCAGGGTGCCTTCGCTGAGTTCGGCGCGGGTCTGCAGGTTGATCATGAATGGGCCGCGCGCCTGCATGGCACTGAAGCCGGAGTAGACGCCGTAGGTCAGGCCGCGCTTCTCGCGCACTTCACTCATCAACCGCGTGCCGAACCCGCCGCCGCCGAAGATCTGGTTGCCCAGGTACAGCGCCGCGTAGTCCGGATCACGGCGGTCGATGCCGAGCTGGGCGATCAGCAGATGGGTCTGGTTGGACGGATACTCGATATGGCTGGCGCTCGCCTTGGGCGTTTGCGGCTGGGCAATCTTCGCCAGTGCCGGGCCTTTCGGCAGGGCTGCGGAAACGCGGTTGGCGATGACCTCGGCCTCGGCGCGCGACAGGTCGCCGACCAGCGCGATCACCGCATTGCCGGCGCTGTAGGCACGAGCATGGAAAGCCAGCAGTTGCTGACGGCTGATCGCCGGAATCGATTGCGCGGTGCCGTCGCTCGGGTGAGCGTACGGGTGCTGGCCGTAAAGGCGCTCGAACAGCTCGAGGCTGGCCAGCTTGCCCGGGTTCTGCTTCTGGAACTCGAAACCGGCGAGCAGTTGGTTCTTGATCCGTGCCAGCGAGTCGGCCGGGAAGGTGGGCTTGCCCAGCACCTCGGCGAACAACGCCAGAGCCGGCTCGCGCTGCTCCTGGGCGCTCAGGCTGCGCAGGCTGGCCACCGCCATGTCGCGATAGGCGCCGTTGCCGAACTCGGCGCCGAGGCCTTCGAAACCGGCGGCGATGGCGCCAACGTCCTTGCCCGGCACGCCTTCGTTGAGCATGGCGTTGGTCAAGGTGGCAAGGCCTGGCACGCCGCCGTCCTGGCTGCTGCCGGCAGCGAAGGTCAGGCGCAGGTCGAACATCGGCAGCTCATGGGCTTCGACGAACAACACCTTGGCACCCTGCGCGGTGTTCCAGGTCTGGATATCCAGGGTGCGGCGGGTCGGTGCCTTGCCGTCGAGCGCGGCCAGCGACTGCAGCTTGGCGGCATCGCCCGTCGGGGCCTTGTCAGAGAGGTTGGCGCAGGCGCCCAGTAGCAGTGCGCTGGACAGTACCAGGCCGAGCAGGCCCAGGCGGCGGTGCTCAGTCTTCATGGTGGGACTCCTCATGACGGGATGCTTCAGGCAGAACGTGGGCGACGCTCAGGCGGTCGCGGACGAAGAAGGTGCGGGCAGCCTGCTGGATATCGGCTGGGGTGACGGCCTGCAGTTCGTTCAGTTCCTGGTCGATCAGTTGCCAGGACAGACCAACGGTTTCCAGTTGACCGATGCTGGTGGCCTGGCTGGTGATCGAGTCGCGCTCATAGACCAGGCCAGCGATGACCTGGGCGCGTACGCGGGCCAGTTCGGCAGCGGACGGCGGGGCTTTCTTAAGCTCTTCCAGTTCGCGCCACAGGCCAGCTTCGGCCTGCTCCAGGGTCTTGCCCTTCTGCACGTTGGGCGTTGCCGAGAGGATGAACAGGCTGTCGCCGCGGGTGAAGGCGTTGTACCAGGCGCTGGCGCCGGAAACGAGCTCCTCGCCACGCTCCAGGCGAGTCGACAGACGCGCGCTGTAGCCGCCGTCGAGCAAGGCAGCGGCCAGGCGCAAGGCGTAGACCTGGCGTGGCGTTTCGGTGGTGGCCAGACCTGGCACGTTGAAGCCCATGATCAGGTTCGGCAGTTGGGTCTTGAGATACAGCGTGGTACGGCGTTCGCCCGGCGCGGCCAGCTCCAGCGGCAGCTTGGCGGTCGGCACTTCACCGCGCGCAATGCCGCCGAAGTAGCGCTGAACCTGGGTTTTCACCTCATCCACGCTGACGTCACCGACCACCACCAGGGTGGCGTTGTTCGGCGCGTACCACTTCTGGTGCCAGGCGCGCAGTTCGTCGATGTGCATGCGATCGAGGTCGGCCATCCAGCCGATGGTCGGGATGCTGTAGCCACTGGCCGGATAAGCCATGGCCTTGAAGCGTTCGTAGGCCAGCGAGGACGGGCGGTCGTCAGTGCGCAGGCGACGCTCCTCCTTGATTACCTCGATTTCCTTGCTGAACTCGTCGGCCGGCAGCGTCAGGCTGGCCAGGCGATCGGCTTCCAGCTCCAGGGCCACGCCCAGGCGGTCACTGGCCAGCACCTGGTAGTAGGCGGTGTAGTCATCGCTGGTGAAGGCATTCTCCTCGGCGCCCAGTTCACGCAGGATGCGCGAGGCTTCGCCGGGACCGAACTTGCCGCTGCCCTTGAACATCATGTGTTCCAGTGCGTGGGACAGTCCGGTGGAGCCGGGCGTTTCGTAGCTGGAGCCGACCTTGTACCAGATCTGCGAAACCACCACGGGAGCGCGGTGATCCTCGCGGACGATGACCTTGAGGCCATTGTCCAGTTTGAATTCGTGGGTGGGTTGAGCGGGAGAAGCGAAGGCCGCGAGTGGCACGCAGAGTGCGCCAAACAGCAGGCCGAGGGAACGGCGGGCAATGGCATTCATCGAAAGTCAGACCTGTCGGATAGCCTGGGCGGTCGTACCGCCGACGGGCGAAGAGGTGCTAGGATACCCCATCCTTTTCCGGGGCGGCGCGGCAAGGCTTTGCAGCCTGTTAGCGTCCGCTCCCCTGAGATGCAAGCGACCCATGTTTGGTTCCAATGACGACAAGAAGTCGCCGGCCGAGGCTGGCGCGCAGATCCCGCCTGTGACCGAAGAAAAGAAATCCCTGTTCAGTTGGTGGCGCAAGAAGCCCGCAGAGAACGCAGCCGAGCCGACTCAGCCCGCGCCCGTCGAGCAATCTGAGTCTGCTCAACCACCTGCCGAGCCGTCGACACCTGAGAGCGCGCCCGAAACCTTGCCGGCACTCGAGCCCGAAGTGGCTGAGGCCGCGCCTGCTCCAGCGCCACAGGCTGAACCGCTGGTTGCCGAACCCTCGGTCGCCCCGCCTGTTGTCGTTGAGCCGCCGCCCGTGCCTCAGCCTGTTGCCGAAGCGTTGTCCGAGGTTGTTGCGCCAGCTCCCGTCGCTGTGCCAGCCACTCAGGAAAAGCCGAGTTTCTTCGCTCGCCTCAAACAAGGCCTGTCCAAGACCAGCGCCAGCCTCGGCGAAGGCATGGCCAGCCTGTTCCTTGGCAAGAAGGCCATCGACGATGACCTGCTCGACGATCTGGAAACCCGCCTGCTTACCGCGGACGTCGGCGTCGAGGCGACCACCACCATCATCGGCAACCTGACCAAGCGCGTCGCGCGCAAGGAGCTGGCCGACAGCGGTGCACTGTACAAGGCCCTGCAGGAAGAGCTGGTGACCCTGCTCAAGCCGGTCGAGCAGCCGCTGGTCATCGACAGCGCCAAGCAGCCCTACGTGATTCTGGTCGTCGGCGTGAACGGCGTGGGCAAGACCACCACCATCGGCAAGCTGGCCAAGAAGCTGCAGCAGGACGGCAAGAAGGTCATGCTCGCCGCCGGCGACACCTTCCGCGCCGCTGCCGTGGAACAGCTGCAGGTCTGGGGTGAGCGCAACAACATCGCGGTCATTGCCCAGCACACCGGCGCCGACTCGGCCTCGGTGATCTTCGATGCGGTACAGGCCGCCAAGTCGCGCGGCATCGACGTGCTGATCGCCGATACCGCTGGGCGCCTGCACACCAAAGACAACCTGATGGAAGAGCTGAAGAAGGTCCGTCGGGTGATCGGCAAGCTGGACGAAACCGCGCCGCATGAAGTGCTGCTGGTACTCGATGCCGGCACCGGGCAGAACGCCATCAGCCAGGCCAAGCAGTTCAACCAGACGGTGAACCTCACCGGCCTGGCGCTGACCAAACTCGACGGCACCGCCAAGGGCGGCGTCATCTTCGCCCTGGCCAAGCAGTTCGGCCTGCCGATTCGCTACATCGGCGTGGGTGAAGGCATCGATGATCTGCGCCCGTTCGAGGCGCAGGCTTTCGTTCAGGCACTCTTCGAGGAGCGCGAGCGGGCATGATCCGATTCGAGCAGGTCGCCAAGCGTTACCCCAATGGCCATGTCGGGCTGCACGAGCTGAGTTTCCGCGTTCGCCCCGGCGAATTTCTCTTCGTCACCGGGCACTCCGGTGCCGGCAAGAGCACGCTGCTGCGCCTGCTGCTGGCGATGGAACGGCCCACCAGCGGCAAGCTGCTGCTGGCCGGGCAGGATCTTTCCACCATCACCAACGCGCAGATTCCCTTCCTGCGCCGGCAGATCGGCGTGGTGTTCCAGAATCACCAACTGCTGTTCGATCGCACGGTCTACGACAACGTCGCCCTGCCGTTGCAGATTCTCGGTCTGTCCAAGCCGGAGATCGCCAAGCGCGTCGGCGCTGCGCTGGAACGTGTCAGCCTCAGCGACAAGGCCGCGCAGGCGCCGGGAGACCTGTCCACCGGTCAGCAGCAGCGCGTCGGCATCGCCCGTGCCATCGTCCACCGTCCGGCCCTGCTGCTGGCGGACGAGCCCACCGGAAACCTCGACCCGCGCCTGGCGGCTGAGATCATGGGCGTGTTCGAAGACATCAACCAGCTCGGCACCACGGTGCTGATCGCCAGCCACGACCTGGCGCTGATCGCGCGCATGCGCCAGCGCATGCTCACCCTGCAACGCGGTCGCCTGATCGGTGACGGGGAGGCTGCCTGATGAGCGCATCGAAGATGCCCACCCCGCAACCGGCCGAGCGTGTCGGCGCGGCGCCGCGCAACAAGGTGGTGGACGGCCCGGCCGACGAGCCGGATTTCCGCACGCTATTCCATGCCTGGCTGGAAAGTCACCGCGCCAGCCTGGTGGACAGTCTGCGCCGCCTGGCGCGCCAGCCGATTGGCAGCTTCTTCACCTGCTGGGTGATGGCCGTGGCGCTGAGCCTGCCCATGGGCCTGTCGCTGCTGCTGGACAACGTCGAGAAGCTCGGCGGCTCTTGGCAGCGTGCGGCGCAGATTTCCCTGTTCCTCGACATGTCCGCCGGCGAGCGTGACGGCCAGGCGCTGCGCGAGCAGATCGCAGCGATGGATGATGTCTCCGATGCCGAGTGGATCAGCCGTGAGCAGGCGCTGGAGGAGTTCCAGCAGCTCTCCGGCCTGGGCCAGGCGCTCAAGGAACTGCCGGAGAACCCGCTGCCAGGCGTAGTCCTGGTCACGCCCAAGGAAGTCGACAAGGCCAAGCTCGAAGCTCTGCGCCAACGCCTGGCCGAGCTGCCCAAGGTGGAGCAGGCGCAGCTCGATCTGGTCTGGGTCGAGCGCCTGACCGCCATCCTCAAACTGGGTGATCGCTTCGTCTTCGGCCTCAGCCTGCTGCTGATCCTGGCGCTGTTGCTGGTGATCGGCAATACCATCCGCCTGCACATCGAGAACCGCCGCGCCGAGATCGAGGTGATCAAGCTGGTAGGTGGAACCGATGGCTACGTGCGACGTCCCTTCCTTTATATGGGCGCGTTGTACGGTTTCGGCGCAGGTATCTTCGCCTGGCTGCTGCTGGCCTTCGGGCTGGATTGGCTGAACGATGCTGTAGTACGTTTGGCTGGCCTTTACGGTAGCGATTTCGCGCTGGGTGGCGTACCTTCTTCCGACGGTTTTTCGCTGCTGCTCGGCGCCGTGCTGTTGGGCTATATTGGCGCCTGGCTGGCAGTGGCGCGCCATCTGAACGAATTGGCGCCCCGTTGAGGTGCCCTTTCGGCAAGGCTGAACGCAAGCTGACAACTTATTGTTTTGGTTGATATTGACTATCTTGGCAGGAACTTATCCACAGGCTCTGCATCAGATAGCGCAGTGCTACACTGCACGAGTTTCGTGAATCGGAGGATTCGAATGTCCACTTCCTTGCAACCTGTTCATGCTCTGGTTCCAGGCGCCAACCTGGAAGCATACGTGCATGCCGTCAACAGCATCCCGCTGCTGACACCCGAGCAGGAGCGTGAACTGGCCGAAAATCTCTTTTACCAGCAGGATCTCGAGGCCGCCCGCCAGATGGTGTTGGCCCACCTGCGTTTCGTGGTGCATATCGCACGCAGCTACTCCGGTTACGGTCTGGCTCAGGCCGACCTGATCCAGGAAGGCAACGTCGGCCTGATGAAGGCGGTCAAGCGCTTCAACCCGGAAATGGGCGTGCGCCTAGTGTCTTTCGCTGTGCACTGGATTCGCGCGGAAATCCACGAGTTCATTCTGAAGAACTGGCGCATCGTCAAAGTGGCCACCACCAAGGCCCAGCGCAAACTGTTCTTCAACCTGCGCAGCCAGAAGAAGCGTCTGGCCTGGCTGAACAACGATGAAGTGACTGCCGTGGCCGCCAGCCTGGGCGTCGAGCCGCACGAAGTGCGTGAGATGGAAAGTCGCCTGACCGGCCAGGACATGGCCTTCGACCCGGCAGCTGATGCCGACGACGACAGCGCCTTCCAGTCGCCCGCGCATTATCTGGAAGACCATCGCTATGACCCGGCTCGCCAGCTCGAGGATGCCGATTGGAGCGACAGTTCCAGCAGCAACCTACACGAAGCGCTGGAAAGCCTCGACGAGCGCAGCCGCGACATCCTCTACCAGCGCTGGCTGGCCGAGGAAAAGGCGACGCTGCACGACCTGGCCGCCAAGTACAACGTGTCGGCCGAGCGTATTCGTCAGCTCGAAAAGAACGCGATGAACAAGCTCAAAGGCTGTATCGCCGCCTGAGTCTACCGTTACCCCGAAAAGCCGCACCCTGGTGCGGCTTTTTTCTGTCTGGAGCAACTGCCTTGAACAAAGCCCCGCTGAAAGCGCAGCACTGGCTGATATTCGCGCTCGTCGCCGTGCTGTTCTTCGCCTGGGGCGCCTGGCTGATGCGCGGTACCGAAATTGAGCCTGTGGCCAATCTGCAGCAGTGGCGCGATGTACTGTTGCAGCCGCTGGCCGAAGACGAATTGACGCTGCGTGATGTGCAGGCGTCAGCGCCGGGCGAGCTATGGCTGGAGCCGCGCCTCGACGGCGCACGGCTTGTCTATCGTGCGCCACTCGAAGGGGAGGAGGGCGAGTGGTCGCTCGAGGCCGAGCTGAGATTGAGCCGGGAGCAGCGCGACAGTCTGATGACGGCGCAAGGCCTCAAGGCCGGTGATAGCGAGCAGGTCCTTGATCAATCACTGGTCGATCAGATGGCCGGTTTTTCGATCGCCAGCCTCAATCTGAATGCCCCGCAAGCCCTGGCCAGCGAGCGCCTGGCTGCCAGTCTCGGGCAGCCGCGTCTGACCTTGGAATTGGTCGACGGTCAGGCTTGGGTCTATCCGCAATGGGGTTTGACCGTGCACCTGCGCGGCGATGAGGTCGCGCTGCTGCATGCGGTGCCGCGCCAGGCTTTTCGCGCGACTCGCTAGCTAGCCTCGCCTACAGCCAGCGTGGCCACCAGTCGGGGCGCGCTGCCTTGAGCTGATTGAGGTAGTGGCTACCACCCAGCTGCGTCATCTGCTGACGAATCCAGGCGGCGCGGCGATTGACGTAGGCGTCCGGGCGGCCTGCGCTCCAGCGCAGCGGGTTGGGTAGCACCGCTGCCAGCTGGCTGGCCTGCTGGCGATTGAGATAAGGCGCGCCGACGCCGAAATGGTGTTGTGCCGCGGCTTCGGCGCCAAAGATGCCATCGCCCCACTCGACGCTATTGAGGTACACCTCGAGGATGCGCTCTTTCGACCAGAGCACTTCGATCAGTGCGGTGAACCAGGCTTCCAGCCCTTTGCGCAGCCAACTGCGCCCGGACCAGAGAAACAGGTTCTTCGCCACCTGCTGGCTGAGGGTGCTGGCGCCTCTTAGTGAGCCGCCGCTCTGGTTATGTGCCAGCGCCGCCTGAATCGCGCCGACATCGAACCCCCAGTGTTCGGCGAATTTCTGATCTTCAGCGGCGATCACCGCCATCTTCAGGTGATCCGGGAGTTCTTTCCAGGGGCGCCACTGGCGCTTCAGCTCGATGGGCTGTTCGCTACCCCAGGATTCGATCTTGCGCTCGATCATCAGCGCCGTACCGGGCGGCGGCACCCAGCGCAGAGCAAGCACCAGCAGTACGCTGGCCAGGATCAGCCAGAGCAGCAGTTTCAGCAGGCGGCGGGTCAGGGCTCGGAGCATGGGGTCTCGCAATGATCGGATGTGGCGCTATTAAAACAAAAAATCGCCGGGAGCGATTTTTGACGTCGCTTTGCGACGGCCCGAAGGGTTGACGCCAGGGATGGCGGGCAACAAAAAGTGCCGAGTCAGTTGCTGCGGAACCACAGAGTTGGGCGCAGGTGTGACAATAACGACCATTTCGTCTTCAGGCCCAATGGCTAAACTGCGCACAGGTCGATTTATTCAGGAGTTTCCATGGCCCGTCTCTGGCTACTGTTGTCCGCATTCACCGGTTTCACCGGTGTCGCTCTGGGCGCGTTCGCGGCCCATGGTCTGAAGCACAGGCTGACTCCCGAGTATCTGGCGGTGTTCCAGACCGGCACGCATTACCAGCTGATTCACGCGCTGGCCCTGTTCGGCGTCGGCCTGCTGGCGATGCGTGCGCCCGGACGGTTGGTGAACCTGGCTGGCGGCGCCTTCGCGCTGGGTATCCTGCTGTTCTCCGGCAGTCTCTATCTGCTGACCATCAGCGGCATCGGCAAGCTCGGTATCATCACGCCTTTCGGTGGCCTCGCCTTCCTCGTTGGCTGGCTGTGCCTGGGCCTGAGCGCCTGGAAGCTGACCTGACCCTGGCGTCAGAAATGAGGACGAATGGCGCCTTTTAGCCTTGGTCGTGGCCAGTTAACGGGCTAGAATGCCGGCCCTCTTTCCAGTTGTGACCGAGTCGTCATGCGTATCCAGTTGAATGGTGAACCCTTCGAACTGCCGGATAACCAGAGCGTCGCCGACCTGTTGGTTCGCCTCGATCTGACCGGGCGCCGTGTGGCGGTCGAGCTCAATCAGGACATCGTTCCACGCAGCCAGCACGACAGCACCCAGCTCGCCGAAGGCGACCAGGTGGAAGTGGTGCACGCCATCGGCGGCGGTTGACCCCTCGAGGAGTATTCCATGAGCCAAGTTCGCAGCGACAAGCCCTTTACTCTGGCCGGTCGTACGTTCCAGTCGCGCCTGCTGGTCGGTACCGGCAAGTACAAGGATATGGACGAGACCCGCGACGCCATCGCCGCTTCCGGCGCCGAGATCGTCACCGTGGCGGTGCGCCGCACCAACATCGGCCAGAATCCCGGTGAGCCGAACCTGCTCGACGTGATCAGCCCGGACAAGTACACCATCCTGCCCAATACCGCCGGCTGCTATGACGCGGTCGAGGCCGTGCGCACCTGTCGCCTGGCCCGCGAACTGCTCGATGGTCACAACCTGGTCAAGCTGGAAGTGCTGGCCGACCAGAAAACCCTGTTCCCCAATGTCATCGAGACCATCAAGGCCGCCGAAGTGCTGGTCAAGGATGGCTTCGACGTAATGGTGTACACCAGCGACGATCCGATCATCGCTCGTCAATTGGCCGAGATCGGCTGCATCGCGGTGATGCCGCTGGCCGGCTTGATCGGCTCCGGCCTGGGCATCTGCAACCCGTACAACCTGCGCATCATCCTCGAGGAATCGAAGGTGCCGGTGCTGGTCGACGCCGGCGTGGGCACTGCCTCCGACGCTACCATCGCCATGGAGCTGGGCTGCGAGGCGGTGCTGATGAACAGCGCCATCGCCGAAGCGCAGAATCCGGTGCTGATGGCGCGTGCCATGCAGCATGCCGTCGAGGCCGGTCGCCTGGCCTACCTGGCCGGCCGTATGCCGAAGAAACTCTATGCCAGTGCGTCGTCGCCGCTGACTGGCCTGATCAACTAAGGATGACGATTGGCTGCGTGCCGGTCCGCCGGCGCGCCAGTCGTAACGCAATCTACAAGAGTCCAGCATGACCGATACCCAACAGCCCGAACTGACCGAAGACGGTCGCCAGCGCCGTACCATCAAGAGCTTCGTGATGCGTGCCGGGCGCATGACCGAAGGTCAGCAGCGTGGCATCGACAAGGGCTGGCCGCTGTTCGGCCTTGAGCTGGAAGGCGGCCTGCGCGACTTCGACCAGGTGTTCGGTCGCAGTGCGCCGCGTACCTTCGAGATCGGCTTCGGCATGGGCCACTCCACCCTGGAGATGGCTGCTGCTGCGCCTGAGCAGGATTTCATCGGTGTCGAGGTACACAAGCCTGGCGTGGGTGCGCTGCTCAACGGTGCGATGACGCAGAACCTCAGCAACCTGCGGGTCTACAGCTGCGATGCGCTGGAGGTGCTGCGTGACTGCGTGGCCGACGCCAGCCTCGATCGCGTGCTGCTGTTCTTCCCCGACCCCTGGCACAAGTCGCGCCATCACAAGCGCCGTATCGTCCAGCCGGCTTTCGCCGAGCTGGTTCGTAGCAAACTGAAGGTCGGCGGCGTGTTGCACATGGCCACCGACTGGGAGAACTATGCTGAACACATGCTCGAAGTGATGAACGCGGCGCCGGGCTACCGCAACCTGGCGGCTGATGGCACCTACGTGCCGCGCCCAGAAGAGCGCCCGGTGACCAAGTTCGAACGTCGTGGCGAGCGCCTTGGCCACGGTGTATGGGATCTGAAGTTTCAGCGTCAGGAGTGATTGCCGAGCGATCACGTCCGTAGGGATCGCCCGTATATAGAACCGGCAGGATGCACAACTAGATCGGGATAACCCGACGGCCAGGACGGCACCTCACCGCAAGACACAACAACGATAAGTGCGCCTGCAAGGCGCGCAGACATTAGCGGTGCCGCTTCCATGGCGCCGCGAGGAGAGCATTGTGTTGAGATCGGTTTCCCTTCTTCTGCTGACTGCCCTGGCGTTTCAGGCCCAGGCCAAGGTCGATGCCAGCCAGGCCGCACGCCTGGGTCAGGACCTGACACCACTGGGTGGCGAGCGCGCCGGTAATGCCAGTGGCACCATCCCTGCCTGGACGGGCGGTCTGGCTACGCCGCCGGCCAACTACCAGCCGGACATGCATCACCCGGACCCCTATGCTGACGACAAACTGCTGTTCCGAGTCGACAGCCAGAACCTGGCGCAGTACGAACAGCAGTTGCCGATCGGCCTCAAGACCCTGCTGCAGCAGAACCCCAACTTCTATCTGCGCGTATTCCCGACCCGCCGCAGTGCGGCAGCGCCACAACGCATCTACGATGCCTCCCGCTTCAATGCGCTGAATGCCGAGCTGATTTCTGGCGGCAACGGTGTGCAGGGGGCGGCCGCTGGCGTGCCATTCCCGCTGCCGCAGAATGGCCAGGAGGCGATCTGGAACCACGTCATGCGTTACCGCGGCGACCAGATCAGCATGGCCACCAACCAGGCGGCGGTGCTCGCCAACGGTAGCTACAACCTGCTCAAGCTCGAGCGCGACATCTACTTCCTCTATGGCCGCGAAGGCGTTGCCCCGCAGGATCTGGACAACACCCTGTTCTATTACAAGTACAAGGTCGTAGCGCCGGCCAAGCTGGCCGGCTCGGCGCTGGTGGTGCAGGAAACCCTCGATCAGGTGCTGGCGATTCGCAAGGCCTGGCGTTTCAACCGTGGCGAGCGTCGTGTGCGCCGCCTGCCGATGCTTGCCTACGACACCCTGCAACCCGACACCAATGGCATGGCCACTGCCGACCAGGTTGACTCCTACAATGGCGCACCGGATCGCTACGAATGGCAACTGCTGGGCAAGCGCGAGATGCTGGTGCCCTACAACAGCTATGCGGTGCACCAGAAGGGCATTGCCTACGCCGACATCCTGCAGGCCAAGCACATCAATCCGGAATTGCTGCGTTACGAGTTGCACCGCGTCTGGGTGGTGGAGGCGGACCTGCGCACCGGCTTCAGCCATCCCTATGGCAAGCGTCGTTTCTATCTTGACGAGGACAGCTGGCAGATCCTCGCGGTCGATCTGTATGACCGTAATGGCAACCTGATCGGCCTGCAGGAAGCCCACCCGATCAGCTACTACGACGTGCCGATGTTCGGCTCGACCCTGGAGACCATCTACGACCT
This sequence comes from Pseudomonas sp. YY-1, assembly GCF_002843095.1. Classification (NCBI taxonomy): domain Bacteria; kingdom Pseudomonadati; phylum Pseudomonadota; class Gammaproteobacteria; order Pseudomonadales; family Pseudomonadaceae; genus Pseudomonas; species Pseudomonas sp. YY-1. Next base: position 218,267 of record NZ_PJLX01000004.1, on the reverse strand, counting down.
CAAGGGCGGCCGCTACTTCGCCGACGGCCTGGATAACAACGAGAAGATGTACGACTTCAACGCCAGGCTGAGCCCGCGTGACTTCACCCCGCAGGCGCTGCGCCGCGAAGGCAACTGACGGGGCTGCGGTCGTTCACGAAGCCGCCTTTGGGCGGCTTCTGTATTTTTGCGCATCTGATCAGGGAGGATGCATGAGCATCAGATTGCACATATTCGGCGCATCCGGCTCCGGTACCACCACGCTGGGCAATGCCCTGTCCAATAGCTGCGGCTGGCTGCACCTAGATACCGACGACTTCTACTGGTTACCCAGCGAGCCGCCTTACCTGCACAAGCGTCCACCACCACAACGGGTGGAGTTGATCCGTGAGTGCGCCGCGCAGGCGTCGGACTGGGTGTTGAGTGGCTCGCTATGCAGCTGGGGTGAGGCATTGGTCCCGTCATTCAGTCATGCACTGTTCCTGCATCTGGACGATGACGCGCGCATGCACCGGCTACGTCAGCGCGAGGCGCAGCGCTACGGCGAACGAGTTGAACCGGGCGGCGATATGCATGTGCAGAGTCTGGCCTTTCTCGACTGGGCGGCCGGCTACGAGCAGGGCGACCGGCACACGCGCAGCCGACTCATGCACGAGACCTGGATCGAGCAGCACCTGACGTGTCCGTTGCTGCGCCTGGATTCGACGCATGCCACCCCTGCGCAATTGGTCGAGCAGGTGATGGTGTGGCTGCAAGGTTGATGGGGCAGCCTGTGCACTGCGCCCGCTAATTGCGGTCGGCGAGTATGCCGATGACCGCGAAGATCAGAATCAGCACTGGCGCCAGCGTGTAGTTGTTGAAGTGCGCCAGGCCCTTGGCCAGCCAGGGCGTGAGGAAGACGATCGCCAGGCCGTAGCCGACCGCGCAGAACACCACGAACAGCAGGGTGCGCAGGACGAAATTGAGATTGCCGATGGTGCGTTGAACCCAGGCGTTGATGGCTGGGCCGAACAGCACCAGTAAGGTGGCCATGATGGCCAGGGAAATATCGCTGAGGTGGCTGCGGCTCCAGCGCGAGAGGGTGACGATCAGGTCCAGTAGCAGATCCATGCGTGCTCCTTCAGTGCAGCGCGACGTGAGCAATGGCCGCGCGAATCAGGCGCGCTAGCCTACCGGATTCATGCCGCTCTGTGGGTGAACTACGCCAGGAACTGCTGCAGCAGATCGTTGAGGAACAGTTGCCCCTTGGTGGTGGCTACCAGGCGGGCTGGATCGGCCTGCAGCAGCCCCTGGCGTTCGGCTTCTCGACGTGCCTGTTCGAGCTGCTGCAATGGCAGGCCGGTGCGTTGACTGAATAGTTCGGCCGGTGCGCCTTCGGTCAAACGCAACACGTTCATCAGGTACTCGAACGGCAGTTCGCCTGCCTCGAGTATGCGTGCGCCGGCCTGGAAGGTTTTGCTGCGGTCCAGGTAGTCCTTGGGCAGGCGGGTTTTCCAGGTGCGCTGAATGTGTCCTGCGGGCGTGCTCAATTTGGCGTGGGCGCCGGCGCCGATGCCGAGGAAATCACCGAAGGTCCAGTAATTGAGGTTGTGTCGCGCCTGCTTGCCAGGCCTGGCGTAGGCGGACACTTCGTACTGCGCGTAGCCTTCGGCTGCGAGCAGGGCCTGGCCGGCTTCCTGGATGTCCCACAGCAGATCGTCTTCCGGCAGCACCGGCGGCTGGCTCCAGAACACCGTGTTCGGCTCCATGGTCAGCTGGTACCAGGAAAGGTGCGTCGGGCCCTGGCTGATGGCCGTGCGCAGGTCGAACAGGGCGTCCTCGATGCTCTGCTCGGGCAGGCCGTGCATCAGGTCGAGGTTGAAGTTGTCGAAGCCGGCGGCGCGCGCCATATCGGCAGCGCGGATGGCTTCGCCGCCATCGTGGATGCGCCCCAGTGCCTTGAGCTTGGCTTCCTGAAAGCTCTGCACGCCGATAGACAGGCGATTGATACCCAGCGCCCGGTAGCCCTTGAACTTGGCTTGCTCGAAGGTGCCAGGGTTGGCCTCCAGGGTGATTTCGATATCCGGCGCAAAGCCGACACGTTGCTCTACGCCTTCCAGCAAACGGCCCAGGGCGCGGTCGGAGAACAGGCTGGGCGTGCCGCCGCCGAAGAAGATCGAGGTCAGAGGTCGGCCATGGACGTGCTGCAGGTCGATATCGAGGTCAGCCAGCAGCGCGTCGACGTACTCTTCTTCAGGCAGCGTCGGCCCGGCGGCGTGGGAGTTGAAGTCGCAGTAGGGGCATTTGCGCACGCACCATGGGATGTGGATGTAGAGCGCCAGGGGCGGGAGCAGGAAACTCCCGCCAGCGGAATCGCTCATGCCAGCCCCAGGCGCTGCTTGAGCAGGGCCATGGCGCGGGCGCGGTGGCTGAGGCGGTTCTTCTGCTCGGACGGCATCTCGGCGCTGGAACATTCGCTATCCGGTACCCAGAACAGCGGGTCGTAGCCGAAGCCGTGTTCGCCGCGGGCTTCGTGCAGAATGCTGCCGTGCCACAGGCCTTCGCAGAGGATCGGCAGCGGGTCGTCGGCGTGGCGTACCAGCGCCAGGGCGCAGACGAACTGCGCGCCGCGCTGGGCGTCCGGAACGTCTTTCAGAGCATCGAGCAGCTTGGCGTTGTTCGCCGCATCGCCCTGGCCATCGGCATAGCGTGCCGAGTAGATGCCGGGAGCGCCGCCGAGGAAGTCCACCGCCAGGCCGGAGTCGTCGGCCAGTGCCGGCAAGCCGGAGATGCGCGCGGCGTTGCGTGCCTTGAGGATGGCATTCTCGACGAACGACAGGCCGGTCTCTTCCGGCTCGACCTGGCTGAATTCGCCGATCGAACGTACGCGCACGGCGTCGCCGAGCATGGCCTGCAGCTCCTTGAGCTTGCCGGCGTTATGGCTGGCCAGGACCAGCTCCTTGAAACCACTCACTGGCTTAGTCATCCGGGAACATTTCCTGGTTGAAGGTGATGCGGTGTGCGTCATCACCCTGGCGCACGTTCAGGGTGAAGCTGAGCATTTCGCGGGTCTTGAATGGGAACTGCGCCAGGTAATAGATGGCCTCGCCTTCGGTGACCTGGCGGAACGTTAGTGCGGTGCTCTTACCCAGCAGGTCCTTCACCTCGCCCCCGACCACGGCGGTGCTGGGCTTGCCGACCTTGAGCACGGCGACGTTGATCACGCCTTGGGTCTTGCTGCGTACCAGGCCGGCGGCGCTGGCGATATCCGGCTGGATGAAGCTGGAATTGAACACGCTGTAGTGCACGTCGAGATCGCCGAAGCTTTGTTTGCGCTCGGCGGCGGCCGGCAGGGCCAGGCACAGGGCGATCAGGAAGGGGATGATGCGGCGCATGTTGTTCTCCTCGTTCAGACCGCGACGCGGTGGGCGGACAGATCCGCGCCGCTGATGCGGTAGATGCCGATCTCGCCCAGCAGGTTGGGCCAGATGCGGCTGGCGATGCCGTGGCGATGGTCACGGTCCACCGCCAGGCGTTCTTCCACACGGGCACCTTGGGCGTGGCAGAGACGCTCGAAGTCCTCGAAGGTGCAGAAGTGGATGTTCGGCGTGTTGTACCAGGTATAGGGCAGGAAGTCCGACACCGGCATGCGACCTTTTGTCGTCAGGTACCAGCGGCAGCGCCAGTGGCCGAAATTGGGGAAGGTGATGATGCAGGTCTTGCCGACGCGCAACATCTCGGCCAGCACCTTGTCCGGGTAGTGCAACGCCTGCAGCGACTGGGTCATGACCACTACATCGAAGCTGTTGCTGGCGAAGTTGCCCAGGCCCAGGTCGAGGTTCTGCTCGATGACGTTGACACCGCTCTCGATGCACAGGGCGATCTTGTCCGGGTCGATTTCCAGGCCGTAGCCGGCCACCTGCTTGTTGTCGCGCAGCCAGGCGAGGAGTTCGCCGTCGCCGCAGCCCAGGTCGAGCACACGGCTGCCCGGGGCGATCCATTCCTGGATGATGTCCAGATCCGCTCGCATGCTCATACCTCGATTCGCTTCATGTAGCTGCCGAATGCCTGCAGGTAACGCGGGATCGGCATGAGGAAGGCGTCGTGGCCCTGCGGTGCGTCGATCTCCAGGTAGCAGACGTTCTTCTTCGCCGCCGTCAGCGCGTCGACGATTTCCCGCGAGCGCACGGGTGAGAAGCGCCAGTCGGTGGTGAAGGACATCACGCAGAAATCCGCCTTGGCCACGGCCAGGGTCTTGGCCAGATCGCCGTCATGCACGGCGGCCGGGTCGAAGTAGTCCAGCGCCTTGGTCATCAGCAGGTAGGTGTTGGCATCGAAGCGGCCGGAGAACTCCTCGCCCTGGTAGCGCAGGTAGCTTTCTACCTGAAACTCGACGCTGTGGAAGTCGTAGTTGAGCTTTTCACTCTTCAGGCCACGGCCGAATTTTTCGCCCATGGCGTCGTCGGACAGGTAGGTGATGTGCCCGACCATTCGCGCCAGCATCAGGCCGCGTTTGGGGATCACACCCTGTTCCTGGAAGTGTCCGCCGTGGAATTCCGGGTCGGTGAGAATCGCCTGGCGCGCCACTTCGTTGAAGGCGATGTTCTGCGCCGACAGTTTGGGCGCCGAGGCGATGGCCAGGCAGTAACGCACGCGCTCGGGGTAGCTGATGGTCCACTGCATGGCCTGCATGCCGCCGAGACTGCCGCCGATCACCGCCGCCCATTGCTCGATGCCTAGCACATCGGCCAGGCGCGCCTGGCTATGCACCCAGTCTTCGACCGTCATCACCGGGAAATCGGCGCCGTAGGGTTTGCCAGTGGCCGGGTTGGTGCTACTCGGGCCGGTGGAGCCGTTGCAGCCGCCTAGGTTGTTGAGGCTGACGACGAAGAACTTGTTGGTGTCGATCGGCTTGCCGGGGCCGATGCAGCTGTCCCACCAGCCGGGTTTGCGATCATCCGGGCTGTGATAGCCGGCGGCGTGATGGTGGCCGGACAGGGCATGGCAGATCAGTACCGCATTGCTGCGCGCGGCGTTCAGTTCGCCATAGGTTTCGACGACCAGTTCGTACTCGGCCAGGCTGCGCCCGCAGGCCAACGCCAGGGGCTCGCTGAAGCGAAATACCTGGGGGCTGACCAGGCCGACGGAATCTTCGGGAAATGCAGTAGGCATGGAGGCGCTGCTAAGGAATCGGAGGAGGGCGCCAGTCTAAAGAGCACCGACCCGAGCGGCAAGCGAGCTGGGCGCCCGCTACCCTCTACAGGCTTTGGGGACGTGCTGCCATCGGCAGGCTGACCACCTTGCCTTGACGCTGCACCGGCGCCGGGCGGCGCAGTACGCGCAGCATCTCGCTGGCCTGGGCCAGTTGCTGCTCCAGCTCTTCCTGATAGCGCGCTAGTTGCAGGCTCCGTTTGCGCGTTTGCTGGGTTTCCTGGGCCAGCGCCTTGAGCCGCAGCATGTGAGTTTCCAGCATCTGCTTGTGTTCCAGGGTGTGTTGCATCAGCGGCATCAGTGCATCGGCCGCCCATTGCTCGGCGTCCTGACGCAGGCGCTGGTGCAGGCCAATCACCTCCTGGGCCAGGGTGGCGAAGAAGCGCCGGGTCAGGCTGCGCTGTTCGGTGAGCAGGGTCTTCACGTGCAGGCGGAACTGGTCGCCCTTGGCTTGCAGCTTTTTCAGTTCACGCAGGTAGCGCTGGATCTTGAACTGTGGTGCGTCGACGCCGCCCAGCGGGTTGTCTTCGTTATGCCGGCGATAGATGGCGGCGACCATCTTGTTGGCCATCTCGGCTTCGTGCTGCAGGTTGTGCAAATCCTGCTCGACGGCGCGAAAGAAATGCAGGATGCCCTGGTTGATGCCCAGGGTGGTCCAACTGCCGGTCAATGTGCGCCGCACTTCGGCCAGGTGTTCTTCCAGGCGTTCGACGCGTGCGGCGTGACGCAGCAGCTGTCCCTGGCGTTGCAGTAGACGCTGGTTGGTCTTCAGGCCAAGCAGGCGCTTGTGGTGCAGGCTGTGGTCTTCCTTGGTCTTGGCGGTCAGTTCGAACAGCAGTTGGCCGTTGTCCTGCTGATGGTTGCCGAGCAGGGCCAGCTGTTCGCTGACTTTCTCCAGACGCAGGCTGAGCACGTGTTGACTGTTGTTGAGCAGCGCCAGTACCTGGCGCACCACGCTATCTTCGATCAGGCGCTCCTTCTGCGCGACGATACGCTCGCACAGCAGGGTCTCCAGGTTGGCCATCTGGCTGCGGGCCAGCAGTGCCTCGTCCTTGCGCACCTTGGCCAGCAGCGCCTGCTTGGCCGACAGCGGCAACACGTCCTGCTTGGCGATGCCCAGCTGTTTGGCGGTAGCGCTCTGGATCTGGCCGATGGCGTTCTGCACGAAGGTCTCGCCTGCCAGGTCGTCCCATAGCACGTCGATCTTGTTCAGCACGGCAAACAGGCTGGTCTGGGTGTCTTCGTCGAGCTGACGGATATGCTGTTGCCAGATGTGCATATCGCTGGCGGTGACGCCGGTATCGGCGGACAGCAGGAAGATGATCGCCTGGGCATTGGGCAGCATCGACAGGGTCAGCTCGGGTTCACTGCCCAGGGCGTTTAGGCCGGGGGTGTCGAGAATACGCAAGCCCTGGCGCAGCAGCGGATGATCGAAGTTGACCATCGCATGGCGCCAGGCGGGTACCAGCACTTGGCCGCGTTTACCGGTGCCTTCGAGCATGTCCGGGTGGAAGCCGAGCTGGATCGCCTGTTCCACCGGCATGGGTTTGGTCTTGGCCACCTGGCTGAAGGCCAGGGCCATGTTGGCTGGGTCGCTGATGTCCAGCGGGATGTTCACCCAGTGCCGGGGAATACGCTTGAACTGCGCGACGCTGGCCGAGGCCGTGCGGGTCTCGATGGGCAGCAGGCGAATGTAGGGGCGCTCCGAACGCGGATCGAAGAACAGCTCGGTGGGACACATGGTGGTGCGCCCGGCATGCGAGGGCAGCATGCGCTGGCCATATTCGGAAAAGAACAGGCTGTTGATCAGCTCGGTCTTGCCACGCGAGAACTCGCCGACGAAGGCCAGGGTGATGTGATCGGTACGCAGGATCTTCAACGCACGTTCGAGCTTGGCCTGAACCGCCTCGGAGTTGAGCCGGTTGTGCTCCAGCCAGCTGCGATAACGCGTGATCTCGCGCATCAGCTCGCGTTTCCAGGCGACGTAAGCGTCAACCTGCTGGCTGAGACGTTCCATGCTCATCCTGGCTCTCCTCTCGGCAAGTTCATCCACTTGCTGGGGCTGCGTGACTGTTCAGTTGGGGTTGCCGCCAGGAAGCACGGCTTTGGCGAGAATAGCTTGCATTATGCGAGCTACGAGGCGGTCGTCAATTGGCCGCTTCTACAGTCCCGCCTTATGGTCGGGTGCGGCGGCTGAGCGGTCGTCAGGTGCGCTGCAGCCCTGGAATCGGCGGTAGGCTTCGCGGGGCGCGGATACGCAGGCGTTTATGCCGATTGAGTTCACCGCTTTCCAGGCTCACTTGGCTCTTGGCGACGCCGAAGGCCTTGGCCAGGAAGGCCTTGGCCAGGAAGGCCTGCAGGTGGGCGTTGGCCTTGCCGTCTACCGGCGGGGCGGTGAGGCGGATTTTCAGCCGCTCACCCTGCAGCCCGGCGAACTCGTCCTTGCTCGCCTTGGGCTGCAGGTGGCAGTCGAGGATCAGGTCCTCGCCGTCCCAGCGGTAGAAGCTCACCCTCAGAGAAAGGGGCTGAGCATCGGCGGCAGACCAGTGGAGGCCGCCAGACCGCCAATCACGAAACGATCGATCAGGTTGATGGTGATGAAGGCGAAAATCGGCGAGATATCCAGGCCGCCGAGGTTTGGCAGCAGCTTACGGAATGGCGCCAGCAGCGGCTCGCAGATCTGGTTCACCAACTGTGCGCCCGGGTTGTAGCTGCCCGGAGCGACCCAGGAGAGGATCACGCTGATGATCAGGGCGAAGAAGAACACCTTGAGGAACAGCGAGGTCACGCCAATCATCGACCACACCAGCAGCTGCAGGATGAAACCGCCGACGTTGTAGCCCATCAGGGTCAGGGTGACGATCATCAGTAGCAGCTGCACCAGGATAGCCAGTACCAGCGAAGCCAGGTCCAGCCCGGCGAAGCCAGGAATGATCCGTCGCAGTGGAGTCACCAGCGGTTGCGTGGCCTTGACGATGAACTGGCTCAGCGGGTTGTAGAAGTCCGCACGTACCAGTTGCAGGATGAAACGCAGCAGGACGATCAGCAGATACAGGCTGCCGAGGGTCTGAATGATGTAGATCAGGGCTTCGATGAGTCCGGACATGTGTGCTTCCTTTATTGACCCAGTTGTTCGGCCAGTTCGGCCGAGCGATTGGCGGCGGCATTCAGTGCCTGTTGTACCAGCGCTTCGAAGCCGCCGGCCTGGAAGGTTTTGATTGCCGCTTCGGTGGTTCCGTTCGGTGAGGTAACACGGCGACGCAATTCGGCCGCGTCGACATCGCTTTCACTGGCCATGCGCGCGGCGCCCAGTGCGGTCTGGATGCTCAGACGCGCGGCGGTCTCACGCGGCAGGCCGAGTTTCTCGCCAGCTTCGGTCATCGCCTCGATCAGCAGGAAAAAATAGGCTGGGCCGCTGCCAGAGACGGCAGTCACTGCATCGAGCTGCGCTTCGTCGTCCAGCCACAGGGCCAGGCCGACGGCGCTCAGCACCTGCTCGGCCTGTTTTTTTTGCGCGGCGTTGACGCGCGGGTTGGCGAACAGACCGGAAACACCCTGGCGCAGCAGCGCCGGGGTATTGGGCATGCAGCGCACTACCGGGCGCTGGCCCAGCCAGTTCTCCAGGCTGGCGCAACTGATGCCGGCGGCGATGGAGATGATCACCTGGTTGGGAGCCAGGTGTGGCGCCAGATCCAGGCATACCGTTTTCATGATCTGTGGTTTGACCGCCAGTACGACCAGATCGGCACCCTTGATGGCCTCGCCATTGTCGGCGAAGGTGGCGATGCCGTGTTCCTGCTGCAGACGAGTACGTTGTTCGCTGCCAGGCTCGCTGGCGCGGATGGCGCTGGCTGCCACGCCCTGCGCACGCAGGCCACCAATCAGGCTGGCGGCCATGTTGCCGGCGCCGACGAAGGCGATGGTCGGGTTGCTCATTGCAGAAAATCCTTCATTCAGTGAGTGGGCTGGCCGTAGTCGCGGGCACCGAACAGGGCGGTGCCGATGCGCACCCAGGTGGCACCTTCGGCGATGGCGGCTTCCAGGTCATGGCTCATGCCCATGGACAAGGTATCGAGGTTCAGCGCCAGCTCATCACGCAGTTGGCGCAGGCGGGCGAAGGCGGCGTGTTGTGCGGCGACATCGTCGGTCGGTTCGGGAATCGCCATCAGCCCGCGCAGCCTGAGGTTGGGCAGGGCAACGACGGCCTGGGCCAGCGCCGTTAGCTCATCGGGGCGGCAGCCGGACTTGCTGTCCTCGCCGCTGACGTTGACCTGCAGGCAGATATTCAGCGGTGGCAGGTGGGCGGGGCGCTGATCCGACAGGCGTTGGGCAATTTTCAGACGATCCACGGAGTGCACCCAGTCGAAATGCTCGGCGATGGGCCGGGTCTTGTTTGACTGAATGGGGCCGATGAAGTGCCAGATCAAGGGCAAATCACCCAGTTCGACCTGTTTCTCCAGAGCCTCTTGCAGGTAGTTTTCGCCGAAATCGCGCACGCCGACTGCGTGGGCTTCACGAATGGCGTCTGCCGGTTTGGTCTTGCTCACCGCGAGCAGGCCGATATCCGCGAAATTACGCTGCGAGGCTTGCGCCGCCTCACGGATACGCGCACCGACCTTTGCAATATTCTCTGCTATCGTGGACATTACCTGCGCTCTATCAAAGCCCGCTCGTTAAGCGTTCGCGGCATTCTACCTGCTTGCTTGTAATTGGGGAGTCCCATGGATATCACTGAGCTGCTCGCCTTCAGCGCCAAGCAAGGCGCGTCGGATTTGCACCTCTCGGCGGGACTGCCGCCGATGATCCGCGTCGACGGCGATGTGCGCCGTATCAACCTGCCGCCGCTGGATCACAAGCAGGTACACGCGCTGATCTACGACATCATGAATGACAAGCAGCGCAAGGACTTCGAAGAGTTCCTCGAGACCGACTTCTCCTTCGAAGTGCCGGGTGTGGCGCGTTTCCGGGTCAACGCCTTCAACCAGAACCGTGGCGCCGGTGCTGTGTTCCGTACCATTCCGTCCAAGGTGCTGACCATGGAAGACCTGGGCATGGGCGAGGTCTTCCGCAAGATCACCGACGTGCCGCGCGGCCTGGTGCTGGTCACCGGCCCCACAGGTTCGGGCAAGTCGACCACCCTCGCGGCGATGCTCGACTACCTCAACAGTAACAAGTACCACCATATCCTCACCATCGAAGATCCAATCGAATTCGTTCACGAGTCGAAGAAGTGCCTGGTCAACCAGCGTGAGGTGCACCGCGACACTCACGGCTTCTCCGAAGCGCTGCGTTCGGCCCTGCGTGAAGACCCGGACATCATCCTGGTGGGTGAGATGCGCGACCTGGAAACCATCCGCCTGGCGCTGACCGCCGCGGAAACCGGTCACCTGGTGTTCGGCACCCTGCACACCACCTCCGCTGCCAAGACCATCGACCGCGTGGTCGACGTGTTCCCGGCCGAAGAGAAGTCGATGGTGCGTTCGATGCTCTCCGAGTCGCTGCAGGCGGTGATCTCGCAGACTCTGCTGAAGAAGATCGGCGGCGGTCGTGTTGCCGCCCACGAAATCATGATCGGCACCCCGGCCATCCGTAACCTGATCCGCGAGGACAAGGTCGCGCAGATGTATTCAGCGATCCAGACCGGTGGCGCGCTGGGTATGCAGACCCTTGATGCCTGCCTGAAGACGTTGGTGTCCAAGGGACTGGTCAGCCGCGACAGTGCGCGCGAGAAGGCCAAAAGCCCGGAAAATTTCTAGGAACTGGTGTGGGAGCGAGCGTTGCTCGCGAAGCTTTCGCGTCACCCTGTTCGCGGGCACAGCTCGCTCCCATGATTCGGCAGATGGCTGCCGAACGGCATTGCACACGAAGCGGCGAGAACGACGATGGAATTCGAAAAACTACTGCGCCTGATGGTCGAAAAAGGCGGTTCCGACCTGTTCATCACCGCTGGCGTGCCGCCGTCGATGAAGGTCAATGGCAAGATCATGCCCGTGACCAAGAACGCCATGTCGCCGGAGATGACCCGCGAAACCGTGCTGGGCGTGATGAACGAGGCGCAGCGCCGCGAGTTTGCCGAAAAGCACGAATGCAACTTCGCCATCAGCGCCCGCGGCATCGGTCGCTTCCGTGTCAGCGCGTTCTACCAGCGCAACCTGGTGGGCATGGTGCTGCGCCGCATCGAGACCAACATTCCCACCATCGACGACCTCAAGCTGCCGGAAATTCTCAAGAAGCTGGCGCTGACCAAGCGCGGCCTGGTGCTGTTCGTCGGTGCCACCGGTACCGGTAAGTCCACTTCGCTGGCGGCAATGATCGGCTACCGCAACAGGAACAGCAGCGGTCATATCATCTCCATCGAAGACCCGATCGAGTACATCCACCAGCACCAGAGCTGCATCGTCACTCAGCGTGAAGTGGGCATCGACACCGAGTCGTTCGAAGTGGCGCTGAAGAACACCCTGCGTCAGGCGCCGGACGTGATCCTCATCGGTGAGGTGCGGACCCGCGAGACCATGGATCATGCCGTGGCCTTCGCCGAAACCGGTCACCTGTGCCTGGCTACTCTGCACGCCAACAACGCCAACCAGGCGCTGGACCGCATCATCAACTTCTTCCCGGCCGACCGGCAGAACCAGGTGTGGATGGACCTGTCGCTCAACCTCAAGGCCATTGTCGCTCAGCAGCTGATTCCAACCCCAGATGGTAAAGGTCGCCGCGCGGTGATCGAGGTCCTGATCAACACCCCGCTGGCCGCTGACCTGATCCGCAAGGGTGAAGTGCACGAGCTCAAGGGCCTGATGAAGCGCTCCACCGAGCAGGGCATGCAGACCTTCGACCAGGCGCTGTACAACCTCTACACTCAGGGCGAGATCACCTACGAAGATGCGCTGCTCTACGCCGACTCGGCCAACGACCTGCGCCTGATGATCAAGCTCGGTTCGGAAACCGATGGCGATCACCTGACCAGCATGGCTCAGGGCCTGGCGCTGGAGGTCAGCGAGGAAGATCCGGGGCGTCGCTTCCGCTGACGCTGCCAGTCGGGGGACGCGCTGCGTCCCCTTCGTTTATCTGGGCGATACGTTTGCCCTTTCTGCCGGCCAGCACCAACGCCTGGCCATCGCGTTGCGCACCGGCGCGTGCTTCGCTCATCAGTTGCGGAATCAGTGGGCCTTCCGGCAGGTGCTTCCAGAACCTCAGTGGCAGATGCTGCTGCATCACCGTTCGGTTTAGGCGTGCCGGGTTGAAGGTGCTGCCGTAATAGGCACGCCACAGCGCCTGGCCATCATCCTCGGGCTGTTGCGCCCAGGCTTGCCATTGCGCCGGGCAGCGGCGTTCGTGCTGCAGGCGCTGGCCATCCCAGTACACGCCGTCGCGCGGCGTGGCGATCAGCCAGCTGTGTTTGCCCAGGCGTTCGGCGAAGTGCCCGCTGGCCGAGGCTAGAATGTCATGCGCGGGTTCGAACCAGGCGACGAAGTCCGGCGCGTCAGGGATTTTGCATGGCTGGAAACGCACGAAGGCATGCAGGTGATGCGCCTCGCGGCGCACCGCCTTGAGCCGGCGATGCAGCTCGCTGCCGTCCGGATCGCCGGCCAGCACAGCGCTGCGTTCGCCCTGCACGAAACGCCAGAGCACGCGGTAGAGCAGGCTCCAACGTTCATCGCCGCGGTACTGGGCAGCGCTTTCCAGCAGATCGAGCAGTTCGGGGGAGACGCGCAAGCGACCATTGGGCTCCGGCGCGCGTTCGGCGGGTTGGTCGAACAGGCTGGGCGGCGCCTCCTCGTCCGGCCATTGCAACTGGTGCGGGGCCAGGCCTTGCAACAAGGCGCGGCGTGCGGCCTGGCGCCAGGTGGCGAAGCTGCCGTCGAAGCGCAGGCTATGCATCACCACAAGGCCATCTGTGCCGGGGTGTCGCGCAGTTGCTGACGCAGCACCACGGATTCGTGTTCGGCGCGCGGTGGCCGGTAGTCCTGAGTGACGATAAACGGCTTGGCCTTTTCCAGTACGCAGCGCAGACGGGTCAAGTCCTCGTAGCGGATACGCCGTTCGCGCCGCAGCGCGCCCAGGCGTCGTGCGCTGAGCACACCGATGCCGGGCACGCGGGCGATCAGTGATTCGTCGGCGCGGTTGAGATCGACGGGAAACTGCTCGCGGTTGGCCAGGGCCCAGGCCAGCTTGGGGTCGATGTCCAGCGCCAGGTTGCCGGGACCGGCGAGCAGCTCCGTGGCGCTGAAACCGTAGCCGCGCATGAGGAAGTCGGCCTGGTACAGGCGATGCTCGCGCAGCAGTGGCGGCGCCTCGAAGGGCACGGTTTTCGGGCTTTGAGGAATCGGGCTGAACGCCGAGTAGTAGACGCGGCGCAGGCGATAGTCCTGATACAGGCTCTGGGCGTTGTGCAGGATGGTGCTGTCATCGGTGGCGTCGGCACCGACGATCATTTGCGTGCTCTGCCCGGCTGGGGCAAAGCGCGGCGCGCGGCGTTCTTCCTTGGCCTCACGCTCGCCGAGATGAATCTTGTGCATGGCCTGGTGGATGCTGCCGACGTTCTTTTCCGGTGCCAGGCGTACCAGGCTGGTTTCGGTGGGCAGCTCGATGTTGACGCTGAGGCGGTCCGCGTACAGGCCGGCTTCGGCGATCAACTCCGGTGCGGCATCGGGAATGGTCTTGAGGTGAATGTAGCCGCGGAACTGGTGCTCCTGACGCAGCAGCTTGGCGACGCGAATCAACTGCTCCATGGTGTAGTCGGCCGAGCGGATGATGCCGGAGCTGAGGAACAGGCCGCTGATGCAGTTGCGCTTGTAGAAGTCCAGTGTCAGCGTCACTACTTCCTCGGGGGTAAAGCGCGCGCGAGGTACGTCACTGGAGCGACGGTTGATGCAGTATTGGCAGTCGTACAGGCAGAAGTTGGTCAGCAGGATCTTCAGCAGCGCCACGCAGCGCCCGTCCGGTGTATAGCTGTGGCAGATGCCCATGCCATTGGTCGAACCGATGCCGTCCTTGCCCTTGGAGCTGCGTTTTGGTGCGCCGCTGCTGGCGCAGGAGGCGTCATACTTGGCGGCGTCGGCGAGGATGGTGAGCTTTTCAATCAGTTGCATGGCAGGCCATATCTATACTGTTTTTTTATACAGTATATAGGTGTCGTACAGCTATCAAGTCATTCGTTGTGTTGCGCTGCCTCATTGCAAATGAAACCTTCACCCGGCGCGCAGCGTCATAGCTGCATCTCGCACAAGGAGTTCGTCATGCAACGTCAGGATACGCACAGCAAGCTGATCGGCTACCTGCTGTGGATCTTCGGTTTTCTCGGTTCCCACCGCTTCTACTATGGCAAGCCGGTCACCGGCACCATCTGGTTCTTCACCCTCGGCCTGCTGTTCATCGGCTGGATCATCGACCTATTCCTGATTCCGGCGATGGATCGCGAGGCCGATCTGCGTTTTACCGCAGGTGATACTGACTACAACGTGGCGTGGATCCTGCTGACCTTCCTCGGCGTGTTCGGCGTGCACCGCATGTATCAGGGCAAGTGGATCACCGGGATCATCTACCTGTTCACCGGCGGTTTGTTCCTGGTCGGCGTGCTCTATGACTTCTGGACGCTCAATACGCAGATCTCGATCAAGAACGCACAGCGCGGTTGAGTCAGGGACAAGTGATTTGCACGGTCTGCCCCCTCTTCCATTTATTGGGGGCACGCCTAGTGGAGAAGGCTGGGGAGAGGGTGGTTCAGGCGGTTCGGTGTCGCCGGATAGACCCTCTCCCGCAAGCGGGAGAGGGGAATCAAGCGCCGTTGCCCGGATGCACTCCGGGGAAAATGAAAAGGGCATCCCACGGAATGCCCTTTTTCGTAGCGTTGGCGGGATCAGTCGTCGCTGTCGTCGTCGTCCCCGCCGTCGACCTTCATGCCCAGTTCCTTGATCTTGCGGGTCAGGGTGTTACGACCCCAGCCCAGCAGCAAGGCGGCGTCGCGGCGGCGGCCGGCGGTGTGCTTGAGCGCGGTCTCGATCATGATGCGCTCGAACGCCGGCACAGCGCTGTCGAGCAGGTTGGACTGGCCGCGTGCCAGGGCCTGGTCGGCCCAGAGGCGCAGCGCCTGCTCCCAGTTGGTCACTGGTGCGGCGTCCTGCGGCTGGGTCAGCAGCTCGGGCGGCAGGTCGTCGACGTGCACTTCGCGACCCGAGGCCATGACGGTGATCCAGCGGCAGGTGTTCTCCAACTGGCGCACGTTGCCCGGCCAGGGCAGGTGCTTGAGGTAGTCCTCGGTTTCGCTCTTGAGCAATTTCGGCTCCACCGCCAGTTCCTGCGCGGCGCGGGCGAGGAAGTGGTGGGCCAGGGTCGGGATGTCCTCGCGGCGATCGGCCAGGCGCGGGATGTGAATGCGGATGACGTTGAGGCGGTGGAACAGGTCTTCACGGAACTTGCCGGCTGTCACCAGGGTTTCCAGGTTCTGGTGGGTGGCGGCGATGATGCGTACGTCCACCTTCACCGGGGTGTGACCACCAACGCGGTAGAACTCGCCATCGGCCAATACGCGCAGCAGACGAGTCTGAGTGTCAGCCGGCATGTCGCCGATTTCGTCGAGGAACAGGGTGCCGCCATCGGCCTGTTCGAAACGGCCGCGCCGCTGGTTGGCCGCGCCGGTGAAGGCGCCTTTCTCGTGGCCGAACAGCTCGGACTCCATCAGGTCCTTGGGAATTGCCGCCATGTTCAGGGCAATGAACGGCGCTGCTGCGCGTGGGCTATGGCGGTGCAGGGCGTGCGCCACCAGCTCTTTACCCGTACCGGATTCGCCGTTGATCAGCACGGTGATATTGGAGTGGCTCAAGCGGCCGATAGCGCGGAACACCTCCTGCATCGCCGGTGCTTCACCGATGATTTCAGGGGTACGCGCCTGCGCAGCCGGGACGGCCAGGCTCTGTTGTTCCTGGGCGTGTTGGAAGGCGCGCTTGACCAGTGAAACGGCCTCGTCGACGTCGAACGGTTTGGGCAGGTACTCGAAGGCGCCGCCCTGGTAACTGGCTACTGCGCTGTCCAGGTCCGAATGCGCGGTCATGATGATTACCGGCAAGCGTGGATACAGCTCGCGGATGCGTGCCAGCAGGTCGAGGCCGCTGGCTCCGGGCATGCGGATGTCGGAGATGATCACGTCCGGCTGTTGGCGGGTCAGGCGGGCGAGTACACCGTCGGCACTGTCGAAACTCTGGGTGGTCATGCCTTCCTGTTGCAGGGCCTTTTCCAGTACCCAGCGGATGGAACGATCGTCGTCGACAATCCAGACGGTTTCACTGCGGCTCATGGCGTGGGCGCTCCTTGTTCCAGCGGTAGGAAGATCGAGAATACGGTGTGGCCGGGATAGCTCTCGCACTCGATCAGCCCCTGGTGCTGGCTGATGATGTTCTGGGTGATGGCCAGGCCCAGGCCGGTGCCGTCGGCACGACCGCTGACCATGGGATAGAAGATGGTTTCCTGCAGTTCCGGCGGAATGCCGGGACCGTTGTCGATGATCTCGACCTTGACCACCAGGCGGTGGCGCGTGTGGCCGATGGTGAACTGGCGCAGGGTACGGGTACGCAGGCTAATGCGCCCGAGGCCCATGTCGTGCTTCTGCCCGGCGATGGCCTGCATGGCGTTGCGCACGATATTGAGCACGGCCTGGATCATCTGCTCACGGTCGATCAGCAGATCCGGAATGCTCGGGTCGTAGTCGCGCACCAAGGTGATGCTGCCTTGGCTTTCCGCCTCGATCAGGTTGGCGACGCGCTCCAGCACCTCGTGCACGTTGGTCATCGCCAGCGACGGCAACTTGTTCGAGCCGAGCATGCGGTCGACCAGGTTACGCAAGCGGTCGGCCTCTTCGATGATGACGTTGGTGTAGTCCTTGAGCTCTTCGTTGGGCAGTTCACGCGACAGCAGTTGCGCCGCACCGCGAATGCCGCCGAGCGGATTCTTGATCTCGTGGGCCAGGCCGCGCACCAGCAGTTTGGTGGTTTCCTGCTTGGACAGCTGCGCCTCTTCCTTGGTGATGCGCAGCAGGCGGTCGCGCGGGTGCACCTCCAGCAGCAGCAGGGTTTCGCCCATGCTGAACAGCGGCGTTACCGCGTAGTCCACGGTCAGCGTCTGGCCGGTGACCGAGGTCAATACGGCTTCGCGCTTGTTGAATGGATGCGCCTGTTCCACCGCCTGGCGCAAGGATGACAGCGCCTCGGGCGATTCGGTGAACAGGTCGCTGATGAACTGACCGTGGCTGCGTTGGCCGCTGACGGCCAGGAGCATTTCCGCCGCCGGGTTCATGTACTCAAGGCACAGCTGGCTGTTGAGCAGCAGGGTGGCGGTGGTCAGGTTGTCGAGTAGCAGGCGGTGCAGCGCGTCGTTGATGGTCATAAGCAGTGCGTTCCGGCGATGAGCAGGAAAATGCAAGAAGCAAACCAAGGCCCCGAAAAGACGCATTATTTGTGCGGTCTGCCAGGTTTTGGTGGTGCTGGGGCGAGGCCGGGCGGGGAAAAGCGACCCAAAACAGGGAGAGCTTAGGAGGTGGTGCGCCAGATTGCACCATTAAGGTGCAATCTGCTTTCAGAGGAAAGGAAGGATGCTGGCCTTTTCCTTGGGCTTGTCTTTCAGCGGGCACTCGGGGCGAACGCCGTATTCATCTTTCTTGCACGGGTTGACCTTGCGCTTCTGCGCCAGGCTCATGCGGTGCATGTGGAAGGGCTGTGCCGGCGTGCGCTCGACGATGAGGCCGGCGGAGTCGATGATTTCTGCCACCAGTTGGTGCGTGCCGCGGTCGACGTGCTGCAAGGAGAAGACCGGGCTGCGGCTGATCTCGCCCTGGGGGGCGCCGTCGAGCAGCAGTCGGTAGCTGTGGCCAGGCAGCAGGCCCGGCTCGCTGTTGAGGGTGACGATCATGTCGCCGGAGCCGTTGTGGATCGAGGCGTCCGGCTCCGGCACGAGGATGCGCAGTACCTGATAGTGCACGGTCGGCTTGGTGACGGCAGGTGGCGGGGCCATGCGCACTGTGGATTGGGGCTGGTTCATTTGCGCGCTGTTGGACGGCGCGAGCATCACCCGTTCAGCATTGCTGCTGCGCGGTTTGTCAGTGAAAACGCGGTTACCTTCAGCATCGATGTAGGTATAGACCTGAGCCGAAACGACTTGGGTGATGAGCAGCAGGCAAAACAGTAGTGCACGCATCGGGATCAGTTCGTCGGTCTCGGGGTTGGGCGCGGAGTCGGTCGTGGTGGTGTGACCGGTGGGCGGGCAGGGCTGTTGACGCTGATGCGCTGCACGGTGAAGGTTTCGGTGGCGCTCTGCTGGATGATGCGTTCGCCCGCGACGACCGCCACAGCGAGGCTGTGTGCGCCACGGTCAAGGTTGGTCAGTTGCAGGCTCGGCACATTGCTGGCCTGGCCGTATGGCTCGCCATCGAGAATCAGCCGTAGCTGGTGGCCGGGCTGCAGGCGCGGCTGGATGTTCACGCCAACGATGAAGGTGCCGTTGTTTGCGCGCATCGCTTCGTCGTCAGGGATGCCGGTGAGGCTCAGTACGGAGTAGGGCGCTTCGCTCTGCGCTGGCGTGTTGTCATCGCTCGCCGGCATGCTCGGCGTCTGCATCTCCACCGTATTGGTTGGCGGCAGGTTGACGCTTTCGGCGGCCGTGCCATCTGGAGGCTGATTGGTGAAGACCGTGTTGCCGTTGGCGTCGGTGTATTTGTAGATCTGCGCACTGGCCGGCAGGGCCAGGGCGAGCAGCAGGCAGGCGAGTAACGGGCGCATGGGCCGATCCTTCCGCAGGTGATGCGCTAAGCCTTGCACTGCTGGCGGTTCCTGGCAAGCGCAGGGCGCAATGGCTGTGATGTTTGGCTACAAAAAGTGGACTCGGATCTGCCGTAGGAGCGAGCTCTGCTCGCGAACCTGGCTACCTGAAGAGTTTCGCGAGCAGAGCTCGCTCCTGCAGGGCATGGTGTTGCTGCCTGCCCATAAAAAAGCCCCGCCAGGCAGAGCCGGGCGGGGCTTTCGAGTGCGCCGCACGAGGCGGCGCAAACTGGCTTAGACGCTGTAGTACAGGTCGTATTCCAGCGGGTGTACGAAGGTACGTACCTTGATTTCTTCTTCGGACTTCAGCTCGATGTAGGCATCGATGAAGTCGTCGGAGAACACGCCGCCCTTGGTCAGGAACGCGCGGCCCTTGTCCAGCTCTTCCAGGGCTTCTTTCAGGCTGCCGCACACTTGCGGGATCAGCTTGCCTTCTTCCGGCGGCAGGTCGTACAGGTTCTTGTCGGCAGCATCGCCCGGGTGGATCTTGTTCTGGATGCCGTCGATACCGGCCATCAGCAGAGCTGCGAAGGCCAGGTAGGGGTTGGCAGCCGGGTCCGGGAAGCGTGCTTCGATACGGCGAGCTTTCGGGCTGGCAACGTACGGGATACGGATCGAAGCGGAGCGGTTGCGAGCCGAGTAGGCCAGCATGACCGGAGCTTCGAAGCCCGGAACCAGACGCTTGTAGGAGTTGGTCGACGGGTTGGTGAAGCCGTTCAGGGCCTTACCGTGCTTGATGATGCCGCCGATGAAGTACAGAGCGGTCTCGGACAGACCGGCATAGCCTTCACCTGCGAAGGTGTTCTTGCCGTCTTTGGAGATCGACATGTGCACGTGCATGCCCGAACCGTTGTCGCCGTAAAGCGGCTTCGGCATGAAGGTAGCGGTTTTGCCGTAGGCATCAGCTACGTTATGCACGCAGTACTTCAGGGTCTGAACTTCGTCAGCCTTGGCCACCAGGGTGTTGAACTTCACGCCGATTTCGTTCTGACCGGCAGTGGCCACTTCGTGGTGGTGTACTTCGACGACCAGGCCCATTTCTTCCATGGCGTTGCACATGGCGGTACGGATTTCGTGGTCGTGGTCGCACGGCGGAACCGGGAAGTAACCGCCTTTGACGGCCGGGCGGTGGCCCTTGTTGCCGCCGTCGACGTCGCCGTCGGTCATCCAGGAGCCTTGCTCGGAGTAGATCTTGAACATCGAGCCGGAGATGTCGGACTTGAACTTCACTTCGTCGAAGATGAAGAACTCGGGCTCCGGGCCAACGAATACGGTGTCACCGATGCCGGTGCCTTTGAGGAACTCTTCAGCGCGCTTGGCGATGGAGCGCGGGTCGCGGTCGTAGCCTTGCATGGTGCTCGGTTCGATGATGTCGCAGACCAGGATCAGGGTCGGCTCTTCGGTGAACGGGTCCAGAACGGCGGTATCGTCTACCGGCATCAGGATCATGTCGGAGGCTTCGATGCCTTTCCAGCCATGGATGGACGAGCCGTCGAACATTTTGCCGTGCTCGAAGAAATCTTCGTCCAGGGCGTCACGGGCCGGCATGGTCACGTGGTGCTGCTTGCCCTTGGTGTCGGTGAAGCGCAGGTCTACCCACTTCACGTCGTGTTCTTTGATCAGTTGAACAGCCTTAGACATGTTGTCCTCCAGGTGGAAAAGGCTCTTATCGATAAGCCTTGAATATGCGGTGAAGCCCGGCGGGATAGTCCTCCAGGGCGACCTGCCTCACAAGGGAGCAAATTGCATGCCAGTGCCCTTTATTGGGCAGAAGCCGCGAAACTCAGGTGCTGCGCCGTCTGCACGGCAATTCGCTGGAAATATTTGCACCATTTAAGGGCCTTTAATTTCATAAAAGATCCATTTTGGTGCGCTGTGTGGGTGGTGCAGTATTTTTGGTCAAAGCTTGAACAATTTCCGCTATAATCCGCGCCCCTGTTTTTTCGTCCCCCAAGCGGGCGCTCTATTCATGAAGCTCATCGTCAAAGTTTTCCCTGAAATCACCATCAAGAGCCGCCCGGTGCGCAAGCAGTTCATCCGCCAGTTGGGGAAGAACATTCGCTCCGTGCTGCGCGATCTTGACCCCGAACTGCGGGTGACCGGTGTCTGGGACAACCTTGAGGTCGAGACCGATCTGGACGATCCCAAGCTGCTCGCCGAGATGACCGAACGCCTGCGTAACACGCCGGGCATCGGCCTGTTCCTCGAGGTCAATGAATACCCGCTGGGCGATCTGGACGACATCACCGAGCACTGCAAGCGTCACTACGCCGACCAGTTACCGGGCAAGATCTTCGCTGTGCGCTGCAAGCGCGGTGGCAAGCACGCGTTCTCCTCCATCGACGTCGAGCGTCACGTCGGTTCGCGCCTGCGCCTGGAGTGCGGCGCTGCCGGCATCGACCTGAAGAAGCCGGACGTCGAAGTGCGCATGGAGATTCGCGACCAGCGCCTGTTCGTGGTGCATAACCGCCACGAAGGCCTCGGCGGTTACCCGCTGGGCTCGTTGGAACAGACCCTGGTGTTGATGAGCGGCGGCTTCGACTCCACCGTCGCGGCCTATCAGATGATGCGCCGCGGCCTGGTCAGCCACTTCTGCTTCTTCAATCTCGGTGGCCGTGCCCATGAATTGGGCGTGATGGAAGTGGCGCACTATATATGGCAGAAGTTCGGCCGCTCGCAGCGTGTGCTGTTCGTCAGCGTGCCGTTCGAGGAAGTGGTCGGCGAGATTCTCGGTAAGGTCGACAACAGCCAGATGGGCGTGATCCTCAAGCGCATGATGCTGCGCGCCGCCACCCGTGTTGCCGAAAAACTGCAGATCGAAGCGCTGGTCACCGGCGAGGCCATCAGCCAGGTGTCGAGCCAGACCCTGACCAACCTGGCGGTGATCGATTCGGCCACCGACATGCTGGTGATGCGCCCGCTGATTGCCAGCCACAAGCAGGACATCATCGACACCGCCACGCAGATCGGTACCGCCGAGTTCGCCAAGAACATGCCCGAGTACTGCGGCGTGATCTCGGTCAACCCGACCACCAAGGCCCGTGGCTATCGCGTGGAGAGGGAAGAGGCCCAATTCGACATGGCCATCCTCGAGCGTGCCCTGGAGCGCGCCACCCAACTGCCCATCGACCGCGTGATCGACGAGTTGGGCAAGGACGTGCAGGTCGAGGAAGTAGGTGAAGCGCTGGCTGGCCAGATCGTCATCGACATCCGTCACCCTGACGCTGCCGAAGACGAGCCGCTGGACGTGCCGGGCATCGAGGTGCAGGCGCTGCCCTTCTATGCGTTGAACAACAAATTCAAGGAACTGGATGAGAACCGCCAGTACCTCCTGTATTGCGACAAGGGCGTCATGAGCCGCCTGCACGCCCACCATCTGCTGAGCGAGGGACATGCCAATGTGCGCGTTTATCGTCCGGCATAGAACGCCGGGGCTCAATGGCGGAAGTATCCGCCATCGCCCTCCCGACCCGGGGCACCTCTAAAAACTACCTGCGTTGTCATTGCTGCGTTAAAAACAAGCTCAAAATGCTCATTTACAACTTGTAAACTCCGCTTTTTCGCTTGTTTCTGCCTTGCACTGACTGCCTCGCCTACGTTTTTAGAGGTGCCCCGATCAGCTCGCTGATCCCAGTTTCTTCATATTCGTCGTCCAGGCTGGGCGACACACCGAATCCTCTGATCGAGATACACACAGTGATCGAAAATCTACGCAACATCGCCATCATCGCCCACGTCGACCATGGCAAAACCACCCTCGTCGACGCCCTGCTGCGTCAGTCCGGCACCCTGGAACGTAACGAGCTCAACGACGAGCGCGTGATGGACAGCAACGACCAGGAAAAAGAGCGCGGCATCACCATTCTGGCGAAGAACACCGCCATCAAGTGGAACGACTACCGCATCAACATCGTCGACACCCCCGGCCACGCCGACTTCGGTGGCGAAGTTGAGCGCGTGATGTCCATGGTCGACTCCGTACTGCTGGTGGTTGACGCCCAGGACGGCCCGATGCCGCAAACCCGCTTCGTGACCAAGAAGGCCTTCGAAGCCGGCCTCAAGCCGATCGTCGTGATCAACAAGATCGACCGTCCGGGCGCGCGTCCTGACTGGGTCATGGATCAGATCTTCGACCTGTTCGACAACCTCGGTGCCACCGATGAGCAGCTCGACTTCCAGGTCGTTTACGCCAGCGCCCTGAACGGCATCGCCGGTCTCGACCACGCCGACATGGCCGAAGACCTGACCCCGCTGTACCAGGCCATCGTCGACCACGTACCGGCGCCGAACGTCGACCTCGACGGCCCGTTCCAGATGCAGATCTCTGCACTGGACTACAACAGCTTCCTTGGCATCATCGGCGTTGGCCGTATTGCCCGTGGCAAGGTCAAGCCGAACACTCCGGTCATTGCCATCGACGTTGACGGCAAGAAGCGTAACGGCCGCGTCCTCAAGCTGATGGGTCACCACGGCCTGCACCGCGTAGACGTCGAAGAAGCCACCGCTGGTGACATCGTCTGCGTCAGCGGTATGGATCAGCTGTTCATCTCCGACACCCTGTGCGACATCAACCACGTCGAAGCGATGAAGCCGCTGACCGTTGACGAGCCGACCGTCTCGATGACCTTCCAGGTTAACGACTCGCCGTTCTGCGGCAAGGAAGGCAAGTTCGTCACCAGCCGTAACATCAAAGAGCGTCTGGACAAGGAGCTGCTGTACAACGTGGCCCTGCGCGTTGAAGAAGGCGACAGCGCCGACAAGTTCAAGGTATCCGGCCGTGGTGAGCTGCACCTCTCGGTACTGATCGAAACCATGCGTCGCGAAGGCTTCGAAATGGGCGTTGGCCGTCCGGAAGTAATCATCCGTGAAGTCAACGGCGTCAAGCAGGAGCCGTTCGAGAACGTCACCATCGACATCCCTGAAGAATCCCAGGGCAAGGTCATGGAAGAAATGGGCCTGCGTAAGGGCGACCTGACCAACATGTCTCCGGACGGCAAAGGTCGCGTGCGCCTGGAATACAACATCCCGGCTCGCGGTCTGATCGGTTTCCGTAACCAGTTCCTGACCCTGACCAACGGCGCCGGCATCCTGACCTCGATCTTCGACCGTTACGACACCGTCAAGCCGGGCAGCATGTCTGGCCGTCAGAACGGCGTACTGGTCTCGATCGATACCGGCAAGGCCCTGACCTACTCCCTGGAAACCCTGCAGGCGCGCGGCAAGCTGTTCGTCGAGCACGGCCAGGAAATCTACAACGGTCAGATCGTCGGCCTGAACAGCCGCGACAACGACCTGGGCGTGAACCCCACCAAAGGCAAGAAGCTCGACAACATGCGTGCTTCGGGCAAGGACGAAACCATCGCCCTGGTGCCGCCGGTTCGCTTCACCCTGGAGCAGGCTCTGGAATTCATCCAGGATGACGAGCTGTGCGAAGTGACGCCGAAGTCGATCCGTCTGCGCAAGAAGATCCTTGACGAAGGCGAGCGCACCCGCGCTGCCAAGAAAGCCAACAAGGCCTGACGCTTAGCGACTAGCCTCGGCTGTAAATAAAAAGCCCCGCCAGAGCGATCTGGCGGGGCTTTTCGTTGGGGCGCCGTTAGGTGTTGAGCGGCTTCAGTCGCGCTGTGGTCGACAGGCCAGCAGGCCATAGGCTGCCAGCCCGATCACTACCAGCAGGCTGAGCGTCATCACTCGCCCGCTACCTGGCGCAGCGATTGTGCTGGGGTGTCGCCGAGGTTGTTGAGCAGGCGCTCGCTGTACCAGTCGAGGAAGTTGATCACGCCGAACTCGTAGGTCTTCGAGTACGGGCCTGGCTGGTAGGCGGTGGAGTTGATGCCGCGCTGATTTTCCTCGGCCAGGCGGCGGTCCTGGTCGTTGGTGGCGTCCCATACCTGGCGCAGGCGGGCGACGTCGTAGTCGACGCCTTCGACGGCGTCCTTGTGCACCAGCCACTTGGTAGTGACCATGGTTTGCTGCGCGCTGATCGGCCACACGGTGAAGACGATCAGGTGGTCGCCCATGCAGTGGTTCCAGGAGTGCGGCAGATGCAGGATGCGCATGGAGCCCAGGTCCGGGTCGGTGATGCGGCCCATGAGTTTCTTGCAGCCCTGCTTGCCGTCCATGGTCATGGACACGGTGCCCTTGAGCAACGGCATGCGCACGATGCGGTTGCGCAGGCCGAAGCTGGCGTGAGCGTAAGGGATCTTGTCCTTGTCCCAGCGAGTGGTGCACTCGGCGACCTGATCTTTGAACGCCTGGCTGGCGCGCGGATCGGTGACGTCATCCCATTCCAGCAGGGTGTTGAGCAGTTCCGGGTGCGAACCGTTGCAGTGGTAGCACTCGCGGTTGTTCTCGATCACCAGCTTCCAGTTGGCCTTTTCCATCAGGGTGGTCTGCACGGCCACCTTGGTGTTCTCCATGTCGTACGGTTCCATGTAGTGCGCCAGGGTGGCGAGGAACTCGTCGATGGCCGGCGGGTTTTCCGCCAGGGAGATGAAGATGTAGCCGCCGGCGGTTTTGCACTGCACCGGTTTCAGGCTGTAGTCCTTGAGGTCGAAGTCAGCGCCCATTTCAGTGCCGGCGAACAGCAGGCGGCCGTCCAGTTCGTAGGTCCACTGGTGGTAGGGGCAGACCAGCTTGGCCACCTTGCCCTTGTCGCTTACGCACAGGCGCGAGCCGCGATGGCGGCAGACGTTGTGGAAGGCGTGGATCTGGCCTTCAGCGCCGCGGATGACCAGGATCGGGTTGTCGCCGATCTGCAGGGTGAGGAAGTTGCCTTTGGCTGGAATCTCGCAGGTCATGCCGGCGATCAGCCATTCCTTGTGGAAGATCTCCTGCATGTCGACCTGAAACAGGCGCTCGTCGCTGTAGAACGGCTGCGGTAGGGAGAATGTACGGTCGCGATCGTGCAGCATCTGCGCAGTAGCCTTGCGCGCGGGCTCCAGCGGGTCGCCCAGGCTCAGATTTTGGGTGCAGTCCATGGTGGCTCCTCATTGGCGGGCGCCTCGCGCCTGCCGGAAATAGTGGCTGATACGGTATGTGCCGCAAGGTCTTGATCGTTCGCTGCTGCCTGCAATGGGCGTGCATGCTTGGTGAGCGGAGTGTGGAGCCGGCACAAGGTAAAACCTTATCCATGGGCGACATGGCCAGATTTGTTTCCGACGCGCCAGGCCCCGTGCTATCGGGCAGGTCGCGATAAGCATGCGGATGTCGCAGGTAGATAAATGACTGCCGGCGGCCTTTCGCACAATTCGTCGCATATGGGCCGACATCCGGCCGCGTGGAGAGCCGTTCATGAGCACCAACGCCTTCCTCAACCCGGTTACGACGCAAACCTGGACCAACGGCCGCCACCTGGTGCGTTGCGTCAAGGTGATTCAGGAAACCTGGGACGTACGCACCTTCTGCTTCATGGCTGATCAGCCGGTGCTGTTCTTCTTCAAGCCGGGGCAGTTCGTCACCCTGGAGCTGGAGATCGACGGCCAGCCGATCATGCGCTCTTACACCATCTCCAGCTCGCCTTCAGTGCCTTACAGCTTTTCCATCACCATCAAGCGGGTGCCGGGCGGCAAGGTGTCGAACTGGCTGCACGACAACCTCAAGGAAGGCGACGAGGTACCTGTGCATGGGCCGGTGGGCCTGTTCAATGCCATCGACTTTCCCACCGACAAGGCGCTGTTCCTCTCCGGCGGCGTTGGCATCACTCCGGTGATGTCGATGGCACGCTGGTTCTACGACACCAACGCCAATGTCGACATGGTATTCGTGCACAGCGCCCGTTCGCCGAAGGACATCATCTACCAGCGCGAGCTGGAGCACATGGCGGCGCGCATCAACAACTTCAGCCTGCACGTGATCTGCGAGAAGCACGGCCTGGGCGAATCCTGGGCCGGTTATCGCGGTTACCTGAACAAGCCGATGCTGGAGCTGATCGCCCCGGATTACCTGGAGCGTGAGATCTTCTGCTGCGGCCCGACGCCTTACATGAGCGCCATCAAGCGCCTGCTCGAGGCTGCTGGCTACGACATGAGTCGCTACCACGAGGAAGCTTTCGGCCCGACGCCGCCGGAGATTCGCGCCGAGGTCAAGGAGCTGGCTGCCGAAGCCGCTGATGCGCCGGATGTGCCGCTGGCTGACCTACACCAGGTGGAGTTCACCAGCACCGGCAAGAGCATTCGTGTGGTGCCTGGCGAAACTGTGCACGCCGCTGCGGCCAAGCTTGGCCTGCATATCCCCAAGGCCTGTGGTATGGGCATTTGCGGTACCTGCAAGGTGATGAAGACCGCCGGGGAAGTGGAGATGGAGCACAACGGCGGCATCACCGACGAGGATGTGGCCGAGGGCTACATCCTGTCGTGCTGCAGCGTGCCGAAAGGGGATGTGGCGATCGACTATTGATCGCCACCTTGGTTCTGGGAGCGCTGGTGCGCGCAGTGCACCCTACGGGTCCGTAGCCCGGATTGCATCCGGGCTACGGTCGCGGCTAAAGCCCCTCCCACAGGTGCGTCATGGCGTCGTTCAGGCGCTCATCACTTCACGGATATCCGCAGCCAACTGACGCACACGGGCTTCGTCGGTATCCCACGAGCACATGAAGCGCGCGCCGCCGGCGCCGATGAAGGTGTAGAAACGCCAGCCGCGTGCGGTGAGGGCGGCGATGGCCGGCTCCGACAGTTGCAGGAACACGCCGTTGGCTTCCACCGGGAACATCAGGCTTACGCCGGGTACATCCTCGACAAGGGTGGCCAGCAGCTGCGCGCAGCGGTTGGCGTGGTTGGCGTACTTCAGCCAGGCATCGTCCTGCAGGATGCCGACCCAGGGTGCGGACAGGTAGCGCATCTTCGAGGCCAGCTGGCCGGCCTGCTTGCAGCGGTAGTCGAAGTCTTCGGCCAGCGCCTTGTTGAAGAAGATGATGGCTTCGCCGACGGCCATGCCGTTCTTGGTGCCACCGAAGCACAGCACATCGACGCCGGCCTTCCAGGTCAGATCGGCCGGGCTGCAGCCGAGGAAGGCGCAAGCGTTGGAGAAGCGTGCGCCGTCCATGTGCAGGTGCAGGCCCAGTTCCTCGCAGACATGGCTGATGGCGCGGACTTCTTCCGGGCGATAGACAGTGCCGACTTCGGTGGCCTGGGTGAGGGTGACCACGCGCGGTTTCGGGTAGTGGATATCCTGACGCTTGAGAGCGATTTCGCGGATCGCCTGCGGCGTCAGCTTGCCGTTCTCGGTCTTGGCCAGCAGCAGTTTGGAGCCGTTGGAGAAGAACTCCGGCGCGCCGCACTCGTCGGTTTCGACGTGGGCGGTCTCCGAGCAGATCACGCTGTGGTAACTCTGGCACAGCGAGGCCAGGGCCAGGGAGTTGGCGGCGGTGCCGTTGAAGGCGAAGAACACTTCGCAGTCGGTCTCGAACAGGCGGCGGAAGTGATCGGCAGCGCGCGCCGTCCACTCGTCATCGCCGTAGGCGCGCTGGTGGCCCTGGTTGGCCTCGGCCATGGCGGCCCAGGCTTCGGGACAGATGCCGGAGTAGTTGTCGCTGGCGAATTGCTGGGCATTGTCGGGCATTGGCGCGTTCCTTCTGAAAAACCTGCCGGCGGGTCTGCCGGGAAAGCCTCTACTTTAACCCTGCGGCTATCTGTCAGGCGTCCGTCGCCGCGACGAGTTGTTGCGCTGAAGCGTACTGCCAAGTCGGTTCGTGGCCACTCGTTCGGCTAGCAGATGGAACTTGAAGCTTGCTCTGGCGTTCACACTTACCAGAGGGCGGCAGTCGATCCGCTCTCCGCAATCAAGAGAAGGAGTTTCCCATGACTTATCGTCACCTGCTCGCCCTTGCCCTGCCGCTGGCCGTGGCGCTGCCCGTTTCCGCCGCCGAGTGGTCGGATAATGCCAAGACCGAATTCGTTCAGCAGTGCATTGCTGGCGCACCGGCAGGCTACGAGGAGCCACAACTGCGTGCTTATTGCGACTGCGCTGCGACCAACGTCAGCAAGGAATTCAGCGAAGCCGAGTTGCAGGAAATCAGCCGCCAATCCCCGCCTGACCCTGCCATGCAGCAGCGTCTGGTGAATGCCTCCAGCAGCTGTGCTGGCAAGCTCAAGCCTTAAGGCGTCGTTGAGCAAATAGCAGGCGCTGGCGCCGGAGCCCCATGGGCTCTGGCCCGGCGCCATGTTTCCACAGGCCATGCACAGCGCCGCCCACAGTATTTGTGCACAAGCCTGCTCTATCTATTTGATCCTGTTCGATTTTTAGCCGCATCTCGGCAAGCTCCGGCTGCTCTGGCTTCGCGCCTGCGTCGAACAGCCTATGCACAGTTTCATCCACATCTTCTGTGCATATCCCCAACCGATCCTCGCCTCTCGCCCATGTCGCTGGTGGATAAGCCAGGGAGTCGGCGTGGCTGTATGGATATCGAACACGACCCTCAGCGGCAGCGCTGGCAGGGGTGGCAGCCATCTGCTGACAGCTTTTCCACAGGCTAGTCCACCGCTTCTGTGTATGGTCTGCATTGTTAACTGCTTGATATCGATCAGGAAATGACCGTGACCCGGCAGCCCCTGCAGATGCTGGGGCGACGCGCGGTATGCACGGTTTATCCACAGCTTGATCCCCGTTATTTGTGCGCAAAACCGCGAACTGATCTCGACGCGCCTGATTGCGACAAGACCATGTCGCAAACGAATGCTCTCACGGCGTTGGCAGGCATTTGGGCGGGCAGGGGCGGCCCTACCATCGCTGCACAGGGCCTTGCCGGCCCGCCCGTCCAAGACCGCCGCCCACAGGCGCTGCAGGAGAGTCGAGATGTTCAGCAAGCAGGATCAGATTCAGGGTTACGACGACGAGTTGCTCGCGGCGATCGATCAGGAAGAACGCCGTCAGGAAGAGCATATCGAGCTGATCGCCTCGGAGAACTACTGCAGCCAGCGGGTGATGGAAGCACAGGGCAGCGGCCTGACCAACAAGTACGCCGAAGGCTATCCGGGCAAGCGTTACTACGGCGGCTGCGAGTACGTCGACAAGGTCGAGCAACTGGCCATCGATCGTGCCAAGGCGCTGTTCGGTGCCGATTACGCCAACGTTCAGCCGCACTCCGGCTCGTCGGCCAACAGCGCTGTCTATCTGGCGTTGCTCAATGCCGGCGACACCATTCTCGGCATGAGCCTGGCGCATGGTGGTCACCTGACCNCTGATCGCCTCGGAGAACTACTGCAGCCAGCGGGTGATGGAAGCACAGGGCAGCGGCCTGACCAACAAGTACGCCGAAGGCTATCCGGGCAAGCGTTACTACGGCGGCTGCGAGTACGTCGACAAGGTCGAGCAACTGGCCATCGATCGTGCCAAGGCGCTGTTCGGTGCCGATTACGCCAACGTTCAGCCGCACTCCGGCTCGTCGGCCAACAGCGCTGTCTATCTGGCGTTGCTCAATGCCGGCGACACCATTCTCGGCATGAGCCTGGCGCATGGTGGTCACCTGACCCACGGCGCCAAGGTGTCGTCCTCGGGCAAGCTCTACAACGCCGTACAGTACGGCCTGGACACCGCTACCGGGCTGATCGACTACGACGAGGTCGAGCGCCTGGCCGTCGAGCACAAGCCGAAGATCATCGTCGCCGGTTTCTCTGCCTACTCCAAGACCCTCGACTTCCCGCGCTTTCGCGCCATTGCCGACAAGGTCGGTGCGCTGCTGTTCGTCGACATGGCCCACGTCGCCGGCCTGGTCGCGGCGGGCCTGTACCCGAACCCGATTCCCTTCGCCGATGTGGTCACTACCACCACCCACAAGACTCTGCGTGGCCCGCGTGGCGGCCTGATCCTGGCCAAGGCCAACGAAGAGATCGAGAAGAAGCTCAACTCCGCCGTATTCCCCGGTGCCCAGGGCGGCCCGCTGATGCACGTCATTGCCGCCAAGGCGGTGTGCTTCAAGGAGGCCATGGAGCCGGAGTTCAAGGCCTACCAGCAGCAGGTGATCGACAACGCCCAGGCCATGGCCAAGGTGTTCATCGAACGCGGCTACGAGGTGGTCTCCGGTGGCACCGACAACCACCTGTTCCTGCTCAGCCTGATCAAGCAAGGGCTGACCGGTAAGGAAGCTGACGCCGCCCTCGGCCGCGCTGGCATCACCGTGAACAAGAACGCCGTACCGAACGACCCGCAGTCGCCGTTCGTGACCTCGGGCATCCGCATCGGTACGCCGGCCGTCACCACCCGTGGTTTCAAGGTCGCCCAGTGCCAGGCGCTGGCCGGCTGGATCTGCGACATCCTCGATCACCTCGGCGATGCCGATGTCGAGGCGCAGGTGGCCAAGCTGGTCGCCGGGCTGTGCGCGGACTACCCGGTGTATCGCTAAGCCAACCCTTTCTCTCGGCCCCTCTCGCGTAACGCTGAGAGGGGAGTAGAACCCTGGAGCATGCCCATGCAACGTTATTCCGGCTTCGGCCTGTTCAAGCACTCGTTCAGCCACCATGAGAACTGGCAGCGCATGTGGCGTAACCCGACGCCCAAGCCGGTGTACGACGTGATCATCGTCGGCGGTGGCGGCCACGGCCTGGCCACGGCCTATTACCTAGCCAAGGAGTTCGGCGTGAAGAACGTCGCCGTGGTGGAGAAGGGCTGGCTGGGCGGCGGCAATACCGCGCGCAATACCACCATCGTGCGTTCCAACTACCTGTGGGACGAGTCCGCGCAGCTTTACGAACACGCCATGAAACTGTGGGAAGGGCTGTCGCAGGACATCAACTACAACGTCATGTTCTCCCAGCGTGGCGTCTACAACCTCTGCCACACCCTGCAGGACATGCGCGACGCCGAGCGTCGCGTCAGCGCCAACCGCCTCAACGGCGTGGATGGCGAACTGCTCGATGCCAAGCAGGTCGAGGCGGAGATTCCCTACCTCGATTGCAGCAAGAACACCCGTTACCCGGTGATGGGTTCCACCGTGCAGCGTCGCGGTGGCGTCGCCCGTCACGACGCCGTGGCATGGGGCTACGCACGTGCCGCTGATGCCCTGGGCGTCGATCTGATCCAGAACACCGAGGTGATCGGTTTCCGCAAGCAGAACGGTGCGGTGATCGGGGTGGAGACCAACAAGGGATTCATCGGCGCCAAGCGTGTCGGCGTGGTCACTGCCGGTAACTCCGGGCACATGGCGGGGCTCGCCGGCTTCCGTCTGCCGCTGGAATCGCACCCGTTGCAGGCACTGGTGTCCGAGCCGATCAAACCGATCATCGACAGCGTGATCATGTCCAACGCCGTGCATGGCTACATCAGCCAGTCGGACAAGGGCGACCTGGTCATCGGTGCCGGCATCGACGGCTACAACGGCTACGGCCAGCGTGGCTCCTACGGCACCATCGAGCACACCCTGCAGGCCATCGTCGAGATGTTCCCGGTGCTCTCGCGGGTGCGCATGAACCGCCAGTGGGGCGGCATCGTCGATACCAGCCCGGACGCATGCCCGATCATCTCCAAGACTCCGGTGGACAACCTGTTCTTCAACTGCGGTTGGGGCACTGGTGGCTTCAAGGCCACGCCGGGTTCGGGCCACGTCTTCGCGGCTAGCCTGGCCAAGGGTGAGATGCACCCGCTGGCCAAGCCGTTCTCCATTGACCGTTTCCACACCGGCGCACTGATCGACGAGCACGGCGCCGCTGCCGTGGCTCACTAAGGAGACCCGCCATGCTGCACATCTTCTGCCCCTACTGTGGCGAACTGCGCTCCGAAGAGGAATTCCACGCCAAGGGCCAGGCGCACATCGCGCGCCCGCTCGATCCCGATGCCTGCAGTGATGCGGAGTGGGGCGAGTACATGTTCTTCCGCGACAACCCGCGCGGCATTCACCATGAGCTGTGGGTGCACGCGGCCGGTTGCCGCAAGTATTTCAACGTCACCCGCCACACCGTGACCTACGAGATCCTCGAGACCTACAAGGTCGGTGAGAAGCCTTCGGTCACCGCGGCCGCGGCCACCGACAAGCAAGCCGTGGCAGAAGGAGTAACGGCATGAGCCAGGTCAATCGTCTTGCCAAGGGTGGTCGCATCGACCGCAGCCAGGCGCTGAGTTTCACCTTCAATGGCCAGACCTATCAGGGCTTCGCCGGCGACAGCCTGGCCGCCGCGTTGCTGGCCAACGGCGTCGACATCGTCGGTCGCAGCTTCAAGTATTCGCGTCCACGCGGCATCGTCGCTGCGGGCGCGGAAGAGCCCAACGCCGTGCTGCAGATCGGCTCCACCGAGGCGGCGCAGATTCCCAACGTGCGCGCCACCCAGCAGGCGCTGTACAGCGGCCTGGTGGCCAGCAGCACCAACGGCTGGCCGAGCGTCAATACCGACCTGATGGGCATCCTCGGCAAGGTCGGCGGCGGCATGATGCCGCCCGGTTTCTACTACAAGACCTTCATGTATCCGCAGAACCTGTGGATGACC
This sequence comes from Pseudomonas sp. YY-1, assembly GCF_002843095.1. Taxonomy (NCBI): domain Bacteria; kingdom Pseudomonadati; phylum Pseudomonadota; class Gammaproteobacteria; order Pseudomonadales; family Pseudomonadaceae; genus Pseudomonas; species Pseudomonas sp. YY-1. Next base: position 184,882 of record NZ_PJLX01000004.1, on the reverse strand, counting down.
TACGAGAAGTACATCCGCAAGGCCGCCGGCCTGGGCCGTTCGCCCACCGAGGTCGACCCGGATATCTATGACCAGATGAACCAGCACTGCGACGTGCTGATCGTCGGCGCCGGCCCTGCCGGTCTCGCTGCCGCATTGGCGGCCGGCCGCAGCGGTGCGCGGGTAATCCTCGCCGATGAACAGGAAGAGTTCGGTGGCAGCCTGCTCGACACCCGCGACACCCTGGATGGCAAGCCTGCCGCCGAATGGGTAGCGCAGGCCATCGCCGAGCTGAAGGCGCTGCCGGAAGTCACCCTGCTGCCACGCGCCACAGTCAACGGTTACCACGACCACAACTTCCTCACCATCCATCAGCGCCTGACCGATCACCTCGGTGAAGTCGCACCGATGGGGCAGGCTCGCCAGCGTATGCACCGCGTCCGCGCCAAGCGCGTGGTATTGGCCAGCGGTGCCCATGAGCGGCCGCTGGTGTACGCCAACAACGATGTGCCCGGCAACATGCTGGCTGGCGCCGTGTCGACTTACGTCCGCCGTTATGGCGTGGCACCGGGGCAGGAACTGGTGCTGTCGACCAACAACGATTATGCCTACCGCGTGGTGCTCGACTGGCTCGATGCCGGGCGTAAGGTGGTGGCTGTCGCCGATGCACGCAGCAATCCGCGTGGCGCCTGGGTCGAGGAAGCACGTGCACGTGGCGTGCGCATTCTCACCGGCAGCGCGGTGGTCGAGGCGCGCGGTAGCAAGCGCGTCACCGGCGCGCGTATCTGCGCCATCGACACCAAGGCACACAAGGTCACCAGCCCCGGTGAAGTGCTGGACTGCGACCTGATCGTCAGCTCCGGCGGCTATAGCCCGGTGGTGCACCTGGCTTCGCACCTGGGCGGTCGCCCGGAGTGGCGTGAAGACATCCTCGGTTTCGTGCCGGGGCCGGGTAACGGTATCCAGCAGCGCATCGACGCCGGTGCGGTGAATGGCGTGTTCGCCCTCGGCGACGTGCTCGCCAATGGTTTCGAGGCCGGCGCCAAGGCAGCTGCCGAGGCTGGTTACAAGGCCGTCAGCGGCAGCCTGCCGCAGGCCGAGGCGCGCCAGGAAGAGCCGATGCTGGCGCTGTTCCAAGTGCCGCACGACAAGTCAACGGCGCGTGCGCCCAAGCAGTTCGTCGACCTGCAGAACGACGTCACCGCCGCCGGTATCGAGCTGGCGACGCGTGAGGGCTTCGAGTCGGTCGAGCACGTCAAACGCTACACCGCACTGGGCTTCGGCACCGACCAGGGCAAGCTGGGCAACATCAACGGCCTGGCCATCGCCGCGCGTTCGATGGGCATCAGCATCATGCAAATGGGCACCACCATGTTCCGTCCGAATTACACGCCGGTGACTTTCGGCGCCGTGGCCGGTCGCCACTGTGGTGAGCTGTTCGATGCCAAGCGCTACACCGCGATGCAGGCCTGGCACCTGAAGAACGGCGCCGAGTTCGAGGACGTCGGCCAGTGGAAGCGCCCCTGGTACTTCCCGAAAAATGGCGAGGACCTGCATGCTGCCGTGGCCCGCGAATGTCTGGCCGTGCGCAACAGCGTGGGTATTCTCGATGCTTCCACCCTGGGCAAGATCGACATCCAGGGCCCGGATGCGCGTGAGTTCCTCAACCGTGTCTACACCAACGCCTGGACCAAGCTGGACGTAGGCAAGGCGCGCTACGGTCTGATGTGCAAGGAAGACGGCATGGTCTTCGACGACGGCGTCACCGCCTGTCTGGCCGACAACCATTTCGTCATGACCACCACCACCGGCGGCGCTGCCCGCGTGATGGAGTGGCTGGAGATCTACCACCAGACCGAATGGCCGGAGCTGAAGGTGTACTTCACCTCGGTCACCGACCACTGGGCGACCATGACCCTGTCCGGTCCCAACAGCCGCAAGCTGCTGGCCAAGGTCACCGACATCGACCTGGACAAGGACGCCTTCCCCTTCATGAGCTGGAAGGAAGGCCTGGTCGGCGGCGTGCCGGCGCGGGTGTTCCGCATCTCCTTCACCGGTGAGCTGAGCTATGAAGTGAACGTGCAGGCCGACTACGCCCTGGGCGTGTGGGAGCAGATCATCGAAGCCGGCAAGGAGTTCGACCTGACCCCCTACGGCACCGAGACCATGCACGTGCTGCGGGCGGAGAAGGGCTTCATCATCGTCGGTCAGGACACCGACGCCTCGGTGACCCCGGACGATCTGAACATGGGCTGGTGCGTCGGCCGCACCAAGCCGTTCTCCTGGATCGGCAAGCGCGGCATGAACCGCGACGACTGCCTGCGCGAAGACCGCAAACAGCTTGTGGGGCTGAAACCGGTCAACCCGAACCAGGTGCTGCCGGAAGGCGCGCAGTTGGTGTTCGACCCGAAACAGTCCATCCCGATGCAGATGGTCGGCCACGTCACCTCCAGCTACATGAGCGCGGCGATGGGTTACAGCTTCGCCATGGCGGTGGTCAAGGGCGGTCTCAAGCGCATGGGCGAGCGTGTGTTCGCGCCGCTGGCCGATGGCAGCCTGATCGAAGCCGAAATCTGCAGCTCCGTGTTCTATGACCCGAAAGGGGATCGCCAGAATGTCTAACGTCAACGTCTACCAACAACGTCCCGCCGACATCGCCGGGCAGTCGCCGCTGCATCACGCCGGCCTGCATGAGCTGGTTGGCAAGGGGCGCAAGAACGCCGGCATCACCCTGCGCGAGAAGAAACTGCGCGGGCATCTGGTCATTCGTGGTGATGCCAAGGACGCTGGTTTCTCCGGCGGTGTGTACAAGGCCTTGGGCCTGGAGCTGCCGGTGGCGCTGACGCTGGTGGCCGATGGCGACACCTCGTTGCAGTGGCTGGGCCCGGATGAGTGGCTGCTGATCGTGCCTGGCGGCAGCGAGTTCGAGGTCGAGCGCAAGCTGCGCACGGCGCTGGATGGTCAGCATTTCTCGGTGGTCAACGTCAGCGGCGGGCAAACCCTGCTGGAGCTGTCCGGGCCGAAGGTGCGCGAGCTGCTGATGAAGTCCAGCAGCTATGACGTGCACCCGAGCAACTTCCCGGTCGGCAAGGCGGTAGGCACCGTGTTCGCCAAGTCGCAGCTGGTGATTCGCCACACCGGCGAGGAGACCTGGGAACTGGTGATCCGCCGCAGCTTCTCCGACTACTTCTGGCTGTGGCTGCAGGATGCCAGTGCCGAGTATGGGTTGGCGGTCGAGGCCTGATATCGAACGGCTCCCTCCCCCCTCTGGGGAGAGGGTTGGGGAGAGGGGAAGGGCGGATCGCGTTGTACCGGCGGCCCTCTCCCCCGGCCCCTCTCCCGCAAGCGGGAGAGGGGTGAAAATCATCGGAGTTTGTTATGAGCCGCACCCCCGACACCTGGATTCTCACCGCCCATTGTCCGAGCGTGCTCGGCACCGTGGACGCGGTGACGCGCTTTCTCTTCGAGCAGCGCTGCTACGTCACCGAGCACCACAGTTTCGATGATCGGCTGTCCTCGCGCTTTTTCATCCGCGTCGAGTTCCGCCAACCGCAGGACTTCGACGAGGCCGCCTTCCGCGCCGGCGTGGCCGAGCGTCTGGCGCCCTTCGACATGCAGGTCGAGCTGACCCCGCCGGGCTACCGCGCCAAGGTGGTGCTGATGGTGTCCAAGGCTGACCATTGTCTGAACGATCTGCTGTATCGCCAGCGTATCGGCCAACTGGCCATGGACGTGGTGGCGGTGGTGTCCAACCATCCCGACCTCGAGCCGCTGGCGCGCTGGCACGGCATTCCCTACCACCATTTCCCGCTCGATCCGGCTGACAAGCCGGCGCAGGAGCGCAAGGTGCTACAGGTGATCGAGGACACCGGTGCGGAGCTGGTGGTGCTCGCCCGCTACATGCAGGTGCTGTCGCCCGAGCTGTGCCGCAAGCTGGACGGCTGGGCGATCAATATTCATCACTCGCTGCTGCCCGGCTTCAAGGGCGCCAAACCCTATCACCAGGCCTACCAGAAGGGCGTTAAGCTGGTTGGCGCCACGGCGCACTACATCAACAACGACCTCGACGAGGGGCCGATCATCGCCCAGGGCGTGGAGGCGGTGGATCACGCCCACTACCCCGAAGACCTGATCGCCAAGGGTCGCGACATCGAATGCCTGACCCTGGCCCGCGCGGTCGGTTATCACATCGAGCGCCGCGTGTTCCTCAATGCCAACCGTACGGTGGTGCTCAACGCCTGACGCAGCGCTGAACCGAATATTGGTTGGTGCGCACGGCGCACCCTACGGTAACGACCTCACTCGTAGGGTGCGCCGTGCGCACCGGGTCCAAAGCTAGAACATCGGTGCGCATGGCCTAGGCGGCCCCGCGACACCCTACGGAAATCGCCCTGCCAGGTTTCACCGGCGGTTTCCGGCAACAGACGCAACAAGCTCCAGTGCAAGGCCGCGCGGCCAGTCGGTCGCGTCTTGTGTCCACAACAAGAAAGGAGAGTTACGCATGTCTGGTAATCGTGGTGTGGTTTATCTCGGTACGGGCAAGGTCGAAGTACAGAAGATCGACTACCCGAAAATGCAGGACCCGCGCGGCAAGAAGATCGAGCACGGGGTCATCCTGAAAGTCGTTTCCACCAATATCTGCGGCTCCGACCAGCACATGGTGCGTGGCCGTACCACTGCGCAGGTCGGCCTGGTGCTGGGCCACGAGATCACCGGTGAGGTGATCGAAAAGGGCCGCGACGTCGAACGTTTGCAGATCGGTGATCTGGTGTCGGTGCCCTTCAACGTCGCCTGCGGTCGCTGCCGTTCGTGCAAGGAGCAGCACACCGGAGTGTGCCTGACCGTCAACCCGGCGCGTGCCGGCGGCGCCTACGGCTACGTCGACATGGGCGACTGGACCGGCGGCCAGGCCGAGTACGTGCTGGTGCCTTACGCCGACTTCAACCTACTCAAGTTGCCGGATCGCGACAAGGCCATGGAGAAAATTCGCGATCTGACCTGCCTGTCCGACATCCTGCCCACCGGCTACCACGGCGCGGTCACTGCCGGCGTTGGGCCAGGCAGTACAGTGTATATCGCTGGCGCGGGCCCAGTCGGTCTGGCCGCTGCCGCCTCGGCGCGCCTGCTGGGTGCTGCGGTGGTGATCGTCGGTGACGTCAACCCAACGCGCCTGGCTCATGCCAAGGCTCAAGGGTTCGAAATCGCCGACCTGTCCAAGGACACCCCGCTGCACGAGCAGATCGCTGATCTGCTGGGTGAGCCGGAAGTGGATTGCGCGGTCGACGCCGTGGGCTTCGAAGCCCGTGGTCACGGCCATGCCGGTGCCCAGCAGGAGGCGCCGGCAACGGTGCTCAACTCGCTGATGGGCGTCGTGCGCGTAGCCGGCAAAATCGGTATTCCTGGCCTGTACGTGACCGAAGATCCGGGCGCAGTGGACGCTGCGGCGAAGATCGGCTCCTTAAGCATTCGCTTCGGCCTCGGCTGGGCCAAGTCGCACAGCTTCCACACCGGCCAGACGCCGGTGATGAAATACAACCGCGCGCTGATGCAGGCGATCATGTGGGACCGCATCAACATCGCCGAAGTGGTCGGTGTGCAGGTCATCAGCCTGGATGACGCGCCGCGTGGCTACGGCGAATTCGATGCCGGCGTGCCGAAGAAATTCGTCATCGACCCGCACAAGACCTTCAGTGCAGCGTGACGGCGTGACCTGGGTTTAGTCCCAGGTCGCTAACGTTCACGGCAAAGGCGCAGTTGTTGGCGTCTTCTTTCGGGAGCCTTCGGGCTCCCTCTTTGTTTGTCACGAGGCCGTTGCGGCCTTGCCTTTTTCGCGGCTGAAGCCGCTCCTGCCAGGGGCCGCGGTTATTGCAGCCCGTACTTCTTCACCTTGTCGAACAGCGTGGTCTTGGCCAGGCCCAGTGCCTGCGCCGCCTGGCTGAGGTTGCCGGCGTGGCGCTCCAGGGCCGCGCCCAGCAGGTTGCGCTCGAAGGCCTCCACTGCTTCGTTGAAGCCCAGCGCGTTGCTGTCGGCCTGGCCGCTTTTCTTGAATACCGGCAAGCCCAGGGCGAAGCGCTCGGCGACGTTACGCAGTTCGCGCACGTTGCCCGGCCAGTCGTGGGCGGTCAGCGCCGCCAGGGTGTGCCGGTCCAGCTCCGGTGTGCCACGGTCGAAACGCAGCGCGGCGAGTTGCAGGAAGTGCTCGAATAGCAGAGCGATGTCCTCGCGGCGTTCGCGTAGCGGCGGCAGTTCCAGGGTCACCACGTTGAGCCGGTAGTAGAGGTCGCTGCGAAACTCACCGCGCCTGCCCAGCTCATCGAGGTCGGATTTGGTGGCGGCGATCACCCGGCAGTCGACGTTGATCGACTGGTTCGAGCCGAGGCGTTCCAGGCTGTGTTCCTGCAGCACGCGCAGCAGTTTGATCTGCAGTCCCAGCGGCATGCTCTCGATCTCGTCGAGGAACAGGCTGCCGCCGTCGGCGTGTTCGATCTTGCCGATGCGCCGTTTGCCAGCGCCGGTGAAGGCGTGGGCTTCATGGCCGAAAATTTCGCTCTCGAACAGGCTCTCCGGCAGGCCGCCGCAGTTCAGTGCGACGAACTGCTTGCTCTGCCGCCGGCTGAAGTCGTGCAGGCAGCGTGCGACCAGTTCCTTGCCGGTGCCGGTCTCGCCCTCGATCAGCACGTTGGCGTTGGTGTCGGCGACGTTGGCGATCAGTTCGCGCAGCTGCTGCATGGCCGGCGAGCGGCCGATGATGCGCTGCTCCAGTGCTTGGCGGCCGGCCAGTTGGCGGCGCAGGGCGCTGACCTCGCGGGCCAGGCTGCGCTGTTCCAGAGCGCGGCGCACGACGTCGACCAGGCGCTCGGGGGAGAAGGGTTTCTCCATGAAATCGTAGGCACCGTCACGCATCGCACTGACTGCCATGCCGATGTCGCCGTGGCCGGTAATCAGCACCACCGGCAGGCTCGGGTCGCGCCGCTTGAGGCGGGTAAGCAATTCCAGGCCGTCGATGCCGGGCAGACGGATGTCGCTGATGACGATGCCGGCGAAGTCCTCGTCGACGCGCTGCAGGGCCTCTTCGGCGCTGCCTACACCGATGCTGTCGATGTCTTCCAGGGCCAGTGCCTGCTGGCAACCGAGCAGCACATGGGGATCGTCTTCGACGATCAGGACGGTGAGGCTGTCGCTCATGCTTTGGGCTCCCGCGGGTAGGGCAGGCTGAGGATGAAGGCGGTGCCGCCCTCGTCCGGGTGGCGAACGGTGAGGCTGCCGCCTGCTGCTGCGGCCAGGCTGGCGGACAGGGTCAGGCCGAGGCCCAGGCCCTGTTCACCGGGTTTGGTGGTGAAGAACGGCTCGAACAGATGCGCGCGGGTTTCCGGGGCGATGCCAGGGCCATTGTCGCGCACTTCCAGCTGGTAGCCGTCGGCATCCGCCGTGCCGCTCAGCCACAGCTGGCGGTCGACCTGGTTGCGCATGGCGTCGAGGGCGTTGCTGATCAGGTTGACCAGAATCTGCTCCAGGCGAATCTGTTCGATGGCCAGGCGTACGTCGGCCTGCTCTGGGTCTAGATAGTCGCGATGAATGGTCATGCTGGTGCGTTGCAGGCGCGGATGCAGGAGCATGACGGCGGCGTCGACCGCCTGGCTCAGCGAGGCCTCGCCGCTATCGCCGGCACGACGGGCGAAGGCGCGCAGACTGCCGGTGATCTTGCCCATGCGGTCGACCAGTTCGCCGATGTTCTGCAGGTTGCTGCTGGCGATATCCAGGGCGCCGCGCTGGAGGAAGCGCACGGTGTTGCCGGACAGCGTACGCAGTGCCGCCAGTGGCTGATTCAGCTCGTGGGCGATGCTGGTGGACATCTGCCCGATCACCGCCAGCTTGCCGGCTTGCACCAGTTCGTCCTGAGCCTGGCGCAAGGTGGTTTCGGCCTGCTGGCGCTCGCGCACCTCGGCCTGCAGGCGTTCATTGCTGGCCTGCAGATCGGCGGTGCGCTCGGTGATCTTGCGTTCCAGTTCGTCGTTGGCCGCCTGCAGCGCCTCGCGGGCCGCCAGGCGGGTGGCGATGACCTTGCGCCGCTCGTTCCAGGCGATCAGCAGAAAGGCCAGCAGGGCTGCCGCCACGGCCGCCAGCATGCCGTGGCTCATGGCGGCGCTGCGCTGTTCCTGCAGCGGGCTGAGCAGGGTCAGGTGCCAGGGCGTGTCTTCCAGGCGGCGGGTCTGCAACAGGTAGTTGGCGGGTACGCCGGCGGTGGCGAAGCTGACCTGTTCGATGCCGTCGTCCACTGGCGAGCGGTTGAACAGCTGCAGCTCTTCCAGCGCCGCCCAGTGGTACTGCAGGCTGCGCGCCAGGCGCTCCTTGGTGGCTTCGTCGAGCGGGCGCACGGATTTGAGGCGCACCATCGGATCGCTGGCGAGGATGATGATGCCGTTCTCGTCACTGACGTAGGCTTCCAGCAGGGCACGCTGCCAGCGCTCCTCGAGCGCGTCGAGCCGTACCTTGACCACCGCCACGCCGATGATGCGATCGCCGTCGCGCAGGCCATGGGCCAGGTAGTAACCGGGTTCGCCGGTGGTGCTGCCGATGCCGTAGAAACGGCCCGGGCGGCCCTCGATGGCGTCCTGGTAATAGGCGCGGAACGACAGATCTTCGCCCAGGTAGCTGTCGGCCTCGTCCCAGTTGCTGGTGGCGATCACCCGGCCGTCCGGGTCGAGCACGTAGATGGCCAGGCTGCCGCTGCGCTCGTTGAGGCCCTGCAGGTACATGTTGACGTGATGACGGCGGTAGGCCGTGGGCGCCAGCAACAAGCGCGAGACGTTGCCTTCCAGCTCCAGCAGGCTGGGCAGGTAGGTGTATTTGGTGATTTCGCTTTCTACGGCGCGGGCGTTGAGCTCCAGCTGGCGCTCACCGTTCTCGGCCAGCGTACGGATGCCGGCGCGATCGCTGATGTGATAGCCGGCGTAGCCGCAGCCGAGCACCAGCAGCAGGAACAGCAGAATCAGCGACAGGTGACGGAGCAGGCGCGGTTTCACGGTCAGGTCGGCGCGTGGAGGGACGGGCAGGCATTGCATCATAGTCCTCCCCAGACTGGCCAGGTACCCGAGGTAGGGTGCGCCGCGCGCACCGGCTTGTGGTGCGGAGGCATTGGTGCGCACAGCGCACCCTACCAAGCCCGGATGCAATCCGGGGCCATATGTCGTTCAGTGCTGGAGGATCTTCGCCAGGAACTGCTGGGCGCGCTCGGAGCGGGCGTTGATGTCGCCGAAGAACTCCTCCTTGGGGCAGTCCTCGACGATCTGCCCGGCGTCCATGAAGATCACCCGGTCGGCGACCTTGCGGGCGAAGCCCATCTCATGGGTCACGCACATCATGGTCATGCCTTCGTGGGCCAGCTGCACCATGACGTCGAGCACTTCGTTGACCATTTCCGGGTCGAGCGCCGAGGTCGGTTCATCGAACAGCATCACCACCGGGTCCATGGCCAGGGCACGGGCAATGGCGACGCGCTGTTGCTGACCACCGGAGAGCTGACCCGGGTGCTTGTGCGCATGGGCGGCCAGGCCTACGCGGTCGAGCAGGGCCAGGCCCTTCTTCTCGGCCTCGGCCTTGCTGCGACCGAGCACTTTGATCTGGGCGATGGTCAGGTTCTCAGTGATGGTCAGGTGCGGGAACAGCTCGAAGTGCTGGAACACCATGCCAACGCGCGAGCGCAGTTTGGGCAGGTTGGTCTTCTTGTCGGCGATGGAGGTACCGTCGACGTTGATGTCGCCCTGCTGGAAGGGCTCGAGCGCGTTGACGCACTTGATCAGGGTCGACTTGCCCGAACCGGACGGCCCGCACACCACGACCACTTCGCCTTTCTTCACATCGGTGCTGCAATTGGTCAGCACCTGGAAGTCCCCGTACCACTTGTTGACGTTCTGGATGGAAATCATACGGCTAACCTTTTTTGCAGGAGCTTGACCAGGCGCGAGGCGGCGAAGCTGATGGTGAAGTAGACCAGGCCGGCGAAGATCAGAAATTCATGGGGCTGGCCGATGATGTCGCCACGCGAACGAGCGGCGTTGAGGAAGTCCATCAGGCCCACGGTGTACACCAGCGAGGTGTCCTGAAAGAGGATGATGCTCTGCTGCAGCAGCAATGGCGTCATCTTGCGGAACGCCTGCGGCAGGATGATCAGGCGCATGCTTTGCCCGTAGGTCATGCCCAGGGCCGAGGCGGCGCCCATCTGGCCCTTGGGGATGGCCTGGATGCCGGCGCGGACGATCTCGCAGAAGTACGCCGCCTCGAACATCACGAAGGCGACCAGGCACGAACTGAACGCGCCCACCGGGGTGTCCTCGCCGGTGATCCAGCGCAGGATGAACGGCACCGCGAAGTAGAACCAGGTGATCACCAGCAGCAACGGGATCGAGCGGAAGTAGTTGACGTAGGTCGCGGCGATGTTCGACAGCAGCTTGCTGTGCGACAGGCGCATCAGCGCCAGCAGGGTGCCCAGCACCACGCCGCCGAGCACGCCGAGCACCATCAGTTGCAGGGTCACCAGCATGCCGTCCCACAGGCCCGGCAGAGCAGGGATGATCTGACTGAAGTCCATCATTTACCCCCTACGGAAATCAGGCCGGGCACGGCGACCTTCTTCTCGATCATGCGCATGATCATCATCAGGCTCATGTTCAAGGTGAAGTAGATCAGCGTGGCCAGGGTGAAGGCTTCGAACAGGTTGGCGCTGAACTCGGCGGTCTGCTTGGTTTGCGCCAGCAGTTCCATCAGGCCGATCAGCGACGCCACCGAGGAGTTCTTGAAAATGTTGAGGAACTCGCTGGTGAGCGGCGGAATGATGATGCGGTAGGCCTGCGGCAACAGCACGTTGGTGTAGATCTGCGGCAGGCGGAAACCCATGGCGTAGGCCGCGGCGGTCTGGCCCTTGGGCAACGCCTCGATGCCGGTGCGTACCTGTTCGCAGACTCGCGCCGCGGTGAACAGGCCAAGGCACACCACTACCGAGAGGTAGGCTGAGGTAGCCGGGTTGAGGTCCTGCTTGAACCACAGCTCCAGCGGCTCGGGCAGCAGGTCCGGCACCAGGAAGTACCAGAGGAACAGCTGCACCAGCAGCGGCACGTTGCGGAAGATTTCCACGTAGGCGGTGGCCAGACCGGACAGCCAGCGGTTCGGCAGGGTCCGCATCACGCCGAGCAGCGAGCCCAGCGCCAGGGCGATGATCCAGCCGGCCAGGGCGATGGCGATGGTCCAGCCCAGGCCGGTGATGAACCAGTCCAGGTAGGTTTCGCTGCCGATGCCGGTGGACTTGAAGTAGATGCCCCAGTCCCAGTTGTAATTCATTGCAGTTTCCCTCTTGTGAGGAAACGATCTGCTGCGCGTCGGCTCTGCTGCGTTAAAAGCAGATTCGGAATGCTCATGTGCTACAGCACACTCCGCTTCCTCATCTGTTTTACTCGCTGGCGCTCGCCCTTCGGGCCAGCCTTTGGCTGTTACTCCCGTTGGTCGTTGCGCCTTGCATAGCTCTAGCTCGCGAGATCGTGGATATGTTTCTACTTTGACGAAGGCAAGAGCTGCCCGTATCCGCCTGGGCGGATGGTCTCGGCTTCGTCAGAAATTAGGTTGGGGAAGCCATTGGCTTCCCCGGGGTCCCCGCGCCGTTAGGCCTTGTGAGCGTGGCGGCGCATCACCGTCAGATCTGTTCTGCAGATTTGTCGGTCGGATTGGCGATCAGCTTCTTCAGCTCGTCGCTCATGGGGAAATTCAGGTTCAGGCCCTTCGGTGGGACGGGCTGCTGGAACCACTTGTTGTAGATATCGTTGATCTCGCCGGAGGCGAAGGTGGCGCTGATGGCCTTGTCGACCACTTGCTTGAAGCCAGCGTCGCCCTTGCGCACCATGCAGCCGTAGATCTCGAAGGATTGCGGGGTGCCGACCACGGCCCAGTCATCGGGCTTCTTGGCCTTGGCCATTTCGCCCGCGAGGAGGGCGTCGTCCATCATGAAGGCGACGGCGCGGTTGGATTCGAGCATCAGGAAGGACTCGCCGTGATCCTTGGCGGAAATCACGTTCATGCCCATCTTCTTCTCGGCGTTCATCGACTTGATCAGGCGCTCGGAGGTGGTACCAGCGGTGGTCACCACGTTCTTGCCTTTGAGGTCGTCGAAATCGTTGATGCCGCTGGTCTTCTTGGCCAGCAGGCGGGTGCCCACTTCGAAGATGCCAACCGAGAAATCGACCTGCTGCTGACGCTCGATGTTGTTGGTGGTGGAGCCGCACTCCAGATCGACGGTGCCGTTCTGCACCAGCGGGATACGGGTTTGCGAGGTCACCAGGTTGTAGCGCACCTTGAGGTCCGGCAAGCCCAGTTCCTGCTTGATCGCCTCGACTACCTTCAACTGCAGGTCATGGGAGTAACCGATCGGCTGGCGCGAGTTGTCGCCGAAGTAGGAGAAGGGAATGGACGAGTCACGGTGGCCCAGGGTGATGGTGCCGCTTTCCTTGATCTTCTTCAGGGTGCCGGTCAGTTCCTCGGCGATCACCGGAGTGGAAAGGAAGGCGGCGGCAATGGCCACGCTCAGTACACGGTGGAAGGTACGCATGAATCGAGTCCTCGATGTTGTTGTTGTGATGGCGGGTACGCCACTTTGCTCATGGAAGGTCTACTGCATTCCTGTAGTGACTTGAGCAGGTTGTGTGCCAGCACTTTCGAGGGTTTCGATATTTATTTATCTAGTTGATTTTTAACGGTTTTATTTTTGTCTCTGAATGCTCGTAGACGCTTGTCCGTTCGCCCTTCCGACTAAACCTGTGCGGCTGTATTCGGAAATCCGAACGGCCTCCGGCCCTGTACTCCTGCTAGCCGTGGTTCTCGCTGCGCAACTGTTCGATGCGTTTGTCCTTGGCTAGCCACAGGTCCGATACCCAGTCCTGCACCTGCTGGCGGAAACCCGGGTCGTTCTCGTAGTCGCCCTGGTACAGCGCCGGGTCCAGTTCGAGGGTCTGGATATCCATGATCACCTTCGGCACCTGGCCGCTGAGCAAGGCCCAGAAGCCCGGCACCTGCTTGCCGGGATATACCAGCGTGACGTCCAGCACGGCGTCGATCTGTTCACCCAGGGTGGCGAGTACGAACGCCACGCCGCCGGCCTTGGGCTTGAGCAGGTAGCGGTAGGGCGACTGCTGCTGCGCCTGCTTGGCCGGGGTGAAGCGGGTGCCCTCCAGGTAGTTGACCACGGTGACCGGCAGGCGCTTGAACTTCTCGCAGGCGGCCTTGGTGATCTCGAGGTCCTTGCCCTTCATATGCGGGTTCTTCTGCAGAAAGGCCTTGGAGTAACGTTTCATGAAGGGGTAATCGAGTGCCCAGAAGGCCAGGCCGAGAAAGGGCACCCAGATCAGCTGCTGCTTGAGGAAGAACTTGAAGTAGGGCGTCTTGCGGTTGAAGGCCTGCACCAGGGCAGGAATGTCGACCCAGGACTGGTGGTTGCTGATCACCAGGTAGGAGCGATCGCTGCGCAGCTCGGCGTTGCCGCGAATGTCCCAGTGAGTCGGGGTGAGCAGGGCGAAGATGCGCTTGCAGTTCTCCGCCCAGAATTCGGCCACCCACATCACCCCGCGTGAGCAGGTGTCGCGGGCGCTCTGTCCGGGTAACACGAGCTTGGCGAGGGCGATCAGCAGCAGCGGACCGATCAGGACCAGGGTGTTGGCGAGCAGCAAAACGATGTTGGCTAGGCCGGTCAGCAGAGGGCGCATGTCGACTCCATGGCGGGCGGTGAGCGGACATCTTATGCAAGCGCAACAATTTGCTCAAAGCTCCACCCACTGGCCTATTGCCAGATCAGTATCTATAAGCCAATGATCGTCACCACGGGACATCCTGCCCACGGAAGGCGCTTCAACCTGCCGGTACGCACCATGCTCAAACGGATCGCCGTCGCTGATCTACGCGTCGGAATGTTCATTCAGGAATTCTGCGGCTCCTGGATGGATCATCCCTTCTGGAAGTCCAAATTTCTTCTCAACTCCGAAAGAGATCTCGCTCGTATTCGCGATAGTGCGATCAGCGAGCTGTGGATCGATGTCAGCAAGGGCACCGATGTCGCCGCTGGTGTCCATGCCGCTACCGAGGCTGAGGTCCAATGCGAGGCTGAGGCCCGCCTGTTGGCGGCCATCGAACCGCCCAAGGTCAAGGCACTGTCGATGGAGCAGGAACTGGAGAATGCGGTGAAGCTCTGCGCGCGCTCCAAGCAGGCGGTAATGGACATGTTCAGCGATGCGCGCATGGGCCAGGCGCTGCAGTTCGAGCAGGCCGAGTCGCTGGTCGAGGAAATTTCCGAGTCGGTGATGCGCCACCCCAATGCGCTGATCAGCCTGGCGCGACTCAAGCACAGCAACGAATACACCTATATGCACTCGGTGGCGGTCTGCGCCTTGATGATTGCCCTGGCGCGCCAGCTCGGTCTGCCCGAGGCCGCTGTGCGCGAGGCCGGGCTGGCCGGTTTGCTGCACGATATCGGCAAGATGGCCGTACCGCAGGAGCTGCTGGACAAGCCCGGCAAGCTCACCGACAACGAGTTCGCCAAGGTGCGCCGGCACCCGGAGGCTGGCGGCAATATCCTGATTGCCAGCAAGCAGGTCAGCGCTCTGGTTCTCGACGTGTGCCTGCATCACCACGAGAAGGTCGACGGCAGCGGCTATCCGCATCATCTGCAAGGTGACCAGATCAGCCTGCTGGCAAAGATGGGCGCGGTCTGCGACGTGTACGACGCGATCACCTCCAATCGCCCCTACAAGCAGGGCTGGGACCCGGCCGAGTCGATCCGCAAGATGGCCGAATGGAAGGGGCATTTCGACGAAGTGGTGTTCCAGGCCTTCGTCAAGACCGTCGGCATCTATCCGGTCGGCGCCCTGGTGCGTCTGCAAAGTGGACGCCTGGCGGTGGTCATGGAGCAGAATCCCAAGGCGTTGCTGGCGCCCAGGGTCAAGGTGTTCTTCTCGGCCAAGTCGCGTTTGCCGCTGCCGCAGAGCGTCGTCGACCTGAGCAAGATCACCGACCAGGATCGCATCGTCGGGCGTGAATCGGCCGAGGAGTGGGGTTTCGAGCGGCTCGACGAGCTGTGGAGTGGGGTGGATCTGGAGGGGCGCGGCCGCTAGTTTGCAGCACGTTGTAACGCTTCTGGCGGAACATGCCAGGCGCATGGCAGTCGTAGGTTCGGTCACCGCAAACGAGAGGACCTAACCTTGAAATACGCTCTGCTCCTGCTGGCCGCCGCCATCAGTCTGCCGACCATGGCCGATGAACAACCGGACCTTTACGGCCGCTACGAACTGATCAAGCTCCCCGCTCTGGGCCAGACTCTCAAGGCCAAGATGGACACCGGCGCGATGACCGCCTCGCTATCGGCCAAGGACATCGAACCCTTCAAGCGCGATGGTGAGGATTGGGTGCGCTTCCGCCTGGCCGTCGATGGTGCTGAAGACAAGGTGTATGAACACCCGCTGGTACGCATCGCCGAGATCAAGAAGCGTACCGAAGAGAGCGACGCCGAGGTCAAGGAAGTCGCCTACTCGCAGCGCCCGGTGATCGAGATGCCGATCTGCCTGGGCGAGGAAGAGCGCACCATCGAGGTCAACCTGACCGACCGCAGCACTTTCAGCTATCCGCTGCTGATCGGTGCCAGCGCCATGCGCGATCTTGGTGCAGCAGTGGACCCGGCCGAGCGTTACACCCGCGATCGTCCCCAATGCTGAGTTAATTGTCGCATTTCGGAAAAGACTGATACCCATTGGCCATTACACTCGTCGTGAGTGCCCAGTATCGACTTCCTTGCCCATAAGGGCGCCGGGCCTGCTTTTTGCTTCATGCAATTCTTTGCCAGGCCTGTAGGCCCTTTAGGTCGTTGAGGTGTCGCTATGACGGGAGTACTCAAGCCGGGTGTACGGCTACTGCAGCGTTTCAGTTTTGCCCACAAGTTTCAGTTGGTGTTCCTGTTGTTCGCGTTGCCGCTCGGTTATGCGCTGTGGGTCATCAGCAGTGACTACCTGTCGCGCCTGCAATCCGTGGACTACGAAGTGGAAGGCGCGCAGGCGCTGGAACGTATGGCTCAGGTGCAACATGAGCTGATCGCCCAGCGCACCCTGCTGGCTCGATGGAAAGGCACCGAGAATGCCGCACAAGGTTTGCTGCAGCAACGCGAGGCCAAGCTCGACGAGGCCTTGCAGCAGGCGGCCGAGCCGCTGCAGAGCGAGCTGATCAGTGATCAGGCGCGCCAGCATTTCCAGGCCCTGCAGGGTGAGCGCGACGGTCTGCGAGCTGCTGGGCTGACCAAGGTTCCCTTGCCCGATGCACTGGAGCGCTACCAGAAGGCACTGTTGTACCTGATCGCCCTGCGCGAGCAGGTGGCGACCGACAGCACCCTGATTCTCGATCCGCGCCTCGACACCTACCTGATGATGGAGCAGATCACCTACGTCATGCCGCGGCTGCTCGAGCAGCTTGGCACCTTCGCCGCTCAGGGCCATGGCGCTGTGGTCTCGCAGCATTTCACCCTGCAGAGCCGGGTGCTGATTCGCGACTTGCGGCGCAGCCTGGACGAGCAACGGGCGCAGCTGGTCAAGGCGCAGATCACCCTGTCGCGCGAGGCGCCGCAGGCCATGCGCCAACTGAGCGCGCCTTTCGATGCTTCGCTCAAGGCGTTCGACGACTTCCTCGTCCAGATCGACCGCGACATGTTCGAGGCCAGCCCCATGGCGCTCACGCCCGAGCAGTTCGTGCAACGTGTCGAAGCGCTGGAAACCCAACTGCAGGGCCTGCAGCAGTCGCTCTATCAGCAGTTCAGCGCCAGCCTCGGTTATTACCGGCAGCAGGCGCTGCACTCGATGATCGAGGTGATCGGTGCCTTCATCGCGCTGACCCTGCTGGCGATGTATGTACTGATGTGCCTGAACGCCTCGATCCGCATCAGCACCAGCAACATCATCGAAGCCGCGCGCGGTCTGCGTGACGGCGACCTGCGCGTGCGCATGGAGGTCAACGGCCGTGACGACCTGGCCGCCATCGCCCAGGCGCTGAATACCGCAGTCGAGCAGATGCGCGACTCGCTGCAGGGCGTCAATCGCGAAAGCCAGCAACTGGATAGCACGGTGCAACTGCTCGGTGGCCAGGCGCGTGATGCGCTGGACGCCGTCGAGCAGCAGCAAGCGCAGATGAGCCAGATCGCCACCGCCGCCACGCAGATGGCCGCCACCGCGCAGAGCGTGGCGCAAAGCTGCGAGCAGGCGGCGGTGGAAGCGCAGCAGACCCGTGAAGTGGCGCTGAGCAGCAACCAGCGCAGTGAGCGCACCAGCGCCAGCATGCGCCACCTCAGCAGCCGTCTCGGCGACAGCGCTGCAGCGTTGCAGCAACTGCGTGATCAGACTCAGCAGATCAACCGCGTGGTCGAGGTGATCAAGGGCATCGCCGAGCAGACCAACCTGCTGGCGCTCAATGCCGCCATCGAGGCCGCGCGTGCGGGTGAGGCCGGGCGAGGCTTCGCCGTGGTCGCCGATGAAGTGCGCTCGCTGTCCAAGCGCACCCAGGACTCGACCCAGGAAATCGCCCAGACCGTGGACAACCTGCAGCGCGTGGTCGGGCAGTCGGTCACCCTGATGGAAGAAGCCTGCAGCCAGGCCGACGGCGACATCGGCAGCGTGCTGGCCATGGGTGATGAACTGCAGAACATCGTCGACTCGGTGCAGCGCGTCAGCGACCGCCTGGCGCAGATCGCCACGGCCGCCGAGCAGCAAGCGGCCACCGCCGATGAGGTCAGTGGCAATATCCAGCAGGTCGATCAGGCCGCCGGACAACTGCTCGATGGCGCCCAGGCCGTGAGCAGTGCTGCCGAGCAACTGCGTCGTGGCAGCGAAGGGCTGGCGCACAATACTGGACGATTCAGCCTCGACTGAGGCTGACCGCGGCGGCCAACTCTGCTAAAACCGGATAACAACAACAGGAGCCGCCCGCATGAAAACCGTCGCAGAGGTTATTCGCAATAAAGCCAACGCCTACGTTTACAGCGTCGACAGTGAGGATTCGCTGCTCGACGGGCTGCGTATCCTCGCGGAGCATAGGATCGGTGCCTTGGTGGTGCTTTCCGGTGGGCGCCTGGTCGGCATCGTCAGCGAGCGTGACTACGTGCGCAAGGTGGCCTTGGCCGAGCGCTCGTTGCTCAACACCAAGATCAACGAAATCATGACCAGCGAAGTCATCAGCGTTGGCCCGCGTGACAGCGTGCAGTACTGCATGGAGCTGATGACCGAGCGCCGCCTGCGTCACCTGCCGGTGCTGGCCGAAGGCGAGCTGATCGGCCTGTTGTCCATCGGTGACCTGGTCAAGGAAACCATTGCCGAACAGGCCGACCTGATCCGTCAGCTGGAGCAGTACATTCGCGGCGAGATTCCCTGACCGGGCTACGGGGGAGCGATAACCTTTTGGGAGGCGCTTTCGACTCTGGCATCCTGCTTCGTTCTGCCTTCTGCCTTCTGCCTTCTGCATCCATGCAGTCGCAGTGGCGCTTGTCGTGTAGGGCGGGTGAAACTCGCCAATACCTCGCTTGACGCTGGCTCCCGCGCTCGGCAGTCTCCTGCCGTCGCCCCACAGGTGCAGGACGCCCGATGCCGCAGATACTCATAGTCGAAGACGAAGCCGCGATTGCCGATACGCTGGTCTATGCCCTGCAGGCCGAAGGTTTCGCCACGCACTGGTCGAGCCTGGGCGGCGAGGCGCTGACGCTGCTGGAAAACGGTACCTTCGACCTGGCCATTCTCGACGTCGGCCTGCCTGATATCAGCGGCTTTGAAGTGTGCAAACGCCTGCGCCGTTTCTCCGAACTACCGGTGATCTTTCTTACCGCGCGCAGCGAGGAAATCGACCGTGTGGTGGGCCTGGAAATCGGCGCCGACGACTACGTGGTCAAGCCGTTCAGCCCGCGTGAGGTGGCCGCTCGGGTCAAGGCCATCCTCAAACGCGTGGCGCCGCGTGAAGCACCAGCAGCCAGCGCGCCGAGCACCTTTCAGATCGACGATGCCGCCTTTCGCATTCACTACCACGGCCAGGCCCTGAGTCTGACCCGCCACGAATTTCGCCTGCTGCGCACCTTGCTCGGCCAGCCGCACCGGGTCTATTCGCGCGAGCAATTGCTCGATGCCCTCGGCGTGGCCAGCGAGGCCGGCTACGAGCGCAACATCGACAGCCATATCAAGAGCGTGCGGGCCAAACTGCGCGCCATCGCCCCGAGCGAAGAGCCGATCCAGACCCATCGTGGTCTGGGTTACAGCTACGAGCCGGAGAGCTGAACAATGCCGTTGGGCGTACGCATCTTCCTCGTCTACTTCCTCTTCGTTGGCCTGGCCGGCTGGTTCGTGCTTAGCACGGTGATGGACGAGATTCGCCCCGGCGTACGCCAGAGCACCGAGGAAACCCTGGTCGATACCGCCAACCTGCTGGCCGAGATCCTGCGTGACGAGGTCAAGGCTGGCACCCTCGGCCAAGGCCGCCTGCACGAAGCGCTGGAAGCCTATGGCCGGCGCCAGCCCCAGGCGAGCATCTGGGGGCTGACCAAGGCCGAGGTCAACCACCGCATCTACGTCACCGATGCCCAGGGCATCGTCCTGCTCGACTCCACCGGTCTGGCGGTCGGCCAGGATTATTCGCGCTGGAACGATGTGCTGCTGACCCTGCGTGGCCAGTACGGCGCACGCTCGACCCGCGAAGACCCGGACGATCCCGACTCCTCGGTGATGTATGTCGCCGCGCCGATCAAGGACGGCGAGCGAATCATCGGCGTGGTCTCGGTGGCCAAACCCAACCGCACCCTGCAGCCCTATATCGAGCGCTCGCAAACGCGCCTTGGCTGGCTCGGCGCCGGGTTGATCGGTCTTGGTCTGTTGATCGGCGCGGCATTGTCCTGGTGGCTCAGCGCCGCGCTGGGCAAGCTGACTCGCTACGCTCAGGTCGTCAGCGAAGGCCAGCGCGCCGAGATGCCCGCTGTGCGCGGCGGCGAACTGGGCCAGCTGGCCAAGGCGGTGGAGCGCATGCGCACCGAGCTGGAAGGCAAGGCCTACGTCGAGCGCTACGTACACACCCTGACCCACGAACTGAAAAGCCCGCTGGCGGCCATCCGCGGCGCCGCCGAACTGCTCGAAGGTGATATGCCGGTCGAGCAACGCCAGCGCTTCGTGGCCAATATCCAACAGGAAAGCGCGCGTCTGCAGAACCTCATCGAACGCCTGCTGCACCTGGCGCAGGTGGAACAACGCCAGGGCCTGGAGGAACGCGTGATAGTGCCGCTGGCGCCACTGGTGGACGAACTGCTGCAAGCGCAGCAGGCGTGTATCACCGCTGCCCATCTGCAGATTGATCAGGCAATACCGACGGGCCTCAGCCTGCGCGGCGAGCGCTTCCTGCTGCGGCAGGCGCTGGCCAACCTGCTGGACAACGCCCTGGATTTCACCCCACCCGGCGGGCGCATCCGCATCGCCGCCGAGCGCCAGGGCGAGCGTATCGTCCTGCGCCTGTTCAACCAGGGTGAAGCCATCCCCGACTACGCCCTGGCGCGCCTGACCGAACGCTTCTACTCGCTGCCGCGTCCCAACGGCGGCCGCAAGAGCACTGGCCTGGGCCTGAACTTCGTGCAGGAAGTGGCCGAGCTGCATAGCGGCGAGTTGCAGATCGGGAATGTTGAGGGGGGTGTGGAGGTGCGCCTGATATTGCCAGGTATATACGCAACGTAGGATGGGTAGATCAACGCGAACCCCATTGGTATTTGTTATCCCGGGTATCGCTTCGCTCACCCCAGGCTACGTTCTGGAGTTACCTTGTGGGAGGGGCTTCAGCCGCGACGAAGGTAGAACCCCGTCGCCGCTGAAGCGCCTCCCACTGCACGTTGCTCGATAGTTCCCACGCTCCTGCGTGGTAGCAATACCATTAGCGGTTGTTGTCCTAGACTGTACGAAAAGTGCCTGCGTTCGGTGATGCTTCGTTAAAAACGGGTTCGGACTGCTCATTTACAGCTCGTAAACTCCGCGTCCTCACAAGGTTTTGCCTCTCCTGACCTTCGGTCGACGACTTTTCGTACAGAACCTATGAGTCTGTATCAAGTTGCTCTTTAATTGTTTGGAGAAAAACGCCCCAGACAATGAAGCTGTAGAACCAAAAATTATTCACGGTCTTTAACTGGATAAACTCCTCGCCTGCAAACATCCCAAATAACGCAAATGCAATTAGTATTATGGATGTGATTTGCAGGAATGGGAAGTCGGTTGATATGTGTACGTAGGTGATGATGCTGTAGGCGATTAATGCAAAGAAAGAAATCCAAAGGGATTTGAGAATAAATATTAATATGAGCCGATTAAGTTGTATTTGCTCTGAGTCTGAAGTGGATACGTCAAGCCAGGCACTTCCTTCCCAGCCAATGCTCGCACCAGTTTGCAGGATATAGGCCACGCAAATCAGCGGTAGCGCCAATAGTGTACTTATTCCCTTGACGCTTGAAATATCAGTTATTTTGGGTATGGCTACATCCATGCTTGACTCCTAATGCCCGCATTCTCTGGAATAACATGTGGGCTGAAAATTGTAGCGAAACTACTGAACCTGCGTGTTGTTGCTCCAGCGAGCTCATGAGTTAGTTAATACGTCCGTTGTGTATTTTTTCGCGTTCTTTAAGAAGTCGCCCTTTTGCTACTGCTTCATGTTTAAGGAAGTTAACCATGAAGTGGTAGTCAGGGTGCGATTTCAAACTGCGGCTTACAAAGTAGACGTTTGATTTGTTGATAGAGAAAATTTCTCTTACTCCAGAGGTGTGATCGCTCCCGGCTAACATGCTAAATTTTATTCCAGGTATGCTGAATACAATATGCTGATGCCCTTCGTGGTTTTTAATTGCGGGGAAGCTCATTGATGGTGTATCTACTATCTGGTTGTCAACATATATGGCTAGATAAGTGTTTGTCGGGTGCTCTGTGTTTCTTAGTAGGTAGTCCGAAAAGGCAGTCATACTTTCTTTATGAATTGAATTTTTTGTTTCGGGAATGCCGAATCCACTCCAGTCTGTTGCGGATAGCCTCCAGGCAATGCTTGCAGCGAAATACATGAAATTAAAAGCTGTTTCGTCGTTTGGCGGGAAATACCATATTTCATCTTCTGTATGAAATAATGGCTTAAATTTTTTTATCTTTGTAGCTAGCTTGAAGCCGTTAGGGCGAGCCATAAGTGGGATTACTTTGTCTTCCCCGTTCATGGAGAATTTTAATTCACAGCTTTCACAAAGTAAGTGCTTTTTGGCTTGCTTGTCTGAGTAGACGGCTGATCTATTAAAACCATTAATCAAAACAATATTTTGTCCGTGGCCAGCTGATCCTTTGCTGATTGATCGATATACGGACTTAGGCATAAGGTGACTATCTATAAGCTTTGCTGGTTTGGTACATAATGTACAGATTCCGTTCACCAGGACTCCCTAAGCGTATAACTATAAATAGACACTAAATTGTGCATGACTAGTCGTGCAGACTTAGCGGATTACGTTTCTTGTAATCCTTACTTTCTTCTCTATCTCGTTGGTTACAGTCTGGATGCTGGAGCGATTTACTGGTTATACACCAAGTCGGATGCGTACTGGCAAGTGGCCTTTGGGCGCAGCGTATCTGGCACCTGTCTTTCTTGGGGGCTCTGAAAAAACTCAGTGCTGCCATGTCGTCAGCGGTGTGCCCAGTGCGACAGCGGCCTCTGTGGGAGCGTTGCAGTCACGGGCACCGCTTCGGCAGGTCGTTCTCATTCCATGACCTGCGCGGTGCGGATCGCCTCGACTTATCTTTCCAGCAAGGGCGCGCTGAGCGGCAAACGCAACAACTCCACTTGCCACCAACTCGGCAACAAACGCCGCACTTCGGGGCGGGCGAAGCGGTCGTCGATCAGGTAGAGCACGCCCAGGTCTTCTGGCGTGCGGATCACCCGGCCGGCGGCTTGCACCACTTTCTGCAGGCCGGGGTAGAGGTAGGTGTAGTCGTAGCCGTTGCCGAACAGGGTGTCCATGCGTTGGCGGATTTCTTCGTTGATCGGGTTGAGCTGGGCCAGACCGAGGGTGGCGACGAAGGCGCCGATCAGGCGTTCGCCGGGCAGATCCACACCTTCGCCGAAAACGCCGCCAAGCACGGCAAAGCCGATGCCGCGTCCGCCGACCTGGAAGCGCTCGATAAAACCCTGACGCGCCGCTTCGTCCATCTGCCGCGACTGGGTCCATACCGGGATTTGCGGATGCTCGCTGCGCAGTTCCTGTAGTACCTGTTCCAGATACTGATAGCTGCTGAAGAAGGCCAGGTAGTTGCCGGGGCGTTCGGCGTATTGGCGCGCCATCAACTGGCAGATTGGCGCCAGGGAGGCGTCGCGGTGCTGGTAGCGGGTGGACAGGTTACGCACCACCTGTACGTGCAGTTGTTCGGCGCTGAACGGTGAGGCGACGTCCAGGCACTGGGTCTCTTCCGGCAAGCCGAGCAGGTCGAGGTAGTAGTGGCTGGGGCTGAGGGTGGCGGAGAACAGCGTGGCGCTGTGCGCGTCCTCGAAGCGCGGGCCGAGGAAGGGCGCCGGGAGGATATTGCGGATGCATAGGGTCGAGTAGCTGCGCCCGTTGCCGGCCTCATCGCGATTGATGTCGAACAGCGAATGCGGGCCGAAGCTTTCCGCCAGGCGGCAGAACAGCATGGCGTCCATATAAAAGCTGAGCAGCTCACCGCCATTGCCTTCGGGCTGGTCGGTGAGCAGGTCGGTGATGGCGCTGACCGCCTTGCCCAGGGCGGCGAGCAGCAGGTCCGGCGCCAGCGGGTAGACCTGATAGGGCACCTCTTGCTCGCGGTGCAGTTGATCCCAGTGGCGGTCGACCCGATCCAGCACGTTTTTCAGGCGTTTCGGCGCGTCGCGGCACATGGCCTTGAAGCGCGCCTGATCCAGCTCGGCGCTGTACATGCCGCGCCCGCGTTCCACCAGGTTGTGCGCCTCGTCCACCAGCAGGCAGACGCGCCACTGGTTGATCAGGGTGAGGCTGTGCAACAGCGCGCCGAGGTCGAAGTAGTAGTTGTAGTCGCCCACCACCACGTCGCTCCAGCGGCACAGCTCCTGGCTCAGGTAGTAAGGGCACACGCCATGGGCGATGGCGATGTTGCGCACGGCTTGCTGATCCAGCCAGCGTTCCTTGAGCGCCGCGCTGCGTGCTGCCGGCAGGCGGTCGTAGAAGCCCTTGGCCAGCGGGCAGGAGTCGCCATGGCAGGCCTTGCTCGGGTGCTCGCAGGCCTTGTCGCGGGCCACGTGTTCCAGCACGCGCAGCGGCGTGTCCGGCTCGCGCAGGCGTTGCAGGGCATCGAGTGCCAGGCGCCGGCCGGGCGTCTTGGCGCTGAGGAAGAACAGGCGGTCGAGCTGTTGGCCGGGCATGGCCTTGAGTTGCGGGAACAGGGTGCCGAGGGTCTTGCCGATGCCGGTGGTGGCCTGCGCCAGCAGGTAGTGGCCGTCACGCGCGGCGCGGTATACGGCTTCGGCCAGTTGCCGTTGGCCATGACGGAATTCGCCGTAGGGGAACTCCAGCGCTTCCAATGCCTGGTTGCGTGCGTGCTGATGCGCCTGTTCCTGCCGCGCCCATTCGATGTAACGGCGGCAGTGCAGGGCGAAGAACTCGCCCAGCGACGCGGCGC
Organism: Pseudomonas sp. YY-1; assembly: GCF_002843095.1. Lineage (NCBI taxonomy): Bacteria > Pseudomonadati > Pseudomonadota > Gammaproteobacteria > Pseudomonadales > Pseudomonadaceae > Pseudomonas > Pseudomonas sp. YY-1. Next base: position 160,193 of record NZ_PJLX01000004.1, on the reverse strand, counting down.
TGTGGCGCTCGCGGAACACCGTTTCCTGTTGGGTCATGACGTTGAAGTACACCACCGCCAGATCCAGTTCCTCGAAGCCCAGTTCCTGGCACAGCAGCCAGCCGTAGATCTTCACCTGCGCCCAGTGCAGCAGGCGGTGGTTGGCCGGGATGCGCGAGATGTCACCGCGATGGGTCTTGATCTCTTCCAGCAGGCGAAACTCGGGGTCGAAGCCATCGGCGCGGCCACTGACCGTCAGCCCTTCGAAGTCGCCGATCAGCGGCAGCTCGGCAACGTAATCCGGACCGCGCCGGGCCACCACCGTGGCGTGCCCGGCCATGCCTTCCTGCGCAGTGGGCGAGGGGGTGAAGCGCAGGTCGAGGTCACCTTCCTTGGCGGTGAACTCGCACAGCTCGCGCACGGCGATGCGCAGACTCAATCGCTCCACTCCACGTAGCAGACGCTGACCGGCATGCCGTGCTCGGCGCAGAAGGCCAGCCAGCGCTTCTGGTTGTCCTGCAGGCGGTCGCCGGGGCCTTTCACCTCGATCATCCGGTAGCGGCCCACGGCCGGCCAGAACTGGATCAGGTCAGGCATGCCGGCGCGGTTTTCGCGAATATCGGCCAGCAGGCGGCGGAACCAGGCGGCCAGGTGCGCGGGTGGCAGGCAGGCCAGGGCCTGTTCCAGGCGTTCGGCGTCGAGCAGCTCCCAGAACACGAAAGGCGACTGGATGCCGACCTTCTCGGCGTGCGTGCGGCGCATGGCCTCGATGTAACTGCCGTCGTCCAGGCGCGCCAGGCAGGCGGCGAACAGCTCGCTGCGGCGGGTGTGGAAGTCGGCGCGGTGCAGGTCCACAGGGCCGGTGTGGAAGGGGTGGAAGAATGCGCCGGGCAGCGGGGCGAAGATCGCCTCCCAGCAGAGCAGGCCGAACAGCCCACAGATCAGCGTGTTCTCCACGTAATGTACCGGCGCGTCGGGTTCGGCCAGGTGCATGGCCACGGCCAGCTCGACGCTGGCGGCGCGCGGCAGGCGCAGGTCGAGGCGATCCTCGATCAGCTTCGCCACCTCGGCCGCAGGCGGCAGGCCGAGGCGTTTACGCAGACGCGTGCGGGCTCGTTCGGCCAGTTGCGCCTCTTCGGCGTTGTGCGGCGCCGCGATTACTTGTTCGGCCAGTGCCAATGCTTCGGCATCCTGGCCGAGGCGCTCCAGCACGCGGATTTGTCGCTGCCGCGAGCCGACCGCGCGGGTGTCGCGGTATAGCGCCAGCGCCGAGTCCAGCTCGCCAGCGCGCTCCAGATGCTGCGCCAGTTGTAGCAGCAGGCGCTGGTGGCGTTCGCCGATATGCGGGCTGTCGCTGCAGAAATCGCCAAGGTGCTGCAGAACCTCGGTCACCGGCATGCCGACCTCGAAAGCCTCGCGGCAGGCGCGCAGGTGCAAGTAGTCGTCGACGTCCTGGCGGTGACGAAAGCCGCGCGAGCCCGGCGTGATCGGCACCTGCTCGTAGCGGAATATCCCCAGGTCAGCCAGCACGAATTCCGACCAGTCCTGCGCCAGGTTGCCGAAGAACATCAGGCGCAGGCGGTCGCACAGCGGGCCGATGGCCAGGCTCAGCAGGCGCTCCTCCATATTCGGGCACCAGTCGACCAGGCTGCGCGGTTCGATATGTAGCTCACGCAGATACTCGAGCACTTCGCTTTTCTTCAACGGCCCGCGCGGCAGGTCAGCGGCGAAATGCGCAGCCAGCTCGTCCTTGAGCAGCAGGGCGCCGAGTTCGTCGAAGCTCAGTGCGGCGCAGTCGATCAGCCAGCCCAGTTCCAGCAATGGCTCTGCGGCAGTGGGGATATCGCCGATCTCGGCGTAGCGCAGTTTGCTCGCGCGAAAGTGAATGCCCTTGCGCATCACCAGGCGTACCAGCAGCGCCTGGGTGGGCAATGGCAACTGGGGAAAGTCCGCAACGAGGGCGCGCTCGGCGTCATCCATCAGTTCACGGTGATGGGTGTCGAGCCAGGCGAGGGCCTTGCGGAAGTTGGCCAGATAATAGAGTTCGGGAGCGTCGAGGCTGAGCATGGGGCGAAGTTTTACTGGTTTTTTATACAGATGCCAGTGCCGTTCACCCGCTACCGCACCGAGTAGACGGAAGGCGAGGGCAGTGCTGTGTGAGTGATCGTGGCAACTATCTGTCTGATCGATAAGCGCTTTTTCAGGTATCGATGGCGTCGATTGTCACTATCCCGAGATGTGCCTTTTGCCGTTCTGGGGCGTGCGTAACATGACAACCGTAGCCAGTTACTTACCCCCTCAGGAGAACGAACATGAAAAAGCAAATCCTCGCCAGCCTCGTTATTGCCGCTCTGTCCGCCAGTGCTTTCGCCCTGCCGCAGATCAACGCTCAACAGTCTGCAACCCCTGTAGTCGCTGAAGATGGCGCAGATCGCGTCGGCCCGAACCGCGTAGCCGAAGGCGGTGCCGAGCGTACTCTGGAGCGTTTCCGCGTAGCCGAAGATGGTGCGGATCGCGTTGGCCCGAACCGTGTTGCAGAAGGTGGCGCTGATCGCGTTGGTCTGAATCGTGTTGCAGAAGGTGGCGCTGATCGGGTTGGCCCGAACCGTGTTGCAGAAGGTGGTGCTGACCGTGTTGGTCTGAATCGTGTCGCCGAAGATGGCGCCGACCGCGTGGGTGCCAGCCGTATCAGCTGATCCGGTCATTCATCATGCGGGAGCAGTCTCATGCCGCATTGCAGTTAGAAAGGGCGCCCTGAACCGGCGCTCTTTCTCGTTCACGCACTCTCCACACAATCTCCACGCTCGCCCCATACGCCTCCCTCCGCCCTTGCCCAGACTCTGCCGTACCTTCACTCGCTACGGAGAGCCGTACCATGAGCCGTTCCCTGGGCTTCAAGCTAGGCGCCATCGCCTTGCTGATTTTGTTGCTGATGATTCCCCTGCTGATGATCGATGGCCTGGTCGACGAGCGACAGGGGTTGCGCTACGAGGTGCTGCAGGACATTGCCCGCAGCTCCAGCTACCGCCAGCAGATCACCGGGCCGATCCTGGTGCTGCCGTATATCAAGACCACGCACGAGTGGAAGACCAATGAGAAGACCGGCGAGCGCTATAGCGAAGAGCGTCAGCGTCGCGGCCGTCTGTACTTCCTGCCGGAGCGCTTCGTGCTCGAAGGTCAGGTGGGCACCGAATTGCGAGCGCGCGGCATCTACGAAGCGCGCCTGTACCGCAGCGACAGCCAGGTCAGCGGTCAATTCCGCCTGCCGGCGCGCCTGGGACTGGGTGACGAGCTGGGCTTCTACCGCTTCGAGAAACCCTTCCTCTCGGTCGGCATCAGCGACATCCGTGGTATCAGCAACGATCTACAACTGCGCCTCAATGGCCAGACCCTGAGTTTTGCACCAGGTACGGGTGACGATAACTTCGGTGCCGGCGTGCATGCGCCGCTCCCGGCTCTGGATGCGCAGGGTGGGCAGACGCTCGAGTTCGCTTTTGATCTGAAACTGCAGGGCACCGAGCAGCTTTCGGTGGTGCCGGTCGGGCGTGACAGCCGGGTCAAACTGAACTCCGACTGGCCGCATCCGAGCTTCGTCGGCGAATACCTGCCGAGCAGCCGTGAAATCAGTGCGGCAGGCTTCACTGCCGAGTGGCAGACCAGCTTCTTCGCTACCAATCTGGAGGAGGCGTTGCGTGACTGCGTGGGTAGCGAGCGTTGCCAGGGGCTGTTTGGCCGCAACTTTGGAGTGAGCTTCGTCGACCCGGTCGACCAGTACCTGAAGACCGATCGCGCGATCAAATATGCGCTGCTGTTCATCGCTCTGACCTTCGCCACCTTCTTCCTCTTCGAGGTGCTCAAGCGCCTGGCCGTGCACCCGGTGCAATACGCCCTGGTGGGCCTGTCGCTGGCGCTGTTCTACCTGCTGCTGCTGTCGCTCTCCGAGCATCTGGACTTCGCCCTGGCCTACGGCCTGTCTGCCAGCGCCTGCGTCGGCCTGATTGGGTTCTACGTCAGCTTCGTGCTGCACAGCTGGCGACGTGGCATGGGCTTTGGCGCGTTGCTGGCCGCTCTGTACGCCATGCTCTACGGCCTGCTCAACGCCGAGGACTACGCCCTGCTGATGGGCTCGCTGCTGGTGTTCGGCGTGCTCGGCAGCGTGATGGTGCTGACCCGCAAACTGGACTGGTACGGCGTCGGCCGTAGCGCTCCGCAGGCCTGAATCTGATCGGCGCGGTCAGTGCAGGCCGCGCCTCTTGTCGGAGGTAATACCCATGCGTCTTCTCGTGCAATTCTCCGCCTGCCTTGGCCTCGGTCTGGTGGTGGCGGTGATGATCCTCATCGGCCTGATGTTCTGCGGCTGGTTCAACCTGATCGACGGCCTGTTGCTGACCGGCAAGCCGCTCGCCAGCCTGAGCCTGATGGTGCTGCCGGAGGGCTTCTGGAACGCCCTGACCGGTATCCAGGACGCGGCGAGCAACGGCACGCTGCGCTCCTTCCTGTCGCTGTGCGCCGCGTTGGGCCAGGTCGGCCTGCTGCTGGCACTGGGCTTCATGCGCCTGTGGTATCGGGCATGAGCGGGCATATCGGCTTGCGCGAGGAGGCGCGTGCCGGGCACCTTCTGGCGCGGCGTATCGCCTGGCTGTTTCGCGATGCCCATCATGGGCAGTGGGCGGTCAGCGGCGTAGACTCGCGCCGGGATGAAATGAAGGAACTCAAGGATGAAAGGACTATTCGCAACGGCCCTGGGTGGCCTGTTGTCGGTCAGCGTGGCGCTGGCCGATGACTGCGCGGTGCAACTGTCAGCCTGGCTGGAGCTGGCGCATCCCGGCCATGCCGGCGGCGCCTGGCTGCAGGATGAGCGCGGCGCCTATCGGGTCGACGGCGAGCAGAGCATCTGCAAGATCTGGCCTGCGCGTCCTCAGCTGACCCTGCTCGCCGTGCCGCTGGTACGCGAGGCGCAGCCTGACCAAGGCCAGAGCGACCTTGAAATACTGGTGCTGGATCATGCGAGGCAAGACGTCGTGGCGCGCCTGGTCCAGCCCAATCTACTGGATTGGGACGCGATCTATGTGGACCGGTTGGTCTTGGATACCGCGCCTTATCGGCTACGAGGTGATGACCTGGCCTTTGGCGTTCGAATCAATCGCCGCAACGGGTCGTGGATGAATCCCTTCGCGGAAACCGAGCTCGCTCTCTACGAGTTGAAAGCGCAAGGGTTGCGCCCCCTGATGGGAGGGCTGGTGGTGGAGAGCTTCGGCGGTGAACGAGACGGCGACTGCACGGCTTCGTTCGGCGAGGCCAAGGGCGTGCTCATCGTTACCGACAAGGTTGGCCGCGATGGCTACCGCGACCTGATCTTCAGGCAAACCCATACTGGCCGGCGCATGGTGGTGGCCGATGGCGAATGCCAGACCATCGAAGCCGATGTCCGCCGCGGCCAGTTCCGTATCGAGTACGACGAAGAACGCTATCTGCTGCCGATCGAGTTGGTCTCCGACCCGTACTGACGGCGCTGTGCGTTGCTCGGGTGGGATCAGACGTTCCAGAAGCGCTCTGCGATGCGGCTAATACCAATGTCTATCTGTCGGTCGGTACTGGCCTGCTGCTAGCTTGAAGCTGCATCAGAATAACAATAACCGGAGGCGTCTATGACTTCTGAACAAAGCAATGCCGCGGCCTATTGGAAGGCCAATGTGCGGCTCATCACCTGGAGCCTGATTGTCTGGGCGCTGGTTTCCTATGGATTCGCCATGATCCTGCGCCCGATGGTCGCGGGAATCTCCGTTGGCGGTTCCGACCTCGGATTCTGGTTCGCCCAGCAAGGCTCCATCCTCTTCTTCATCGGGCTCATTTTTCACTACGCGTGGAGACTGAACAAACTCGATAAAGAATTTGGCGTCGAGGAGTAAGTGGTCATGAGCCAATTCGTCATCAACATGTTGTTCGTAGGCGCGTCCTTCGCGCTCTACATCGGCATCGCCATCTGGGCGCGTGCCGGCTCCACCAAAGAGTTCTACGTCGCTGGCGGTGGTGTGCATCCGGTCACCAACGGCATGGCGACAGCCGCTGACTGGATGTCCGCTGCATCCTTCATCTCCATGGCGGGCCTTATCGCCGCCGGTGGTTATGCCAACTCCACCTTCCTCATGGGCTGGACCGGCGGCTATGTGCTGCTGGCGATGCTGCTGGCGCCCTACCTGCGCAAGTTCGGCAAGTTCACTGTCCCGGACTTCATCGGTGATCGCTTCTACAGTCGTGGCGCACGCCTGACTGCAGTGATCTGCCTGGTGATCATCTCCGTGACCTACGTGATCGGTCAGATGGCCGGTGCCGGTGTTGCCTTCTCGCGCTTCCTCGAAGTGAGCAACTCCACCGGTATCTGGATCGCTGCGGCCGTGGTCTTCGCCTACGCCGTATTCGGTGGCATGAAGGGCATCACCTACACTCAGGTTGCGCAGTACGTGGTACTGATCGTGGCCTACACCATCCCGGCGATCTTCATCTCCCTGCAACTGACCGGTAACCCGATCCCGCCGCTGGGCCTGTTCGGTGACCACGTCGAGTCCGGCGTGCCGCTGTTGCAGAAGCTCGATGAAGTGGTGCGTGACCTGGGCTTCGCTGCCTACACCGCCGATGTCGACAACAAGCTGAACATGGTGCTGTTCACCATGTCGCTGATGATCGGTACTGCCGGTCTGCCGCACGTCATCATCCGCTTCTTCACCGTGCCCAAGGTTTCCGACGCACGCTGGTCGGCGGGTTGGACCCTGATCTTCATCGCCATGCTCTACCTCACCGCGCCGGCTGTTGCTTCGATGGCGCGCCTGAACCTGGTGACCACCATCTATCCGGAAGGCGCCTCGGCTCCTGCCCTGTCCTATGACGAGCGTCCTGAGTGGGTCAAGAACTGGGAGCAAACCGGCCTGATCAAGTGGGAAGACAAGAACGGCGACGGCCGCATCCAGATGTACAACGATGCTGCACCGGCCTTTACTGCGACCGCTCAGGAGCGTGGCTGGAACGGTAACGAGCTGACCGTGAACAACGACATCCTGGTTCTGGCCAACCCGGAGATCGCCAACCTACCAGGTTGGGTGGTCGGCCTGATCGCGGCGGGCGCCATTGCGGCGGCACTGTCGACGGCGGCTGGTTTGTTGCTGGCGATTTCTTCGGCGATCAGTCATGACCTGATCAAGACCTTGATCAATCCGAAGATCAGCGAGAAGAACGAGATGATGGCAGCGCGGCTGTCGATGGCTGCAGCGATTCTGCTGGCGACCTACCTGGGCTTGAATCCACCAGGGTTCGCCGCGCAGGTGGTGGCATTGGCCTTCGGTATTGCGGCGGCGACCCTGTTCCCGGTGCTGATGATGGGGATCTTCTCCAAGCGCATGAACGACAAGGGTGCGATCTGCGGTATGGTCGCCGGCCTGGTGATCACCCTGCTGTACATCTTCACCTACCTGGGCTGGTTCTTCATTCCGGAGACCAACATGCTGCCCAATACCCCGGACCAGTGGTTCATGGGTATCTCCCCGGCTTCCTTTGGTACCGTCGGTGCGCTGATCAACTTCGCTGTGGCTTACGGCGTATCGCAGGTCACTGCTGCACCGCCGCAGGAAATCCAGGACCTGGTGGAAAGCGTACGTACCCCCAAAGGTGCTGGTGCCGCTCTGAACCACTAAGCATAATCCTGGCCTGACGCCATCGTTCGATGGTCCAGGGTCTGACAGACGGGCCTCCAGTGGAGGCCCGTCTTTTTTCGGGAACACTCATATGTTGTGGACTTTGCTTGCCATCGTGGTGGCGGGGCTCGGCGCTGCCGGTATCGCTCTGCTGCTGCGTAAACTGACGCGTAACAAACTGCCGAAGTGGATCGTGCCACTGTTCGGTGGCCTGGGGATGCTGAGCTATCAGGTGTTCTACGAGTACTCCTGGTTCGAGCATCAGCAGGCGCGCCAGCCCAAGGAGTCGGTTGTGGTCGCGACCGAAGCGGGTCACGTGTTCTGGCGCCCGTGGAGCTACTTCGTGCCGATGGTTACCGCCTTCACCGTGCTCGATAGCAAGAGTGTCGTGCGCGATCAGGTGGAAGATGCGCAAGTGGCCGAGTTCATGCTCTATCGCTTCGAGAAACAGCACATCGACCACGTTTCGCACCGCGCCCATCTGCTCAATTGCGCAACTGGCGAGTTGTTGCCGTTGGACGAGAAAAAGCAGCCTCAGCTTGCCCAGCTCAAGCGCATCGACAAGGACGACGCGCTGTATCGTCAAGTGTGTCGCTAGCCCGCCATTCTTGCGTCGCGGCAGTGGTGCGCGCGGCGCACCCTACGTGAAAGCGCAGCATCGGTGCGCGTGAACTGGGCGACTACTCCCTATTTGCTGATGCCTGTAGGGTGCGCCGTGCGCACCGCCCCTTGACTGATGGTGCCTGACTCGGCCGCTTTTCTGCGCCCGATAGACCCAGATCAATATCCACGCCTGCCACCTGCATAGAATCGCCAGCCCCTGATTTTTCGAGCTTGCGTTCATGCCCCGTTTCCCTGAACTGCTGTCGCCGGCCGGCACCCTGAAGAACATGCGTTACGCCTTCGCCTACGGCGCCGATGCGGTGTATGCCGGGCAGCCACGCTACAGTTTGCGCGTGCGCAACAACGAGTTCGACCACGCCAACCTTGCGCTCGGCATCAAGGAGGCGCACGCGCAGGGCAAGCAGTTCTACGTGGTAGTCAACATCGCCCCGCACAACGCCAAGCTCAGGACCTTCCTCAAGGACCTGGCGCCGGTGATCGAGATGCGGCCCGATGCGCTGATCATGTCCGACCCCGGCCTGATCATGCTGGTGCGTCAGCATTATCCGCAGATGCCGATTCACCTCTCGGTGCAGGCCAATGCGGTGAACTGGGCCAGCGTCGAGTTCTGGCGGCAGCAGGGGCTGAGCCGGGTGATCCTCTCGCGCGAGTTGTCGCTGGAGGAGATCGAGGAGATCCGCAACCAGGTGCCGGGGATGGAGCTGGAGGTGTTCGTCCACGGTGCGCTGTGCATGGCCTATTCCGGACGCTGCCTGCTGTCGGGCTACATCAATCGTCGCGATCCCAACCAGGGCACCTGTACCAATGCCTGCCGCTGGCAGTACCAGGCCACGCCCGCGAGCGAGAACGAGCTGGGTGAAATCGTCCGCGTGGTCGAGCCGACTCTGGGCCAGGGCGCACCCACCACCCAGGCATTCGTGCTGCAGGAGGCGGGGCGGCCGGATGATGAAATGACCGCCTTCGAAGACGAGCATGGTACCTACATCATGAACTCCAAGGACCTGCGCGCGGTGCAGCACGTCGAGCGTCTGGTGCGCATGGGTGTGCATTCGCTGAAGATCGAGGGGCGCACCAAGAGCCATTTCTATGTGGCGCGCACCGCGCAGGTCTACCGCCGCGCCATCGATGATACGCTGGCCGGCAAGCCGTTCGACCCGAGCCTGCTGGGCAGTCTGGAGTCACTGGCGCATCGGGGCTACACCGAAGGGTTTCTGCGTCGTCATGTGCATGACGAATACCAGAACTACGAGCGCGGCAGCTCGGTCGCGGAACGTCAGCAGTTCGTCGGCGAACTGACCGGTGAGCGCCGTGGCGAGCTGGTCGAGGTGCGGGTGAAGAACCGCTTCGCCGTGGACGACGGCCTGGAGCTGATGACGCCGCAGGGCAATCTGCACTTCACGTTGGAACACCTGCAGAACGCCCAGGGCCAGGCGCAGCAGGTGGCTCCGGGCGACGGTCACGTGCTTTATCTGCCGCTGCCGGCAGATGTGCAACTGGAATACGGGCTGCTGATGCGCGATCTGTAGGCTTTCGTAGGATGCATTGCCTGCCGCAAACCAACCTGTAGGAGCGGCTTCAGCCGCGATTCCTGGTGGCTCTGATACGCACGAGGCGTGCGGCAAGATGGAGAAGCCCGTTGCTAGATGATTGGCAGCGTACGGCTACATGGCCTGCTGACGCCGCCGCCGGCTGGCCAGCTGGCGCTCCAGCTCGCAGAGACTGTCGATGCCCTGGCGGCGCGCTTTGCTGAACAGCATCAGCGCCAGTTCGGCGGTGACCAGGGCGTCGGCGCTGGCGTTGTGGCGCTGGTGCACCTGCAGGCCGAATTCGGCGACCCAGTCGTCGAGCCCGCCCTGACGAATGCGCGCTTGCGGGCACAGCAGCGGGGCGATTTCGGCGACATCGAAGAAATGGTGCTGCAGGCGATAGCCCAGGCTCTGGCGCAGTGCGCGCGCCAGCATGCGTTGGTCGAATTCGGCATGGAAGGCCAGCAGCGGGCTGCTGCCGACGAACTCCATGAAATCCAGCAGCGCCTCGCTCGGCTCGACGCCACGGGCCACTTCACTTGGGGCGATGCCGTGAATCAGGGTGCTAGCGCTGGCTTGGTGATCGGCGCGGTGCAGGGTGCATTCGAACTGTTCGGCGAAGTCGATGGCGCCGTTGTCGATCACCACCGCGCCGATAGCCAGCACCTGGTCACGACGCATGTTCAGGCCGGTGGTTTCCAGATCGAGCACGACGAAGCGCTGCTGGTGCAGCGGACGGTCGTCGAACGCTGCCGGGGCGCTCAAGGCGTCGCGGCGTTGCAACTGCTGCTGGGTCAGGGCCGGACCGCGGCCGGTGAACCAGGTGAACTTGCTCATAACTGATACCTCATGGCCAGGCTGCTCTGCAGGCGCTGCGCCTGGCGGAACGACTCGCGCAGAATACGCCGGTCCAGGTGGTTGAGGTGGTCGGGGTCGACGCGGTTGGAGTAGGGTAGCTCGTCGCGTGCCTGCAACTGATGTTGCTGCATGCGCGTCTGCTGAATGAAGTGGTAGGCCTCTTCGTAGGCGGCGCCGTCCAGGGCCTCGATCACGCCCTTACTGATCAGCGCGCGCAGGCGCTCCAGGGTACCGACCGCACTGATGCCGTTGGCCAGCGCGAGCAAACGGGCGCCGTCGACGAAGGGCGTGAGGCCCTGCACCTTGAGGTCGAGGGTGTCCTTGTCGGCGCCCGAACGGGCCACCACGAAGTCGCGGAAACGTCCAACCGGCGGGCGGTGGCGCAGGGCATTCTCGGCCAGCATCTTCTGGAACAGGCTGTTGCTGGCGACGCGGCGGAGCAACTCTTCGCGCAGTTGTTCGCAGCCTTCGTCCGGGCCCCAGATAGTGCGCAGGTCGAAGTAGATCGACGAGCCCAGCAGATTCTCCGGCGTGGCTTCGAGAACGAAGCCAGCAAAGCGCCGTGACCATTCCTGGCGCGACAGGCATAGCTCGGGATTGCCGGCCATGATGTTGCCCTTGCACAGGGTGAAGCCGCACTGCGCCAGGCGCTGGTTGATCTCGCGGGCGATCGGCAGCAGGCGTTCGCGAATCGCCGCAGCCTCGCTGGCGTTTTCCGCCTCGAAGAGGATGCCGTTGTCTTGGTCGGTGTGCAGGGTCTGTTCGCGGCGGCCTTCGCTGCCGAAGCACAGCCAGGTGAAGGGGATGCCCGGATCGCCCATTTCCTCGAGGGTCAGCTCGATCACCCGGCATACGGTGTGGTCGTTGAGCAGGGTGACGATATGGGTGATCTGCGTCGAACTGGCGCCGTGGGCGAGCATGCGGTCGACCAGCAGGCGGATGTCGCTGCGCAGCCCGGCCAGGGTTTCGACTTTGCCGGCGTGGCGGATGGTGCGCGCCAGGTGCACCAGGTCGACACGCTGCAGGCTGAACAGGTCGCGCTCGGAAATCACCCCGCAGAGTTTTTCGTGGTCCACCAGGCAGACGTGAGCGATATGCCGCTCGGTCATGGCGATGGCGGCGTCAAAGGCGCTGGCGTCCGGCGCCAGGTGGAAGGGCCTGGGGGTCATCAGGTTGCTGATCGGCTGGGCCAGGTCGACGCCGTCGGCCACCACCCGACGCAGGTCGCGCAGGGTGAAGATGCCCAGCGGCCGCTCGGCCGGATCGACGATGACGATGCTGCCGACATGCTGTTCGTGCATCAGCCGCACCGCCTCGCGCAGCGGCGTGGCAGGCGCGCAGCCGATGGGTTGGCGCATGGCCAGTTCGCCCAGACGGGCGTCCAGCGAGTATTGCGCGCCGAGGGTTTCCACCGCGCGCAGCTGTACCTGCTGGTTGACCTGATCGAGCAGGCTGCTGACCCCGCGCAGGGCGAAGTCGCGCAGCGGGTTGGAAACGGCGAACAGCTTGATGAAGGCGTGTTTGGCCAACAGCAGGCAGAAGGTGTCCTCGGCGGCCAGGTGCTCGGTACGCGTGGCGCGTTCGCCGATCAGCGCCGCCAGGGGGAAGCACTCGCCGGCGGTGATCTCGAAGGTGGTTTCCGTACCACGCCGGGCGCTATGTGGGCGCTCACCGTGCACGCGGCCCTGTTTGACGATGTAGAAGTGCTCGACCGGGCCATCGCTGGGTTTGATGATCGAGTCACCTTCGGCATAGAAGCGCAGCTGGCAGTGCTCGACCAGATACGCCAGGTGAGCGGTGTCCATCTGGTTAAAAGGCGGGAACTTGTGCAGGAACTCCATGGTGCCGTGGATGTTCTGAAGCACCGCAGTCTTGCCCGCATCGGCCATTGCGTCGGCCTTGCTCATGGGCTTGCGCCTCGCAGTTTCGGGATGTTGTCAGTGTGGCTCTGGCCCGCCGGGTTGCCCATTGCACCTAAGTAGGGTGCAGGCAGCGCCGTTTTGACGAAATTTTGACTGGTGCCCAGGCAGACTGCTCCCGCCCACGTATTCCGTAAAGAGCAAGGCATATCCATGCAGTCATCCGTACCAGCTGCCCACAAGGCGGCGCAGGTCAGTGTTGGTAGTCACCTGGCGTTCATCCTCGGCAGCGCGCTGTGTATGCTGCTGCTCTTCGCCCTGGCTCGCCTGGGGCTTCTGGCCTACAACCACGCGCTGATCGCCGATACGCCGGCCAGCACCTTCGTCGAAGCCTTTATCAATGGCGCGCGCTTCGATCTGCGCCTGATCGTCTACCTGTGCGTGCCGTTGAGCCTCTCGCTGCTCAGCGTCACGGCGATGCGTGCCCGGCGGCTGCATGTGGCCTGGCTGACGTTCGCCACCAGCCTGTGCCTGTTCTTCGCCGTGGTCGAGCTGAACTTCTACCGCGAATTTCACCAGCGCCTGAACAGCCTGGTGTTCCAGTACATGCAGGAAGACCTGGGCACCGTTACCAGCATGATCTGGAACGGTTTCCCGGTGCTGCGCCTGCTGCTGGCCTGGGCCCTGGCGACGCTGCTGCTGGCCTGGCTGTTCCGCCGTATCGAGCGCGCAACGCGTGCGCGCGGGCATGCTGCGCCGCCGCGCTGGCCGGCTCGCACCGCCGTGTTCGTACTGTTTCTGCTGGTCTGCGTGGTCGCTGCCCGTGGCACACTGCGCTCCGGCCCGCCGCTGCGCTGGGGCGACGCCTATACCACCGATTCGATGTTCGCCAATCACCTGGGCCTCAATGGCACCCTGACCCTGGTCGACGCCGCCGAGAACTTCTTCTCCGATCACCGCGACAACAGCTGGAAGGCCACCCTGCCGGCTGACGAAGCGCAGCAGATCACCCGCGACCTGCTGCTGACCCCGCGCGATGAGCTGATCGACCCTGACCAGGCCGCCGTGCGCCGCGTTTACACGCCGCCGGCCGAAGGCCAACTGCCGCAGGTGCGCAACGTGGTGGTGATTCTCATGGAGAGCATGGCCGGCCGATACATCGGCGCCATGGGCAACCAGGACGGCATCACCCCCAACTTCGATGCCCTGGCCAAGGAAGGTCTGCTGTTCCAGCGCGTATTCTCCAACGGCACCCATACCCATCAGGGCATGTTCGCCACCATGGCCTGCTTCCCCAACTTGCCGGCGTTCGAATACCTGATGCGCATGCCTGAAGGCGGCCATCAGTTCTCAGGCCTGCCGCAGTTGCTCAGTGCTCGTGGCTATGACGACGTTTATGTCTACAACGGCAGCTTCGCCTGGGATAACCAGTCCGGCTTCTTCGCCAACCAGGGCATGCGCAACTTCGTCGGTCGCGACGATTTCGTCGACCCGGTGTTCATCGATCCGACCTGGGGCGTGTCCGACCAGGACATGTTCAGCCGCGGTGCCGACGAACTGACCAAGCTCGGCAGCCAGGGCAAGCCGTTCTATGCACTGCTGCAGACGCTGTCCAACCACACGCCTTACGCGCTGCCGGAAGACCTGCCGGTCGAGCGCGTCACCGGCCACGGTTCACTGGACGAACACCTGACTGCCATGCGCTACGCCGACTGGGCGCTCGGCCAGTTCTTCGCCAAGGCGCGCCAGGAGCCCTATTTCAAGGACACCCTATTCGTGATCCTGGGTGACCATGGTTTCGGCAACGACGAGCAGATTACCGAGATGGATCTGTCGCGCTTCAGCATTCCGCTGCTGCTGATCGGCCCTGGCGTGCAGGACACCTTCGGCAGCAGCCGCGACACCGTTGGCAGCCAGATCGACGTGGTGCCGACCATCATGGGCCGCCTCGGTCAGCCAGTGCAGCAGCAATGCTGGGGCCGCGATCTGCTGGCGCTGCCTGAGGGTGATGCCGGTGTGGCGGTGATCAAACCGTCCGGGAGCGACCAGACCGTGGGTTTGGTGACCGGTGACAACATCCTGGTCAAACCGCGTGATCGTGATGCGCGCCTGTATCGCTACCAGCTTGGCCATCATGCGCGCGGCGAAGTGATCGACGATGCGCAGCGGCGCAGTGATCTGGAGCGCAAACTGTCGGCCTTCGTGCAGACTGCCACCGCCAGCCTGCTGAGCAATACCACCGGCGTGACGGCGGACAAGGCGGCGCAGGCCACGCGCTAGTTGTATGTCGCGGCTGAAGCCCCTCCCACAACATTAGCGCCCGTGGGAGGGCTTCAGTCGCGACTGCTCAATAAAAAACCGCCCCGGAGGGCGGTTTATTCATTCGCGCAATGAGCGAATCACAGACCGTTCTTGGCCTTGAACTCGCGGCGACGGCGATGCAGCACCGGCTCGGTGTAGCCGTTGGGCTGCTTGGTGCCTTCGACCACCAGTTCCAGCGCGGCCTGGAAGGCGACGTTATTGCCGAAGTCCGGGGCCATCGGGCGATACCGCGGGTCGTTGGCGTTCTGACGATCCACCACCGGCGCCATGCGCTTGAGGCTTTCGACTACCTGCGCTTCGCTGACGATGCCGTGACGCAGCCAGTTGGCCAGCAGCTGGCTGGAGATGCGCAGGGTGGCGCGGTCTTCCATCAGGCCGACGTCGTTGATGTCCGGCACCTTGGAGCAGCCGACGCCCTGGTCGATCCAGCGCACCACGTAGCCGAGGATGCCTTGCGAGTTGTTATCCAGCTCGTTGCGGATTTCTTCTTCTGACCAGTTGGTGTCCTTGGCCAGCGGAATGGTCAGGATGTCGTCGACCGAAGCCGGTGCGCGCTTGGCCAGTTCGGCCTGACGGGCGAACACGTCGACCTTGTGGTAGTGCAGCGCGTGCAGGGCTGCGGCGGTCGGCGACGGAACCCAGGCGGTGTTGGCACCGGACAGCGGGTGCGCGACTTTCTGCTCGAGCATGGCGGCCATCAGGTCCGGCATGGCCCACATGCCCTTGCCGATCTGTGCGCGGCCTTGCAGGCCGGTGGCCAGGCCGACGTCGACGTTGTTGTTCTCGTAGGCGCCGATCCAGGCTTCGCTCTTCATGGCGGCCTTGCGCACCACGGCGCCGGCTTCCATGGAGGTGTGGATCTCGTCACCGGTACGGTCGAGGAAGCCGGTGTTGATGAACACCACGCGCTCGCTGGCAGCCTTGATGCACGCCTTGAGGTTGACGGTGGTGCGACGCTCTTCGTCCATGATGCCGACTTTCAGGGTGTTGCGGGCCAGGCCCAGCACATCCTCGACGCGGGCGAAGATTTCGCTGGTGAAGGCGACTTCTTCCGGGCCGTGCATCTTCGGTTTGACGATGTACACGCTGCCGGTACGGGTGTTCTTGCGGCTGGTGTTGCCGATCAGGTTGTGCACCGCGATCAGGCTGGTGAACAGCGCGTCCTGGATGCCTTCCGGGATCTCGTTGCCTGCGGCGTCGAGGATGGCCGGGTTGGTCATCAGGTGGCCGACGTTACGCACGAACAGCAGCGAACGGCCATGCAGGGTCAGCTCGGAGCCGTCCGGCTTGGTGTAGACGCGATCCGGGTTCATGGTGCGGGTGAAGGTCTTGCCGCCTTTGGACACTTCTTCGGCCAGGTCGCCTTTCATCAGGCCCAGCCAGTTTTTGTAGACCACCACCTTGTCATCGGCGTCGACGGCGGCGACGGAGTCTTCGCAGTCCATGATGGTGGTCAGCGCCGCTTCCATCAGCACGTCTTTGACGCCGGCGGCATCGGTGCTGCCGATCGGGCTGGAGGCGTCGATCTGGATTTCGAAGTGCAGGCCGTTGTGCTTGAGCAGTACGGCGATCGGCGCGCTGGCCTCGCCCTGGAAACCGACCAGTTGCGCGTCGTCACGCAGGCCGCTGTTGCTGCCACCCTTGAGGGCGACGACCAGCTTGCCGTCGACGATGGCATAACCGGTGGAGTCGACGTGCGAGCCGGCAGCCAGCGGCGCGGCCTCGTCGAGGAAGGCGCGGGCGAAGGCGATGACCTTGTCGCCACGGACCTTGTTGTAGCCCTTGCCCTTCTCGGCGCCACCTTCTTCGCTGATCACGTCGGTGCCGTACAGCGCATCGTACAGCGAGCCCCAGCGGGCGTTGGAGGCGTTCAGGGCGAAGCGCGCGTTCATTACCGGTACTACCAGCTGTGGGCCGGCCAGACGGGCGATTTCTTCGTCGACGTTGGTGGTGGTGGCGTGGAAGTCTTCCGGCTCCGGCAGCAGATAGCCGATTTCCTGGAGGAAGGCCTTGTAGGCAGCCGCGTCATGGGCCTGCCCCTTGCGCGCCTGGTGCCAGGCGTCGATCTGCGCCTGCAGTTCGTCGCGCTTGGCCAGCAGGGCGTGGTTCTTCGGCGCCAGGTCCTTGATGACCGCAGCGGCACCGGCCCAGAACTGGTCGGCAGCGATGCCGGTACCGGGAATGGCTTCGTTGTTCACGAAGTCGTACAGGGCTTTGGCGACCTGCAGGCCGCCGACTTGAACGCGTTCAGTCATCACTTGCCTCACTCTCTCTGAGCTCTACTCAATAGCCGCTTTGGAGACGGGTTTTCCGTCTTGTAGTCCAAAGCGCGGCATACTACATCAAGATCCTGGGTAAATGCAGCGGGGTAGCGTCAGTCTGCGACCAAAAGACTATTTATGGTCACATTTAGTGCGCTTTGCGTGCAAAAAGGTGCGATATTGTTCCACAAAATAATCAAAATCGTACACGATTAATTGAGTAGGCTGCTGACAAGTGCGCCGATATGGCCTACGCCACCTCGCCTATACTGCTTTTCAGTCATTCCGGAGCCTGCCATGACGGTATCCGCTGTTGTTGCTGCCGACCTTGTTGATCTCACCCGTCTGTTCGTCGGCTACCTGCGCTTTTACCAAGTGCCGCGGGACGCGGCGGAAGTTGCCAGCTTTCTTGGTCAGCGCCTGCAGCGCGGTGATTCGCAACTGTTCATCGCCCGCGACGAGCAGGGCGCGGCGCAGGGCTTCGTGCAGCTTTATCCCTTTCAGTCCTCGTTGGCGCTGGAACCGGCCTGGTTGCTCAGTGATCTGTATGTCGACGAACGCGCCCGCCGCTCAGGCGTGGGCGAGGCATTGATGAATGCCGCCCGCGCACATGCCGAGGCGACCGGCGCCTGTGGTCTGCAACTGGAAACGGCGAAAACCAACCTGGCCGGCCAGAGCCTTTACGAGCGACTTGGCTACGTGCGTGACGAACAGTTCTTCATCTACTGGTTGTCGCTGCGCGGCTGACCTTTTCGAACCCTGTGTGAACGAGTGAGGTAGTACATGGATCATCTGGTACTGACGGTGATTGCCGAGGACCAACCCGGCTTGGTCGAGCGCTTGGCGGGTTGTGTCGCGACCCATGGCGGCAACTGGCTGGAGAGCCGCATGGCGCGCATGGCCGGGCAGTTCGCCGGGATCGTGCGGGTGGATGTACCGGCCGAGGCCCACGGCGGCCTGATCAAGGCGCTCGAAGCCCTCAGCGCGCAAGGCATTCGCGTGCAACTGGCGGCCAGCGGCAGCGAGCCGGGCGGGCGCTTCACCGCGATTCGCCTGGAGCTGGTGGGTAACGACCGGCCCGGTATCGTCCGCGATATCACCCGTGTGCTGGCCGAGCAGGGCGTCAATTTGGAGAGCCTGCTGACCGAGGTGGCGCCAGCGCCGATGAGCGGCGAGTTGCTGTTCACCGCCGAAGCGCTGCTGGCCGTGCCGGAGACCCTGGCCCTGGAGCAATTGCAGGCACGCCTGGAAACCCTGGCCGATGACCTGATGGTGGAGCTGAAACTGCGCGCTGAGGATTGATATCCACGGTATGCGTGGATCAGCCTGTGGATAAACTGGGGAGCCCCGGCGCACAGCTTAGTGCCCCGGGGTTTTTCATGGGCTGACTAAAAATTCAGCAGGATCAATAGCTTGTGCACAAAGGCCGGGGATGGAGCTGTGGATAAACCGGGGATGAAAGGCGCCGCGCCAGGGCTGGCGAGGCTTGGCGCTGGGTGGATGTTTTCTGTTCAGCGAGTGCTAGCAGGAAAGCCGGTGCACACGGCTTAGGTGGACCCGCGACACCTTGCGGCTTCCGCGACCTGCGCAGGGTGCGCTGTGCGCACCAGCCTTTTACTGCGTCGAGCGCTTGCGTAGGTTCAGCCAGATATCCAGGCTGTACACAAAAAGCCCTGCCCAGATGCAGGCGAATGCCAGCAGGGTGCTCGGCGAGAAGTGCTCATCGAACAGCAAGATGGCTTGCAGCAGTACCAGGGTTGGAGCCAGGTATTGCAGGAAGCCCAGCGTGGTGTAAGGCAGATGTCGCGCCGCGGCGTTGAAGCACACCAGCGGCACCAGAGTGATCGGCCCGGCGGCGGCCAGCCACAGTGCTTCGCTGCTGGTCCAGAAGCTGGCCTGGCTGCTCATCGCTGTAGGGTGCAGAACCAGCCAAGCCAACGCCACCGGCACCAGCAGCCAGGTTTCCACCACCAATCCGGGCAGTGCCGCCACAGGTGCCTGTTTGCGGATCAATCCATAGAAGCCGAAGGTCAGCGCCAGCACCAGCGATACCCAGGGCAGGCTGCCGACCTGCCACAGTTGTTGCAGCACGCCCAGCGCGGCCAGGGCCACGGCCAGCCACTGCAGGCGACGCAAGCGCTCACCGAGAATCAGCAGGCCGAGCAATACGTTGATCAAGGGGTTGATGTAGTAGCCCAGGCTGGCCTCGATCATGCGGTCATTGTTCACCGCCCATACGTACACCAGCCAGTTGGTCGCGATCAGCAGGCCGCAGCCGGCCAGCACCGCCAGGCGTTTGGGGTTGTCGCGCAGCTCGCGCCACCAGCCAGGGTGCTTCCAGACGAGCAGCAGCAGGCCGCCGAACAGCGCGGACCAGAGCACCCGGTGCACGATGATTTCCATCGCCGGCACGCTTTGCAGGGCTTTGAAGTAGAGCGGGAACAGGCCCCAGATGATGTAGGCGGTAAGGCCCAGAACGTACCCGCGTTGCGGGTTGGCGGTGGCCATCGAGAATCCTTGGTTAGGCAGCTAACGGTTGCCGCGAAATTCTAGCGCTCTGGCCTCTGCCTTGTCTGTCCGTTCAGCTTTTTATGTATAGCGAAACGCCGGCAAAGTCGTAAGGCAAACTTTACGCGGTGCGCGCAACTGTATCGGTTGGCGGTTCAGCACGGTCTTTCGGGTAGCCCGGGTGTAATCCAGGGCTATGGGGGCGAATAGGAAGCATCGCGGCTGAAGCGGAATGCCGCCCAGCCTTTCCTGCCGGTGTTCACCTGCGCCGTAGGAGCGGCTTCAGCCGCGAAGACTTCAGATTTCGGCCATCTGCAATGATCGCGCACCATCACGTGGTTCGGGTTCACTCCAGAATGACCTCTGGGCCACGTTTCAGAACAGTCGCAGCGGCTCTTCATCCAGTGCGGCCATCTGTTCGCGCAGGGCGAGAATCTGGTCGCCCCAGTAGCGCTCGCCGGCAAACCAGGGGAAGGCCAGGGGGAAGGCCGGGTCGTCCCAGCGGCGGGCGATCCAGGCGCTGTGATGCATCAGACGCAGGGCGCGCAGGCCTTCGATCAGAGGCAGCTCGCGAGAGGCAAAATCATGGAACTCCTGATAGCCGTCGACCAGTTCGGCCAACTGGCCAAGGCGTTCATGACGCCCGCCGGCCAGCATCATCCACAGGTCCTGCACGGCCGGGCCCATGCGGCAGTCATCAAGGTCGACGACATGGAAGGCGTCGTCGCGGTGCAGCAGGTTGCCAGGGTGGCAGTCGCCGTGCAGGCGAATCGGCGTGTAGCGCACACGGGCGAAGAGTTCATCGAGGCGGGTGAGCAGGTCGCGCGCTACCGACTCGTAGGCCGGCAGCAGGCTGCGCGGCACGAAGCCGCCATCGAGCAGAGAGGCCAGGGCTGCATGGCCGAAGTTGTCCACCGCCAGGGTTTCGCGGTGAGCAAAAGGACGGCTGGCGCCAATGGCATGCATGCGTCCGAGCAGCTGGCCAAGGCGGTACAGCTGGTCGAGGTTGCCCGGCTCTGGCGCGCGGCCGCCCCGACGCGGGAACAGGGCGAAGCGGAAGCCGCCGTGCTCGAACAGTGTCTCGCCATCGCGCGCCAGTGGCGCTACCACCGGGACCTCGTGTTCGGCCAGCTCGGCGCTGAAACTGTGCTCCTCGCGGATCGCCGCATCGCTCCAGCGGTCCGGACGATAGAACTTGGCGATCAGCGGCGTTTCGCCCTCGATACCGACTTGATAGACGCGATTCTCGTAGCTGTTGAGTGCCAATACGCGGGCGTCGCTGAGGTAGCCAAGGCTCTCCACGGCATCAAGCACCAGATCTGGGGTGAGGGTGGAAAAGGGATGGCTCATGAACGGCTCCGCGTGAGTGGGCGATCAGTCTACCGGCTTGCGCTGAACCTAGGGCGGGTGTAACCCGCCGTTGGCGTTATTAGCGAGTTGCAGCCGCCCTAAAGTTGCGTACCGAGCAGCACCTGGCTGGCGGCGAACTGTGCGCGCACCGGGTCGCCAACGCGCAGGCCCAGCTCGGCCAGGCGAGTGGATTCGAGCAGGGCGCACAAGGTCTGACCATTAGGCAGGCTGATGCGCACGTCGCTGGGGCCGTCGCTGGCCGGCAGAATCTGTTCGATACGGCCTTCGAGTGCATTGTGCTGTTCTGCTGGCGGTGCATCGAGTGGCTGCAGTTCCAGCCAGCCAGCCTTGATCAGGGCGACCACGCCGCTGCCTTCGCTCAGTTGCAGGTTCTCGGTGCTGTCATGAGTGATCTGCGCTTGCAGACTGCTGCCGCCGGGCAGTTCGATATCGATCAGGTCGTTGTGGCCGTGGGCGTGAATCGCGCGCACGCGGCCGGTGAGTTGGTTGCGCGCACTGGTGCGCAGCATCAGGCGGCCGAGCAGCTCCAGGTCGGCGTCGTCACCGGCGGCCTGCAGCAGTTGCACCTGCAGCGCCTGCAGGCGTTGTTGCAGTGCCAGTAGACGCTCGCCAGCGGGTGTCAGGCGTGCACCGCCGCCGCCTTTGCCGCCGACGTTGCGGCTGACCAGGGGCTGCTCCGACAAGTTGTTCAACTCGTCGATGGCGTCCCAGGCGGCCTTGTAGCTCAGCCCGGCGGCCTTGGCGGCACGAGTGATGGAGCCTTGTTCGGCGATCTGCTCGAGCAGGGCCAGGCGTTTCGGGCGGCGGCTGAGCAGTTGGGCGAGGGGATCGAGCTGCGACATGATTGAGGCGTGGCCAGGAAGGATGTCGGGCAAGGTGCGTGACTGCGCCTGGCGCGTCAAGTCAGGCGTCGCCCGGCCGTGGCGTGCGGGCCAGGCAATACACATCGACGCGCAGGGCGCCGGCGCGACGCAGCAGATGGGCGAGCACGCCCGCCGTGGCGCCGGTGGTGAGCACGTCGTCGACCAGCGCCAGGTGAGCGCCAGCCACCTTGGCCTGCAGTTCCAGGCTGAAGGCCTGACGCAGATTGCGCTTGCGCGTCGCGGCATCCAGCCCTTGCTGTGCTGGGGTATCGACGCGGCGCTGGAGCCATTCATGTTGTACCGGCAGGTCGAGGCTGGTGCTCAGCCATTCGGCGAGCATCTGCGCCTGATTGAAGCCGCGTCGCCGTTGGCGCTTGCGGGCCAATGGAACGGGCAACAGCGCCTGGGGGCGGGGCAATCCCTCATCGAAGGCGTGGTGCAGGTGTTCGGCCAACAGCTCGGCAAGCAGACGGCCGTACGGCCATTGCGCCTGATGCTTGAAGCGGGTGATCAGATTGTCGACGGGGAAGGCATAGCGCCAGGGCGCCTCCACGCGGCTGAAGCTCGGCGGCTTGTTCTGGCAGGCGCCGCAGATCATGCCGTGGGCCGGCAATGGCACCGCACAGATCTGGCAATGTGCACCGAGCCACGGCAACTCTGCTTCGCAAGCCGTGCAGACCGCGTGCGTGGGGTGATCGGTGGTTTCGTCGCAAAGCTGGCAATGGCGGTGCGGTCGCAGCCAGGGGAGGCGTTGCAGAAGGGTTGGGTCGAATAATGGCATCGCGGCTCATCCATGAGCGGTGGTGCCAGAAGTGTAGTTCGCGTCAGCGGATGAGCCAGCCCATGACGATCAGGCCGAGAAACAGCCAGATCACCCCGCCGATGATCGAGCCGCGCAGCAGTGAACGAGCGCCGCTGAACAGGAACAGCAGGCCGATGATCAGCAGGATGATGCTGAAGATCGACACGTCCATGCCAATGGCCCTGGCCATACCCTGGAGAAAGTCGTCGATGGCATCGGCCATGGCGCCTAGCACGCCGGACAACATGTCGACGATGAAACGGATGGCGCGACCCAGCGCTTCGCCGAGCCCTTCAAAAAAACCTTCAACCTGCATGCAGAACATCCTGTGGGAGGGGTAAGCATTTGGCCTTGTGCCATGACATAAGTTCTATTGATTGTTAATTGATCATATGTAAACCTGTGTCTTTGTCGTGGTTGACAGCATCCAATCGCCACTTATGATGGCCAAAGCCTGAATGCCCCGTGTGGGCCTGACAACAGATGCCACCAAGCGTCGAAGGACTTCTCAGATGAGCGCAACCGCCGAAATCACCACCCGCCACGACTGGAGCCTCGCCGAGGTTCGCGCGCTGTTCGAGCAGCCTTTCAACGACCTGCTGTTCCAGGCGCAGAGCATCCATCGCCAACACTTCGACCCGAACCGCGTGCAGGTCTCGACCCTGCTGTCGATCAAGACCGGCGCCTGCCCGGAAGACTGCAAGTACTGCCCGCAGTCCGGCCACTACAACACCGGCCTGGACAAGGAAAAGCTGATGGAAGTGCAGAAGGTGCTGGAGGCGGCCGCCGAGGCCAAGGCCATCGGCTCCACGCGTTTCTGCATGGGCGCCGCGTGGAAGCATCCGTCCGCCAAGGACATGCCTTACGTGCTGGAAATGGTGAAGGGCGTGAAGAAGCTCGGCCTGGAAACCTGCATGACCCTTGGTCGCCTCGATCAGGAGCAGACCCAGGCGCTGGCTGACGCAGGCCTGGACTACTACAACCACAACCTCGATACCTCGCCGGAGTTCTACGGCAGCATCATCACTACCCGCACCTACGGCGAGCGCCTGCAGACCCTGGCATACGTGCGCGAGGCGGGGATGAAGATCTGCTCGGGCGGCATCCTCGGCATGGGCGAGTCGGTGGATGACCGCGCCGGGCTGCTGATCCAGCTGGCCAACCTGCCGGAGCACCCGGAAAGCGTGCCGATCAACATGCTGGTCAAGGTCAAGGGCACGCCGCTGGCCGAGGAGAAGGACGTCGACCCGTTCGACTTCATCCGCACTTTGGCCGTGGCACGGATCATGATGCCGAAATCCCACGTGCGCCTGTCTGCCGGCCGCGAGGCGATGAACGAGCAGATGCAGGCCCTGGCCTTCATGGCGGGCGCCAACTCGATTTTCTACGGCGAGAAGCTGCTGACCACCGCCAACCCGCAGGCGGATAAGGACATGGCCCTGTTCAAGCGCCTCGGCATAAAGCCTGAGGAGCGCGAAGAGCACGCCGACGAGGTGCACCAGGCGGCCATCGAACAGGCGCTGGTCGAGCAGCGCGATTCCAAGCTGTTCTACAACGCCGCTTCGGCCTGATTCCTTTTATGTGGGAGCGAGCTCTGCTCGCGAATGACCTCCTGTCTTGGTTTTTCGCTCGCCACGCTCGTTTCTACGGAAAACGTGCATGAGCTTCGATCTTGCTACGCGACTGGCCGAGCGCCAGGCCGCCGATCTGTTCCGCCAACGCCCGCTGTTGCAGACCCCACAGGGGCCGCAGGTGCGCGCGGACGATCAGGAGCTACTGGCCTTCTGTTCCAATGACTATCTAGGCCTGGCCAACCACTCCGAAGTGATCCGCGCCATGCAGCAGGGCGCTGAAAAATGGGGCGTCGGCGGCGGCGCATCGCATCTGGTGATCGGCCACTGCACCCCGCATCACGAGCTGGAGGAGGCCCTGGCCGCGTTCACCGGCAGGCCGCGTGTGCTGTTGTTCTCCACCGGTTACATGGCCAACCTGGCGGTCGTCACCACCTTGCTCGGGCAGGGCGACAGCGTACTGCAGGATCGTCTCAATCACGCCTCGCTACTCGATGCCGGACTGCTCTGCGGCGCGCGTTTTTCTCGCTACCTGCACAACGATACGGTGAGCCTGGCCAACCGCCTGCGCAAGGTTACGGGCAACTGTCTGGTGGTCACCGATGGCGTGTTCAGCATGGACGGCGATCTGGCCGATCTACCGGCCTTGTGCGCCGAGGCGCGTGCCGCGCAGGCCTGGGTGATGGTCGATGATGCCCATGGCTTCGGCCCGCTGGGTTCCACCGGCGGCGGTATTGTCGAGCACTTCGGTCTGGGCCAGGATGACGTGCAGGTGCTGGTCGGCACACTGGGCAAGGCCTTTGGTACCGCTGGCGCCTTCGTCGCCGGCAGCGAGGAGCTGATCGAGACGCTGATCCAGTTCGCCCGGCCCTACATCTACACCACCAGCCAACCGCCGGCGGTGGCCTGCGCCACGTTGACGAGCCTGGAGCTGCTGCGCAGCGAAAGCTGGCGCCGCGAACACTTGCAGCGGTTGATCGCCCGCTTCCGTCAGGGCGCCGCCGAGATCGGCCTGAGCCTGATGGACAGTCCCACCCCGATTCAGCCGATTCTGGTCGGCGACAGTGCGCGTGCGCTCAAGCTGTCTGCGCTGCTCAAGGATCGCGGCCTGCTGGTCGGCGCCATTCGCCCACCGACCGTACCGGCTGGCAGCGCCCGTTTGCGCGTGACCCTGTCCGCTGCGCACAGCGATGCGCAGCTCGAACTGCTACTTGAGGCGCTGGCCGAGTGCTGGCCGCAGGTGCAGGCCGATGCGTGAGACGCTGATTCTATTGCCGGGCTGGGGCCTGGATGGCGCCTTGCTGCAGCCGCTGGCCAAGGCGTTGGGTGGCGATATGCAGGTGCAGGTGCCAGCCCTGCCGCGACTGAGCAGTGCGGCCGCTGCCGATTGGCTCGACGAGCTGGATACGCGTCTGCCGCATGATTGCTGGCTGGCCGGCTGGTCGCTTGGCGGCATGTTGGCCGCCGTCCTGGCTGCGCGTCGTGGCAAGCGCTGCCGTGGTTTGATCACCTTGGCCAGCAATGCCTGTTTCGTCGCCAGCGATACCTGGCCGACGGCCATGCCGGCACAGACCTACTCAGCCTTTTATGAGAGCTGCCAGGATAATGCCGGCGCTACGCTCAAACGTTTCGCCATGCTCTGTGCCCAGGGTGGCGCCGACGCGCGCGGCCTGTCACGGCAACTGCAAAGCCATCTGTCGACCTGCGACGAGTCCGCTCTGCTGGCCGGGCTGCGCCTGCTGGCGAGCCTGGACAATCGCGCTGCGCTGGCCGCGTATAACGGGCCGCAATTGCACCTGCTGGCCGAGCTGGATGCGCTGGTGCCAGCAGCGGCAAGCGACGCACTGCTGGCGCTGTTGCCAGCGGGTGAGGTGGACGTGCTGGAAGAATGCGGCCATGCCTTCGTGCGCGAGCAGGCAGATGCCCTGGCGGTCTTGATGCTCGATTTCATCCGTGAGGCCAGCGATGTCTGAGCTGCGTGTGGCGCCTCATGAGTTCCCTGGCGCGCACGGCGCACCCTACGGAGATGTGGCGTTGCCGGACAAGCGTCAGGTCGCCGCGTCGTTTTCCCGTGCGGCAGCCAGTTACGACTCGGTGGCCGAGCTGCAACGCAGTGTCGGCAACCAACTGCTGGCGCGTCTGCCTGCTTCGCTACAGCCGCGTCGCTGGCTGGACCTGGGCAGCGGCACGGGCCATTTCACCCGCGCCCTGGCTGAACGTTATGCACCGAGCGAGGGCCTGGCTGTGGATATCGCCGAGGGCATGCTGCGCCACGCCAGGCCTCAGGGCGGTGCTGCGCATTTCATTGCCGGCGATGCCGAAGCGCTACCGCTGCAAAGCGCCAGCGTCGATCTGTTGTTCTCCAGCCTGGCGCTGCAATGGTGTGCCGATTTCACGCGCGTGCTGAGCGAAGCGCAGCGGGTGTTGCGTCCCGGTGGCGTGCTGGCGTTCTCCAGCCTGTGTGTCGGTACATTGCAGGAGCTGCGTGACAGCTGGCTGGCGGTCGACGGCCTGGTCCACGTCAATCGCTTCCGCCATTTCGAGGCCTATCAGCATATGTGCAAGGTCAGTGGCCTGCAGGTGCTGGCGCTGCAACGCGAGGCGGAGGTTCTGCACTTTCCTGATCTGCGCAGCCTGACCACCTCGCTCAAGGACCTCGGTGCGCACAATCTCAACCCGGGGCGTCCGGGTGGGCTGACGGGGCGCTCGCGCATTCGTGCATTGATCGAGGCTTACGAGCACTTCCGCCAGCCGCAGGGACTGCCGGCCACCTATCAGGTGGTATACGGCGTGCTGCAGAAACCTTCCTAGGCACGGACCTCGCTCGCCCACCCGCTTCGCGAGCAGAGCTCGCTCCCACGAGGATCAGATGACCCAAGCCTACTTCGTCACGGGTACGGATACCGAAATTGGCAAGACGACTATCGCCGCTGGCCTGCTCCATGCGGCACGCCAGCAGGGTCTGAGCACCGCAGCGGCCAAGCCGGTCGCTTCCGGTTGCATGCGAACCGCCGATGGCCTGCGCAACGACGACGCGCTGGCCTTGCTCGCCCAGTGTTCGTTGCCGCTGCGCTATGAAGAGGTCAACCCGCTGGCCTTCGAACCCGCCATTGCCCCGCATCTGGCGGCCCGTGAGGTAGGCGTCAAACTGGATGTTGCCAGCCTGCTGCCGCCGGTGCGGGCGATCCTGGGCAAGGGCGCGGATTTCTCGCTGGTGGAGGGCGCAGGCGGCTGGCGCGTACCGCTGGCCGGTGAGGAAAACCTGTCGGACCTGGCCGTGGCGTTGGGCATCCCGGTGATTCTGGTGGTGGGCGTACGCCTGGGCTGTATCAACCACGCGCTGCTGAGTGCAGAGGCGATCGAGCGTGATGGGCTGAAACTGGCCGGCTGGGTGGCCAATATCGTCGAGCCGAAGACCTCACGTCTGGAGGAAAATCTCGCCACCCTCACCGAGCGCCTGCCAGCGCCTTGCCTGGGGCGTGTGCCAAACCTGGACAGTGTGACGGCCGCTGCGGTGGCGGAACACCTCAAACTGGAGTTGCTGGCTGACTGGTAATAAACAGCAAACTGACCATAGCCTTTTGCCTGTACGTTTTTTAGCCGATTTCTGCTTCAATACCCGTTATCAGGTTCTACATCCCTCAGGGGGCTGCCGATGGAAATCTCCGCCAACGCATTCAATTCGGGTTTGAACGGTATTCAGGCCGGGCAACGCCGTGTCGAGCAGGCCGCCGGTGATATCGCCAGCAACACCATCAACCCGTCGCAGCAGACTACTCAGACCCCACCGCAGAATCAGGTCAATCCGAGTTCGCAGGTACCTGAGCGTAACCGCCCTGACCTGACCGAAAGCCTCGTAGCACTGCGTGTCGGTGAAAACGAAGTACGTGCCAATGCACGTGTCGTCGACACCGCCGACGAGGTGCTGGGCACCCTGATCGATACCCGCGCTTAAGTCGTCTCACCCCGGCCGCGCGGATGCGGCCAGCAGCGGGGCAGGAGGACGCTCATGCAGATTGGCAGCAGCCTGCCACCGTTCACTCCCGCGCCGTCCGTCAGTTCGGCAAGGCCTCTGTCGTCCGACGTTTCCCCTGACATTGCCCGTGCTGACCAGGCGCCTGTTGCGGCGCCGCAGGAGCAGCAAGCCGACTCCGCTGCCTCCGGCCGAGAGGAGGCGGATCGCGAAGGCAACGCATCGAATCGCGCAGACAAGCCCGAGCCAAGCCCTCAGGAGCAGCGCCAGCAACAGCTGGAAATCGACGACCTCGTGCAGCGTGATCGTGAGGTCCGTACTCACGAGCAGGCGCATGCTGCCGTTGGCGGGCAATACGCGGGAGCACCGACCTACAGTTTCAAGCGCGGCCCTGATGGGCAGCGTTACGCCGTTTCCGGTGAAGTCAGCATTGATACCGCCCCCGTCCCCAATGACCCCGAAGCGACGCTGCGCAAGATGGAAATCGTTCTGCGCGCAGCGCTCGCGCCCATCGAACCCTCCCCGCAGGACTTGCGCGTAGTCGCTCTGGCCCAGGCGCAAGCGGCGCAGGCGCGCGTCGAACTGGCCGAGTTGCGGCGTGACGAGGCCAGCGGTACCGACGCGGAGGGCAAGGCGGATGACACGGCTCGACCCGCCGATGAACAGCCCGCCGAGCAGTCGCAGCAGGCTTCGCCGCCAGCGCCTAATCTTGATCTGTATCGGCGACTGGGTGAATTGCTTGCTCCGGAGCTCCGCATCGATCTGGTCGCGTAGTCGGCCGATTGGCAGCGCTTGACAAGGGGTTGGCGTAAACGTATGTTTCAAACGCCTGTTTGATTGCTTCGGCCGCAGCCTCGTGGCCAGGCAGCCGGGAGTGATCCCGAGAGCGACCGCCAAGACGGTCACCCCAACTACTAGGAATCCACCGCAGAGGTTTACCGTTATGCCTGACTACAAGGCCCCCTTGCGTGACATTCGTTTCGTTCGCGACGAACTGCTGGGTTATGAAGCGCACTACCAGAGCCTGCCTGGCTGCCAGGACGCCACTCCAGACATGGTCGACGCCATCCTCGAAGAAGGCGCCAAGTTCTGCGAGCAGGTTCTGGCTCCGCTGAACCGTGTGGGTGACATCGAGGGCTGCACCTGGAGCGAATCCGGTGTGAAAACCCCGACTGGCTTCAAAGAGGCCTATCAGCAGTTCGTTGAAGGCGGCTGGCCGAGCCTGGCGCATGACGTCGAGCATGGCGGCCAAGGTCTGCCTGAGTCGCTCGGTCTGGCTGTCAGCGAGATGGTCGGTTCGGCCAACTGGTCCTGGGGCATGTACCCGGGCCTCTCCCACGGCGCCATGAACACCCTGAGCGCTCACGGCACCGACGAGCAGAAGCACACCTACCTGACCAAGCTGGTTTCCGGCGAGTGGACCGGCACCATGTGCCTGACCGAGCCGCATTGCGGTACCGACCTGGGCATGCTGCGCACAAAGGCCGAACCGCAGGCCGACGGCAGCTACAAAGTCTCCGGTACCAAGATCTTCATCTCCGCGGGTGAGCACGACATGGCCGAGAACATCGTCCATATCGTTCTGGCCCGTCTGCCCGATGCGCCGGCCGGTACCAAGGGTATCTCGCTGTTCATCGTGCCGAAGTTCCTGCCGAACGCCGAAGGCGGCGTAGGCGAGCGCAACGCCGTTTCCTGTGGCTCCATCGAGCACAAGATGGGCATCCACGGTAACGCCACCTGCGTGATGAACTTCGATGGCGCCACTGGCTACCTGATTGGCCCGGCCAACAAGGGCCTGAACTGCATGTTCACCTTCATGAACACCGCTCGCCTGGGTACCGCGCTGCAAGGCCTGGCCCACGCCGAAGTCGGCTTCCAGGGTGGCATCAAGTACGCTCGCGAGCGTCTGCAGATGCGTTCGCTGACTGGCCCGAAAGCGCCGGACAAAGCCGCTGACCCGATCATCGTGCACCCGGACGTACGCCGCATGCTACTGACCATGAAGGCGTTCGCCGAAGGCAACCGCGCCATGGTCTACTTCACCGCCAAGCAGGTGGACATCGTTCAGCACAGCCAGGACGAAG
This sequence comes from Pseudomonas sp. YY-1, assembly GCF_002843095.1. Taxonomy (NCBI): domain Bacteria; kingdom Pseudomonadati; phylum Pseudomonadota; class Gammaproteobacteria; order Pseudomonadales; family Pseudomonadaceae; genus Pseudomonas; species Pseudomonas sp. YY-1. The sequence goes on along the minus strand of NZ_PJLX01000004.1, from coordinate 129,907 downwards.
AAGAGAAGAAAGCTGCCGACGAACTGCTGGCTTTCCTGACCCCGATCGCCAAGGCCTTCATGACCGAAGTGGGCTTCGAGTCCGCTTCTCACGGCATGCAGATCTATGGTGGCCACGGCTTCATCAGCGAGTGGGGCATGGAGCAGAACCTGCGTGACTGCCGCATCTCCATGATGTACGAAGGCACCACCGGCGTTCAGGCGCTCGACCTGCTGGGCCGCAAGGTGCTGATGACTCAGGGCGGCGCTCTGAAGAACTTCACCAAGATCGTACACAAGTTCTGCCAGGCCAACGAAGGCAACGATTCCGTCAAGGAATTCGTCGAGCCGCTGGCCAAGCTGAACAAGGAGTGGGGCGACATCACCATGAAAGTCGGCATGGCTGCGATGAAAGATCGCGAGGAAGTCGGTGCCGCCTCCGTGGACTACCTGATGTACTCCGGCTACGCCTGCCTGGCCTACTTCTGGGCCGACATGGCGCGCCTGGCTGCCGAGAAGCTGGCTGCCGGTACTGGCGACGAGGCTTTCTACAAAGCCAAGCTGCAGACCGCTCGCTTCTACTTCGCGCGCATCCTGCCGCGTACCCGCACGCATGTCGAAGCCATGCTGTCGGGCGCCAGCAACCTGATGGAAATGGAAGAAGAGCACTTCGCGCTCGGCTTCTAAGGCCTGATCGGTTGAACCACAACGCCGCCCTCTGGGGCGGCGTTATGGTTTTTGCGCCGGACACTGAAGGGAATGTCGCATCCTGTCGCTGTTTTCAAGAGTCGAAGCAGGCAGAATGCCTCCATCTCTCGCTCAGGATGTCAGCGTGATCCGTCTGGCCAATTTGCGCCTCAGTCACTTCTATTCGTCGTTGCCCTTGCTGGTCGGCGGGTTGGTGGCTGCACGCTTGCCGGTGCTGAGCGAGTTCTTCATCTCCCTGTTCAATGTATTGCCGACGTTGCTGTTGCTGCTCGGCGGCGCGTTCTGTCTGGTCTATGGCCGTCAGCGGGAAATTTTCCTGCTGCTGGTGCTGTATGTTGGCTACTTCCTGCTGGATATCCAGGTCGATCACTTTCGTGACAATGGCCAGATCCGCGACGATGCGGTTCTGGTCTTCCATCTGATCTGCCTGTTGCTACCGCTGCTCTATGCCCTCTACGGCTGCTGGGAGGAACGTTCGCACCTGCTGCAGGACATGTTCGCCCGCGCCCTGATCTTGCTGGCAGTCAGCGCGGTGGCCTTTGGTTTGGCGCGCCGTTATCCGCAGGGTATTGCCGACTGGTTGGCTAAGATTCACTGGCCGTCGTTGCATGGCGCCTGGATGAGCCTGGCGCAGTTGGTTTACGTGGCGTTCCTGGTCGCCTTCATCGTTCTGCTGGTGCAGTACCTGCGTCGGCCAAGGCCGCTGCACGCGGCGCAACTGATGGGGCTGTGCGGTTTGCTGTGGATGCTGCCGCAGGTGTTCATCCTGGCCAATGCGCTGCAGGTGATGATCAGCATGGTGATGCTCATGCTGGTCGCGGCGGTAGCGCACGAGGCCTACCAGATGGCCTTTCGTGACGAGCTCACGGGGCTGCCGGGGCGGCGCGCGCTCAACGAGCGTCTGCAGCGCCTGGGGCGTGATTATGTGATTGCCATGGTCGATGTCGATCACTTCAAGAAATTCAACGATACCCACGGCCATGATGTGGGGGATCAGGTGTTGCGTCTGGTCGCCAGCCAAATGCGCAAGGTCGGTGGCGGTGGCAAGGCCTACCGCTATGGCGGTGAGGAGTTCACCTTGCTGTTTCCTGGCAAGACCGTGGAGCAATGCATGCCGCACATGGAAGCGGTGCGTATAGGCATCGAGCAGTACCGCATGCAACTGCGCGACTCGCAAAGCCGGCCGCGCGATGATCGTGAAGGCAAGCAGCGCAGGGCCGGCAAGACCGCCAGCGAGGTATCGGTGACCGTGAGCATGGGCGTCGCCGAGCGTCAGGCCGAGCAGCGAACGCCGCAGGAAGTGATCAAGGAGGCGGACAAGGCGCTGTACAGCGCCAAGGCCGCCGGGCGCAATTGCATCCGTAGCGCCGGGCAGCGTCACGGGGCTGTGAAGCTGGCAGCGGATCGAGAGTAGTCGTCCGGCAGACGAACGGTCACGCCCATTTCTCGGCCCGTTGTAGAGCGGTTTTCACATCAGGGAGTTAGTGACCTCTTGTGAATAATTGGTCACAACACGACCCTATGTGTCTATAAAGTTGTTCAAGTAAACTCGGTCCTCTCACGTAAGTCCGTTTTCGAGGATGTGTCATGGCCGATTACAAAGCCCCCCTGCGCGACATGCGCTTCGTGCTCAATGAAGTATTCGAAGTCTCCAAGCTCTGGGCCGAGCTGCCGGCCCTGGCCGAGGTGGTCGATGCCGAGACCGCCAGTGCCATCCTGGAAGAAGCTGGCAAAGTCACGGCGGGCAGCATCGCCCCGCTGAACCGCAGCGGTGACGAAGAAGGCTGCTCCTGGGACAACGGCGCGGTGAAAACCCCGGCCGGTTTCCCCGAGGCCTACCAGACCTACGCCGAGGGCGGTTGGGTCGGTGTTGGTGGCTCGCCGGAATTCGGCGGCATGGGCATGCCCAAGGTGATCGGCGCCCAGGTCGAGGAAATGGTCAACTCGGCCAACCTGTCCTTCGGCCTGTATCCGATGCTGACCGCCGGCGCCTGCCTGTCGATCCTCAACCACGCCAGCGAAGAGCTGAAGGCGCAGTACCTGCCGAACATGTACGCCGGCGTCTGGGCCGGTTCCATGTGCCTGACCGAGCCGCATGCCGGTACCGACCTGGGCATCATCCGCACCAAGGCCGAACCTCAGGCTGACGGCAGTTACAAGATCAGCGGTACCAAGATCTTCATCACTGGTGGCGAGCACGACCTGACCGAGAACATCATCCATCTGGTGCTGGCCAAGCTGCCGGACGCACCAGCTGGCCCGAAGGGCATCTCGCTGTTCATCGTGCCCAAGGTGATGGTTAACGCCGACGGCTCCCTCGGTGAGAACAACGCGCTGGGTTGCGGCTCCATCGAGCACAAGATGGGCATCAAGGCCTCGGCCACCTGCGTGATGAACTTCGACGGTGCCACCGGTTACCTGGTGGGTGAAGTGAACAAGGGCCTCAATGCCATGTTCACCATGATGAACTACGAGCGCCTGGGCGTTGGCATCCAGGGCCTGGCCCTGGGCGAGCGCAGCTACCAGAGCGCCATCGAGTACGCTCGCGAGCGTATTCAGAGCCGTGCGCCGACCGGCCCGGTGGCCAAGGACAAAGCCGCCGACCCGATCATCGTGCATCCGGACGTGCGTCGCATGCTGCTGACCATGAAAGCGCTGAATGAGGGCGGTCGCGCCTTCTCCAGCTACGTCGCCATGCAACTCGACACCGCCAAGTACAGCGAGGACAAGGCCACCGCCCAGCGCGCCGACGAACTGGTCGCTCTGCTGACGCCGGTGGCCAAGGCCTTCCTCACCGACATGGCGCTGGAAACCACTGTGCATGGTCAGCAGATCTTCGGTGGCCACGGCTTCATTCGCGAGTGGGGCCAGGAGCAGCTGGTGCGCGACTGCCGCATCACCCAGATCTACGAAGGCACCAACGGTATCCAGTCGCTGGACCTCATGGGGCGCAAGATCGTTGGCAGCGGCGGCAGCTTCTACAAGCACCTGGCCGACGAAATCAAGGGCTTCGTCGCCTCCGCTGACGCCAACCTCGCCGAGTTCACCAAGCCGCTGGCGGCTGCCGTGCAGAACCTCGATGAGCTGACCGCCTGGGTGCTGGACCGGGCCAAGGGCAACCCCAACGAAATCGGTGCTGCTTCGGTCGAATACCTGCACGTGTTCGGCTACACCGCCTATGCCTATATGTGGGCATTGATGGCACGAGCTGCGATCGGCAAGGAAGGGCAGGACGAGTTCTACGCCAGCAAGCTGGGCACCGCGCGCTTCTACTTCGCTCGCCTGCTGCCGCGCATTCACTCGCTGAGTGCGTCGGTCAAGGCAGGTAGCGAATCGCTGTACCTGCTGGACGCTGCGCAGTTCTAATCACGCTGCCGCGCACAAATGAGCCCCGGCCCGCGCGCCGGGGCTTTTTATTTCAGTGTGCGCACGGGTTCAGCCAGGCCACGTAGAGCAGGGCGGGGCGGTGTGCGTGCAGGTGTAATTGGCCGGGTTCGTTCTCGATCAGCAGGCCATTGCCCGCCGTTAGCGGGTGCATCGCGCCGCCAGCATTCACGTCGACTGCGGTCTGGCCCCCATTCCACAGCAGCATCACCGCCGCATCGTTCTCCAGCCTTCGGGTTCCCTGCCATTTCAGCAACTGCACCTGATGCATCCAGAGGCCTCGTCGGGTCATCAGATTGAGGTCGGTGATCGGGCCGTCCAGCAGTTGTGCGCTGATCGCCTCTTCGCCGCTGAACACCGCGATGGCGTCACCGCTGAGCAGCGTTTCGCGCCGCCCGTCGGCGTGTTGCAGGCACATGCCGTCACCAGCGAGCACGGCCAGGCTGCGGTCGATGCCCGGGAAGCTGGAAAAGGCACCATCCACTGCCACCTGAGCAGTGCTGATTCGCCAGGCGAAATCCTCCAGATCGGCATCCGCTGGCGAAATGGCCAACTCTACTGTGGTGCCGCCACCGTTCTTCCAGGGCATCGCGCGAGCGGTTGCGGGGTCTAGCGGGAGGCAGGGCATGATCTCTCCAAATGTATATACATAGTAGTTGAGCGACAAACGGTCTCGATCACTAGGTCGGCGAAGATGTCTTCAGATAGAGGTCGTTCAGGCTCTATTCAGGGCTATCAAGGCGTGCTGCATATGCCTTGCTTGGTATTGTGATCATAGGGTCAGACCGTTGCTCATGGCTTGACGCCGATTCGATCCATTCATATTGTATATACAAAATAAGCCGGGAGAATCCCATGTCGATGCATTCCACCTCGAAACAGCTCTGGCGCGATGTGCAGGTCTTCGACGGCCTGGCGCAGCTGGACGAGGCGATGAACCTGCTGGTCGAGGACGGTTGCATCGCCGGCCTGTGGCCGTCGCGCACCTTCGACGAGGCGCTGGCTCAAGGTGCAGTCGAAGCTGGGCGTGGCGGCGTGATGACTCCGGGGCTGGTCGATTGCCACACCCATTTGGTCTACGCCGGTGACCGCGCTGGTGAATTCGAGCAGCGCCTGGAAGGTGTCAGCTACGAAACCATCGCCCGTAACGGCGGTGGAATCATCAGCAGCGTACGCGCCACCCGCGCCGCCAGCGAAGACGAGCTGATCGCCGCCAGCCTGCCGCGTCTCGATGCGCTGCTGGCCGATGGCGTGACCACAGTGGAGATAAAGTCCGGTTACGGCCTGACCCTTGCCGACGAACTGAAGATGCTGCGCGTGGCCCGCCGCCTCGGCGAACTGCGCCCGGTGCGAGTGCTGACCACGCTGCTTGGTGCCCACGCTCTGCCGCCGGAATATGCCGGCCGCGCCGACGACTACGTCAGCCTGGTCTGCGATGAGATGATCCCGGCCGCTGCCCGTGAAGGGCTGGCCGATGCAGTGGACGTGTTCTGCGAGGGCATCGGCTTTTCCCCGGCGCAGTGCGAGCGCATCTACCAGGCGGCTCAGGCCCATGGCCTGGCGATCAAGGCTCATGCCGAGCAACTGTCCAACCTCGGCGGCAGTGCCTTGGCCGCAAGCTACGGCGCGCTGTCCGCCGACCATATCGAATACCTGGATGAGCCCGGCGTGCGCGCCATGGCCGAAGCCGGCACGGTCGCCGTGCTATTGCCCGGCGCATTCCATGTGCTGCGCGAAACCCAGTTGCCGCCCATCGAACTGCTGCGCCATTACGGCGTACCGATGGCCGTGGCCAGCGATGCCAACCCCGGCACCTCGCCGATCTGCATGCCAACGCTGATGGCCAACCTGGCCTGCACCCTGTTTCGCCTCACCCCGCGCGAAGCCCTGGCCGGTATGACCGCCCATGGCGCCCGCGCCCTCGGCCTACCCGACCTCGGCCGCATCGCCGTCGGCGCTCCGGCGGATTTGTGCCTGTGGGATGTCCAGCAACCGGCCGAGCTGGCCTACGCGGTGCAGGCCGGACGTCTGCGCCAGCGCGTGTTCAATGGAGTCGTGACCTATGCTCGCTGATCGTCATTCGATGGCTGCCTGGAGCGGTCGCACCGACCCGGAAACCGACAGCGCGCGCTGGCACCAGCGCATCCGCTCGCTCTCCGCCGGTAGTGAGCCGGGCTTGGCCCTGCTCGGCTTCGCCTGCGACGAAGGCGTGCGCCGCAATCATGGCCGCGTCGGCGCAGCCGCTGCGCCGCAATGCGTGCGCAAAGCGCTGGCCAACCTGGCCTGGCATCGCCAGGCGCCGGCCTATGACGCCGGTGACGTGACCTGCGAGGATGGCGACCTGGAAGCTGCCCAGGCGCGCCTCGGCCAAAACGTCTGCGCGCTGCTGGACGCCGGCCATCTGCCGCTGGTGATCGGTGGTGGGCATGAAGTCGCCTTCGGTAGCTGGTCGGGTCTGGCCGAGCATCTGTCTGGCAACCCCGCTCCAAAAATCGGCATCATCAATTTCGATGCCCATTTCGACCTGCGCGACCCGACCCATGTGCATTCCTCCGGCACGCCCTTCGCGCAGATCGCCGAGCAGTGCGCCGCACGCGGCTGGCCATTCCGCTACGCCTGCCTTGGCGTCAGCCGCGCCAGTAACACCCGCGCGCTGTTCGCCCGCGCTGCCGAGCTGAACGTGCTGGTGCGCGAGGATCATGAGATTCGCGAGTCGACCCTCGATGCCATCGGCGCCGAGCTGGACGTCTTCGCCGCCGAGTGCGACGCGCTCTACCTGACCATCGACATCGACGTGCTGCCGGCCTGCGAAGCGCCGGGCGTCAGCGCGCCGGCCGCCCGTGGCGTGCGCCTGGAGCTGCTGGAGCCGCTGCTCGAACGGCTCAAGGCCAGCGGCAAGCTGCGCCTGGCCGACCTGGCCGAGCTCAACCCCGAATACGACATCGACAACCGCACCGCCAAGGTGGCGGCGCGCCTGATTCATCTGCTCAGCCTCTGAGCGCCGAACAACAGGAGGAAACCGCTGTGACCACCAAATACCGCGACACCGAAATCCGCGCCCCGCGCGGCACCACGCTCACCGCCAAGAGCTGGCTGACCGAAGCGCCGCTGCGCATGCTGATGAACAACCTCGACCCGGACGTGGCCGAGAACCCCAAGGAGTTGGTGGTGTACGGCGGTATCGGCCGCGCCGCGCGCAACTGGGAGTGCTATGACAAGATCGTCGAGAGCCTGACCAACCTGAACGACGACGAGACCCTGCTGGTGCAGTCCGGCAAGCCGGTCGGCGTGTTCAAGACCCATAGCAACGCGCCGCGCGTGCTGATCGCCAACTCCAACCTGGTGCCGCACTGGGCGAGCTGGGAGCACTTCAACGAGCTGGATGCCAAGGGCCTGGCCATGTACGGCCAGATGACCGCCGGCAGCTGGATCTACATCGGCAGCCAGGGCATCGTCCAGGGCACCTACGAGACCTTCGTCGAGGCCGGTCGCCAGCACTACGCCGGCAACCTCAAGGGCCGCTGGGTGCTGACCGCAGGCCTCGGTGGCATGGGCGGCGCCCAGCCGTTGGCCGCGACCCTGGCCGGCGCCTGCTCGCTGAATATCGAATGCCAGCAGAGCAGCATCGATTTCCGCCTGCGCAGCCGTTACGTCGACGAGCAGGCCACTGATCTGGACGACGCCCTCGCGCGCATCGCCAAGTACTGCGCCGAAGGCAAGGCTATCTCCGTCGCCCTGCTGGGCAACGCTGCCGAGATCCTGCCGGAGTTGGTGCGCCGTGGCGTGCGCCCGGACATGGTCACCGACCAGACCAGCGCCCACGACCCGCTCAATGGCTACCTGCCGATCGGCTGGAGCTGGGCCGAGTACAAGGATCGTGCAGCCACCGACCCTGCTGGCGTGGTCAAGGCTGCCAAGCAGTCCATGGCTGTGCATGTAAAGGCCATGCTCGACTTCCAGAAGATGGGCGTGCCGACCTTCGACTACGGCAACAACATCCGCCAGATGGCCAAGGAAGAGGGCGTGGGCAATGCCTTCGACTTCCCCGGTTTCGTCCCGGCCTACATCCGTCCGCTGTTCTGCCGCGGCATCGGCCCGTTCCGCTGGGCGGCGCTGTCCGGCAACCCCGAGGACATCTACAAGACCGACGCCAAGGTCAAGGAACTGATCCCGGACGATGCCCACCTGCACCGCTGGCTGGACATGGCCCGCGAGCGCATCGCCTTCCAGGGTCTGCCGGCGCGTATCTGCTGGGTCGGCCTGGGTCTGCGTGCCAAGCTCGGCCTGGCCTTCAACGAGATGGTGCGTTCGGGTGAGCTGAGTGCGCCCATCGTGATCGGCCGCGACCACTTGGACAGCGGCTCGGTGTCCAGCCCCAACCGCGAGACCGAAGCGATGCAGGACGGCTCCGATGCCGTGTCCGACTGGCCGCTGCTCAACGCGCTGCTCAATACCGCGAGCGGCGCGACCTGGGTGTCGCTGCACCACGGCGGTGGCGTGGGCATGGGTTTCTCCCAGCATTCGGGTATGGTCATCGTCTGCGATGGCACCGATGAAGCCGCCGCGCGCATTGCCCGCGTGCTGACCAACGACCCGGGCACTGGCGTGATGCGTCACGCCGACGCCGGTTACCAGATCGCCATCGATTGCGCCCGTGAGCAGGGTTTGAACCTGCCGATGATCGGCTGAGGAAAGAGATTCCATGAATACGCTTAACCTGAAACCCGGCCACCTGACCCTGGCCGACCTGCGCGCCGCCTACCAGGCGCCCGTGCACCTGACCCTGGACGCCAGCGCCCATCAGGCCATCGACGCCAGTGTTGCCTGCGTCAACCAGATCATCGCCGAGGGCCGCACCGCCTACGGCATCAACACCGGCTTCGGCCTGCTGGCCTCGACCCGCATCGCCAACGACGATCTGGAAAAGCTGCAGCGTTCGCTGGTGCTGTCCCACGCCGCCGGCATCGGCGAGCCGCTGAGCGACGCCATGGTGCGCCTGATCATGCTGCTCAAGATCAACAGCCTGGCGCGCGGTTTCTCCGGCATCCGCCGCCAGGTGATCGAGGCGCTGATCGCCCTGGTCAACGCCGAGGTCTACCCGCATATCCCGCTGAAAGGCTCGGTCGGCGCGTCCGGTGACCTGGCGCCGCTGGCGCATATGTCGCTGGTGCTGCTCGGTGAAAGCCAGGCGCGCCACAAGGGCCAATGGCTGCCGGCCACCGAGGCGCTGGCCATCGCCGGCCTGCAGCCGATGACCCTGGCTGCCAAGGAGGGCCTGGCGCTGCTCAATGGTACGCAGGTGTCCACCGCTTACGCCCTGCGTGGCCTGTTCGAAGGTGAAGACCTGTACGCCGCCGCCAGCGTTTGTGGCGCGCTCAGCGTCGAGGCGCTGCTCGGTTCGCGCTCGCCCTTCGATGCACGTATCCATGCCGCACGCGGTCAGCGCGGGCAGATCGACGCGGCGGCGGCGTTCCGCCATCTGCTGAGTGACAGCAGCGAGATCGGCCGTTCCCACGCCGCCTGCGACAAGGTGCAGGACCCGTACTCGCTGCGCTGCCAGCCACAGGTCATGGGCGCCTGCCTGACCCAACTGCGCCAGGCTGCCGAAGTGCTCGGCGTCGAGGCCAACGCGGTCTCCGACAACCCGCTGGTGTTCGCCGCTGAAGGCGAGGTGATTTCCGGTGGCAACTTCCACGCCGAGCCGGTGGCCATGGCCGCCGACAATATCGCCCTGGCCATCGCTGAAATCGGCGCGCTTTCGGAGCGGCGTATCTCGCTGATGATGGACAAGCACATGTCGCAGCTGCCGCCGTTCCTGGTGGCCAATGGCGGGGTCAACTCCGGTTTCATGATCGCCCAGGTCACCGCGGCGGCATTGGCCAGCGAGAACAAGGCCTTGGCCCACCCGCACAGCGTCGACAGCCTGCCGACTTCGGCCAACCAGGAAGACCACGTATCCATGGCGCCGGCCGCTGGCAAGCGCCTGTGGGACATGGCTGCCAACACCCGCGGCGTGCTGGCCGTGGAATGGCTGGGCGCCTGCCAGGGCCTGGACTTCCGCGAAGGACTGAAGAGCACGCCGGCGCTGGAACAGGCCCGTCAGGCGTTGCGCGCCAAGGTGCCGTACTACGTCGAGGACCGCTTCTTCGCCCCGGACATCGCCGCCGCCGATGCACTGCTCGCCGAGCGCGTGCTGACGCCGCTGCTGCCAGCCGGCATGCTGCCGTCGGTAGGCTGAGCCGCGCAGAAATGTAGGGCGTACTCGCGAAGCAGTACGCCGTTGGGGTGCTATCCGTAGGTTGTGGTGCCGAGCTCGGCATGGCCCGGCGTGCTGTTCGCTTCGCTCCTGAGCCCGCCCTACGCGCTGGCACTCCGGCGTTTCGGCAACGGCGCTACTGCCAGTCGTAGCGGTGGGCGCTATCATCCGCGCACCGGGCATACCCAAGGAGCAGCCGTGACCAGTCCCACCCCGCGCTACAAGGCCATCGAGGATTTCCTCCTCGAGCGCATTCACGGCGGCGCCTATCCGGTCAATCACCAGATCCCGCCCGAGGAGCAACTGGCGCGGGATTTCTCCGTCAGTCGCATGACCGCCAACAAGGCGATCCAGAACCTTGTGCAAAAGGGCTATCTGGTGCGTCAGGCCGGGCTTGGCACTTTCGTCACCGACCGTAAGGCCGAGTCGCCGCTGCACGAGGTGATGAATATCGCCAGTGAAGTGCGCGGTCGCGGTCACGAATACAGCAACGAAGTGGTGCGTTGCGAAGCCATCGCCGCCGATGACGAGGTGGCCCTGCGCCTGGGGCTGCGCCTGGGCGGCGAGGTGTTTCACAGCATCCTCGTGCACCTGCAGGACGGCCTGCCGATCCAGCTCGAGGATCGTTTCGTCAATCCGCGCTGGGTGCCGCATTACCTGCAAAGCGACTTCACCCAGGTCACGCCCAACGAAGTTCTGGTCGCCAGTTGCCCGATCTCGGATGTCGAGCATGTGGTGGAGGCGGTACTGGCGGATGCGCGCACGGCCGAGCTGCTGCAGATCGACCCGGCCATGCCCTGCCTGAGCGTGATCCGCCGTACCTGGTCGGACGATCACCTGATCAGCTACGCGCGGCTGATCCATCCCGGTGACCGCTACAAGCTGCGTTCGCTGCACAAGCGCAGAGCGTAGGCTTTCTACAAACCGTAGGAGCCGGCTTGCCGGCGATCTGCAGTGGCTTCGTCGCGGCTAAAGCCCCTCCCACAGTGATCGAAGTCAGTCGCTGATCAGCTGATCCACTAGCGAAGGATCGTCGATAAAGCGATTGCGCGTGCCCTGCAGTACCTCGATCTTGTCGTTGCGCGCCTTTTCCTCGGCATCCGGCGGGTCCATGCGGTGCCAGGCCTTGTACATTGGCACCAGGCCGACGATGGGCAGGCCGTACTCGATATGCATGTAGAAGATCGCGCGGGCGATATTGCCCTTGGCTTCGTCCCGCGGCTCCACCAGTTGGAAGCTGGTTTTCAGGTCGCAGCCGATGTCAGCGAACTTGCTCGGCACGTCATCGGCCAGTTCGGCGAACTGAGCGTTGCGCCGCACCAGCTCGACGCGGGTCAGCGCTGGGTAGTAGTTGTGCTGGTCGGCGACGATGTACGGATAGCGCGGGTTCATGATGGTGCACTGGCGGTCGGTGACGCAGCGCATCGCGCTCTTGAGCTGCTTGCTGCTGTAGATCGGGCTGGCAGTCAGGGTGCCGCTTTCGCGGGCGAAGGTCTGGCCGCAGTAGAGCGTGGTGCCACCACTGCCGTAGAGCTCCTGCCAGAACGCCTGATCGATGGCCTGTTTGGCATCGTCCAGTTGGGTCTGGCCATTGGCCAGGGAGAAGCTGCTGATGCCGGTTGCCAGGCAACCAAGAAGCAAGGTGACTGCGCGCATACTCTAGCCCCAGTGACCGCCGTTGTCGGAGTCTGTTGTTTTTGTAGGACAAGATGCAGTCTAGCAAGACGTACGTCACAAAAAACATGGCCAAATGCGTTCGCCCAACCCGGGATGGTCAGGGCAAAGCGAGACGGCTGATGAAGGGTGGCTCCATGTAAGCCATGGCTTACACGATGTGCCGAATATCGCCACTGTCGGTTGATCAGGTACGGGCGTACTCTGCCGCACATGGATTCAGCGCAGGAAGCGCCTAGACAAACAGGGACACGCTGGACAGCCGCCAGGATGGTGAGCAGATCAAGGATGTCAGGACTACAGTCTGCAAGGCCCCGCAATCGCGGGGTTTTCTTTTTTTCTGGCCCATGGATTTTCAGCGGACGGCTTATGCCGCGCGTTGTTCGATGCGCAATTGCTCGAACCAATCCAGAGTCTCGTCCCAGAGGCGCTGCGCCGCCGGGCGGAAATACCCCATATGACCAATGGTGCCCAGGCCTTCCGCCTGCGAGTCGAGCGTGCGCGCCTGGTAGGGCGCGTTGACGTACGCAGCCATGAAGGCATCGCGTGAGGCAGGCGGGGCCCACAGGTCGTCCAGACTGTTGAGCGCCACCATCGGCGTGTTCACCTGAGCGAAGCGCTCGGCCAGCCCCGGCATCTGCGGGTCGTCGAAGAAGTAGCGGGGGAAACGGCACCAGCGCTTCCACTGGCGGTAGACGCCCAGCGGCAGGTCTTCGCCCATGCCCAGCTTGCTCCAGGCCAGGTAGCCCTTGTAGCGCGTCATCAGCGGGCCGATCACCCGCCACATGGCCAGTACGCGCACTTGCTCGGCCTTGGGCATCCAGCCGTGCCAGCCGGCGCCGGTGCCGAAGGTGTAGAAGCCGGCGACCTGATCATGATTGGGCAGCAGGCCGAAGGCATGGCCGCCGAAGGAGTGGCCGATCATGAACAGCGGACGCTCGGCGTGCCGGTGCTGATCCACCGCCGCGGCCAGGTCAAGATTGGCCCAGTCCAGATACTCCATCTCGAAACCACGCAGGCTGTCGGGCCTGGATTGGCCGATGCCGCGATAGTCCAGAGTCAGAGTGTTGAAGCCGCGGCTGGCAGCATGCTCAGCGAAGCGCCGATAGAAGCCTTGCGGCACGCCAGTGGCGCCGGCGATCAGCAATTGCGCCTGGGGGCGCTCAGAGTGGTAGCGCGTGGCGGCCAGCGGATAGTCGTCGAGGGCCAGCAGGGGCTGGGTTTCGCGGCGAATGCTCGTGCTCATGTCAGGTAGGCTCCATGCGGTGCTGGCGGGTCAGGTGGAGCAGGGTGTCGACGGCCTGTTTCAGAGGCTCGCTGCTGCCGGCGACACGGGCCTGCAGCAGACCGCCTTCGTAGAGGGCGATGAACAAGGTGGCCAGGCCCTGCGGTTGCGGGTAACCGTGACGTTGCAACTGCTGCTGCAGGGCCTGGCGAATGGCGGCGAAGGCATTGGCCAGGGCTGCACGAATTTCATGATCTTGCGGGCCGCTTTCCAGGGCGACGGTGGCCAGCGGGCAGCCGCGTTCGAAGGCGCTTTCCTGCAAGTGGCCAAGCGCACCCTGCAGCCAGGTGGTCAGCGCATCGAGTGGATCGGACTGACGCTCGAAGAGCACAGCGAATGCCTGCTCGGCGCGCTGGCCGACACGCTCGATGGCGGCCACGGCCAGTTCGCTCTTGCCGTTCGGGAAGTGGTGATAAAGGCTGCCCTTGGGCGCATCGGCGGCGGCCAGCAGTTCGTTCAAACCAACGCCATGTAGACCCTTGCGTTGCAGGGCGTCGATCATGGCGTCGATGAGTTTGTCGCGAGTGGGCTTGGTCATGGCCTGGATTATGTAGACCGGTCGGTCTAGTCGCCAGTGTCATTCAGGCCACGTATCAAGGCATATCGGCAGTGTGAAACGCCGCCCGGAAAGGGCGGCGCAGGGCGTCAGGCCTGCTTGGCCACCCACGCCGCATAGGCGTCTATGAACTTCTGCAGGAAGGGTTTGATGCCGTCGCTGAGCACGCCGTTCTCGTCGAAGAAGTTGCCGGCACCGCCGAGATAAGCTTCTGGCTGCTGCAGCACGTGCACGTCGAGGAACACCAGGCACTGGCGCAGGTGGTGGTTGGCGCCGAAGCCGCCGATGGCACCTGGCGAGGCGCTGAGCACGGCGCCCGGCTTGCCGCTGAAGCCGCTCTGGCCGTATGGGCGCGAGCCGACATCGATGGCGTTCTTCATCGCGCCGGGGATCGAACGGTTGTATTCGGGGGTGATGAACAGCACCGCGTCGGCTGCCTTGAGCTTGCTGCGAAACGGCGCGTAGGAGGCCGGAGCGCTGTCGCCGTCGGCGTCTTCGTTGTACAGCGGCAGGTCACCGATCTCGAGGATTTCCAGATTCAGTGAGGCGGGCGCCAGATCGGCCAGCGCCAGGGCCAGTTTGCGGTTGATGGAGGCTTTGCGCAGGCTGCCGACCAGTACGGCGACGTTGTAAGTCTTGCTCATGTGTACTCCAGAAGGTGTGGTGAGGAAGGAACAACCACTATAGACCCCGGATGTTTCAGCAGGTGCTGAATGCAGCCAGCAGATCTTCGCTGAAGGCCTTCTGCGCCTCGCTGGGCGGATGGCCACGGTGACTGGCCAGGCGAAACTGCACGGTGAAGTCCCAGGTGCCGGGCAGCGCGCGCAGGCCGCCGCGGTTCACCCAGGGTTGGGCAATGTGCTCGGGCAGATAGCCCAGGTGCGCGCCGGAGAGGATGAACGCCAGGCTGCCCTCGACCTGCTCGCAGCGCGCGCTGCTTGTGCCGCCTTGCCAGGGCTCGTGGGCGGCGATGAAGCGATAGGGATGCACAACCCGGTCGCAGTCCTGCAGGTCGTCGGCACTCAGCGTTTGCCGCGCGAACAGCGGGTGTTGGCTGCCGCAGTACAGGCGCTGGCGCTCGTCGAACAGCGGCTGGTAGTCCAGCGCCGTCTGGCTGCCGGAAAAATAGCCGATGGCCAGTTGCAGCTGATCCTGCAGCAGGCGTCGTTCCAGTTCGGCGGGCATGGCGCTGAGCAGTTCGATCTGCACCGCCTGGTTACGCTGGCGAAAACGTCCGACGGCCTTGCCGATACGCTCGATCACCTCGTCCGACAGCGCCTCCGATAGACCGATGCGCAGCTCACCGAGCAGCTTGTCGGCCATGCCCTGCGCTTCGCCCTTGAACGTCTCGATGGCGGCGAACAGCTTGCGTGTGGCAGCCAGCACCTGCTCGCCCTTGGGCGTCAGGCGAAAGCCGGCCTTGCCGCGCTCGCACAGGCGAAAGCCCAGGCGCGTTTCCAGCTTGGCCATCTGCGTGCTGATGGTCGACTGGCCGATGCCCAGCTCACCCTGCGCGGCGCTGAAGCCGCCGCTCTCCACCACGGTGACGAACAAGCGCAACAGTTGCAGATCGAGGTCGCGCAATTGGCTGAGCATGGGCGGCTCCATACATTGATGACTGTCGATGTTGGAGTAGAACACTTCGAATTTATCCGAAGTAACGCCGGGTGCAGGATGCCGACATGCCCGGTTCTGTACGAAAAGTCGTCGAGCGAAGGTCAGGCGAGGCAAAAATGGGTGAGGAAGCGGAATTTACGAGCTGTAAATGAGCATTCCGAACCCATTTTTAACGAAGCATCACCGAGCGCAGGCACTTTTCGTACAGAACCTAGCCTCCAGCAGAGAGGCACGGCCAACCGCATCTGCCCGAGGATAGAACCATGCGTCTTGCTGCAAGCCTGCTGCTTCTGGCCATCGCCACGCCGCTGATGGCGGAGCCGAAACAGCTCAACCTGTACAACTGGGCCGACTACGTGGCGCCGCAGGCACTCGCGCGCTTTCAGGCCGAGACCGGCATCCGGGTCAAATACGACACCTTCGACAGCACCGATGTGCTGGAGAGCAAGCTGATGACCGGGGGCAGTGGTTATGACGTGGTCTTTCCCGCTTCCAGCGGCCTGTCGCGGGCGATCCAGGCCAAGGCGCTGCAACCAGTGGGGGCGCTGAAAAACGCCAGCAACCTCGACCCCGAACTGCTGGCCAAGCTGGCCAGCGTCGACCCCGGCAACCAGTACGGCGTGCCGTACACCTGGGGTACCGTGGGCCTGGCGATCAACAAGCAGGCCGTCGAACAGCGCCTACCCGGTGTGGCGCTGGACAGCCTCGACCTGCTGTTCAAGCCCGAGTACGCCAGCAAGCTCAAGGACTGCGGCATCTCCGTGCTCGACTCGCCGCAAGAGGTGATCGCCATCACCCTCAACTACCTGGGCAAGCCGCCCTACAGTGCCAAGGCCGCTGATCTGGACGCAGCCAGCGCCTTGCTCGCCGCGCTACAACCGAACCTGCGCTACATCGGCAATGCCCGGCAGATCGATGATCTGGCCAAGGGCGAAACCTGCCTGGCGCTGACCTACACCGGCGATGCCGGCATGGCCGCTGCGCGTGCTGCCGAGGCCGGGCAACCCTTCGAAGTGCTCTACCGCATTCCACGCGAAGGCACACTGATCTGGTTCGACACCATGGCCATTCCCGCCGATGCGCCGCACCCAGGCAACGCCCGCGCGTTCATCGACTTCATGCTGCAGCCCGAAGCCATTGCCGAGCTGACCAACGAACTGTTCTTCGCCAACGCCAACCACGCGGCCACGCCGTTGCTGGACGAGGCGGTGAGTGGCGACCCGGACATCTACCCGCCCGAAGCCGTGCGCGAGCGCCTGTTCGCCGAAGAAGTGCTGAGCCTGCGCGAGCAGCGTCAGCGCACCCGTCTGTGGACGGCCTTCCGCAGCCAGTACTGAGTCTGTAGGAGCGAGCTCTGCTCGCGAACATCACCGAAACGAGTACCCGACCATGGATCAAGCCTTCGACAACGACCAGGCTATCACCCGCGCCAGCCTCTACGGCACTGCCGCCGAACCCACCTACGCCGGCATCACCAGCTTCATGCGCCGGCGCTACAGCCGTGACCTCACCGGCGTGGACCTGGCCATCAGCGGCGTGCCGTTCGACACCGCCACCACCAACCGGCCCGGCAGCCGCTTCGGCCCGCGGGCGATCCGTGCCGCCTCGATCCAGTCAGCCTGGGCGCGGCATTTCCCCTGGGAGTTCGACCCCTTCGATGTGCTCGCCTGCGTCGATTATGGCGATTGCCTGTTCGACCACGGCACGCCACAGGACACCCCGGAGGTGATCGAGGCGCATGCCACGCGCATTCTAGAAGCCGGTAGCGCGTTGCTGACCTTGGGCGGCGATCATTTCATCAGCTACCCGCTGCTCAAGGCGCATGCCAGGAAGCACGGCAAGCTGGCGCTGATCCACTTCGACGCGCACAGCGACACTTGGCCGGACGAGGAGGGCAAACGCATCGACCACGGCACCATGTTCTATCACGCCGCGCGCGAAGGGCTGGTCGATCCGGCGCGCTCGGTGCAGGTCGGCCTGCGCACCACCAACGACGACGTGATGGGCTTCCAGGTGCTCGATGCCCGCGAGGTGCACCGCAGCACGCCGGAGCAGATCGCCGAGCGCATTCGCGCGCGGGTGGGCGAGCATCCGGTGTACCTGACCTTCGACATCGACTGCCTCGACCCGGCCTTCGCCCCCGGCACCGGCACACCGGTGTGTGGCGGCCTTTCCAGCCATCAGGCGCTGGAAATCCTGCGCGGGCTGCGCGGCATCAACCTGATCGGCATGGACGTGGTGGAAGTGGCGCCGCCCTACGACAACGCCGAGGTCACCGCGCTGGCCGGCGCCACCCTGGCGATGGAGATGATCTGCCTGTACGCCGCGCGGCATAAGCTGGGGGAAAAGACGTAGGGTGGGACGCGCCGATGGGCATTGTTCCGGTTTGCGCTGGATTGCGGACAAAAAAACGGGCCTGTTCAGGCCCGTAAGTTCACGCTCAAAGAGTGGCCTGGCGCTAGTCCAGGCATTGCCCCAGGCCGATGGGCTCGGGGCGGAACAGTCGTCCGTCCATCAGCTTCGGCTGGCGCACGATGGGGGCGAAGTCCATGCGCGCGAGGATGTCGCGCTCGATATCCACGCCCGGCGCCACTTCGATCAGTTCCAGCCCTTCGACACTCAGGCGCAGCACGCAGCGCTCGGTGACGTAGAGCACCGGCTGGCCACGCTCGGCGGCCAGGCGACCGGCGAAGGTGCGGTGCTCCACCTCGGCGACGAACTTGCGTAGCTCGCCGTCCTCGACGATGCGCAGTTGGCCGTCTTCGATGCGGATGTCCTGTTTGCCGGCGCTGAAGGTGCCGACGAACACCACCTGCTTGGCGTTCTGGCTGATGTTGATAAAGCCGCCAGCCCCCGACAGGCGACTGCCGAACTTGGACACGTTGAGGTTGCCCGCCGCATCGGCCTGGGCCAGCCCAAGGAAGGCGATGTCCAGGCCGCCGCCGTCGTAGAAGTCGAACTGGTAAGGCTGGTCGAGCAGGGCGCTGTGGTTGCTCGCCGCGCCGAAGTCCAGGCCCGAGGCCGGGACGCCGCCGATCACGCCAGGCTCGGCGGTCAGGGTCAGGCGCTCGATCACGCCTTCTTCGGCGGCCACCGCCGCCACACCCTCGGGCATGCCGATGCCGAGATTGACCACCGCGTCCGCTTTCAGCTCCAGCGCCGCGCGGCGGGCGATCAGCTTGCGTACGTCCAGCGGCATGGGCGTCAGGCTGTCCACCGGTACGCGTGTCTCGGCGGCGAAGGCCGGGTTGTAGGCGGTGGCGAAGGTTTGCTGATGGTTGGCCGGTTCGGCCACCACCACGCAATCCACCAGAATGCCGGGAATCTTCACCTGGCGCGGGTTGAGCGAGCCGCGCTCGACGATGCGCTCGACCTGGGCGATCACCAGCCCGCCACTGTTGCGCGCGGCCATGGCGATGGCCAGGCTCTCGATGGTCAGCGCCTCGCGCTCGAAACTGAGGTTGCCGTCAGGGTCGGCGCTGGTGGCGCGAACGATGCCGACGTTGATCGGAAAGGTCGGGTAGAACAGGTAGTCTTCGCCATCGATGGGCATCAGCCGCACCAGATCGGCAGTGGTGCGCGCATTGAGCTTGCCGCCGCCATGACGCGGGTCGACATAAGTGCCCAGGCCGACGCGCGACAGTTGCCCCGGCTTGCCGGCGGCAATATCGCGGAACAGCTGGGAGATCACCCCCTGCGGCAGGTTGTAGGCCTCGATGCGATTGTCCACCGCTAGCTTCTGCAGGCCCGGTACCAGTCCCCAGTGGCCGCCGATCACTCGGCGCACCAGGCCTTCATGGGCCAGGTGATTGAGGCCGCGACCCTTGCCGTCGCCTTGGCCGGCGGCATACACCAGGGTCAGATCGCGCGGCGCTTGTTCAGCCACGAAACGCTGTTCCAGGGCGATGGCTATCTGTTCGGCGAAACCGATGCCGACGAAGCCACCGGTGGCCAGGTTGGCGTTATCCGGAATGCGCGCCACGGCTTCGGCGGCGGTCATGATCTTGCTCATTGCGGGTACTCGTGAATTGCAGAGGGCTGTAGGCGCGGCCGGGCGGCGTTCCGCTTCAGCCGCGAAGATCGTGGCTGAAGCCGCTCCTACAGAGAACGTCAGAAGCTTCCGAACATCGTGCCCAGGGTGATCACCACCACCAGCGCCACCAGCGGGAAGGCCACGGTGTTGACGAAGATGAACTTGTACGACTCACGGTGAGTGAGCTTGCAGATCGCCAGCAGCGAGATCACCGCGCCGTTGTGCGGCAGGGTGTCCATGCAGCCCGAGGCCATGGCGGCGACGCGGTGCAGCAACTCGGGGCTGATGCCGGCGGCGGTGGCCATGGTCAGGTACTGCTCGCCGAGGGTCTTCAGGGCGATCGACATACCGCCGGAGGCGGAACCGGTGATACCGGCGAGGATGTTCACCGCCACTGCTTCAGAGATCAGCGGGTTGCTGGAGACGCCCAGCACCAGGTCACGGATGATGACGAAGCCGGCCAGGGAGGCGATCACCGTGCCGTAACCCACCTCGGCGGCAGTGTTGAGGATCGGCAGCATGGAGCCGAAGGCGCCGTCGTTGACGCTCTTCTTCAGGTCCATCCAGCGCTTCCAGTGCATGGCGATCAGCAGCACGATGGCGGCGCCCAGGGCGACGATGATCGACCAGATACCGATCAGCGACTTGGCATCCTGCAGACCGCCGTATTCCGGTTTGGCCAGGTAGCTGGTGTCGACGGCCGGCAGAATCTGCTTGGCCATCAGGAAGTTCAGCGCGATCACCACGAAAATCGGCAGCAGCGCCAGCCAGAAGCCGGGAATATCGCGGCGCTCTTCGACGACCGGGTCATCGCGGTGCTCGCCGTAGCCTTCGCCGGCGGCCATCAACTTGCGCGACTGCGCGGTGAGCCACCAGGTGCCGAGGCCGAACATGATCAGGCCAGCGATGACGCCCAGGCCCGGCGCGGCGAAGGCGTCGGTGCCGAAGAAGGGGTTGGGGATGGCGTTCTGAATAGCCGGCGTGCCGGGCAGCGCGGTCATGGTGAAGGTGAACGAGCCGAGGGCGATGGCGCCGGGGATCAGGCGCTTGGGAATGCCCGCCTCGCGGAACAGCGCGGCGCCGATCGGGTACACGGCGAAGGCCACCACGAACAGCGATACGCCGCCGTAGGTGAGGATGCCGCAGGCCAGCACGATGGCCAGGATCGCGCGCTCACTGCCGACCTTGGCGACGATGCCGTGGGCGATGGCGCGCGCTGATCCTGAGTCGTCCATTAACTTGCCGAACAATGCGCCGAGCAGGAACAGCGGGAAGAACTGGATCACGTAGCCGCCCATGGCCTTCATGAACACCTGGGTGTAGGTGGGCAGCAGCAGGGCGATGTCGCCGGCGAACAGCAACGCCAGCAGGGCCAGCAGCGGGGCGAGTATCAGGACGTTGATGCCGCGATAGGCGAGGTACATCAACAATGCGAGGGAAATCAGAATACCGAGGGTACCCATGGGTGGTTCCTTTTGTTGTTGTTCTACCGGCTCAGGGCCGTTTATCGAGAAGGCGCGGATGCGGCAGTGCGCCTTTGCCGGATATAGAGCCAGAGTCGTGCCAGGCTGGGGTGAGACTTTGGTCGATAGTGCGGGAAGCCCTACTAGGCGGGCTTTTCAGGCCAGTTTGGGGGTAGACGTGGAGTCTGGGGTGGAGAATCGTTTGTCCATAAAATTGGAATTAATCCAGATCTATGGATTTTATGGTGGGTAACATGTCTAGGTTTCTAGACGAAAGGAGCGTTTCGTAGGATGGAAATCGCTGTTCATTTCCACCGTTGCGTTCAGCGGTGTAGCCAATGGTGGAACGATAAAGCGTGATCCACCCTACTCCCGAACCGCAGCCCGGATGTAATCCGAGGTTTTGCGGCGCCTGATCCCCGGATTTCATCCTGGCTACGCAATTGTGGTGAGCGACGGTCTCTGTAGGAGCGGCTTTAGCCGCGAAGCGATTTCCGGTTCGGTGATAATCGCGGCTGAAGCGGAATGCCGCCCAGCCGTTCCTACGACCAGCGACCAGTGTTCAGCCCCTCCGCCCCAGCCCATGCTGCGCCAGCTTGGCGTAGAACCCGGCGCGGGAAATCCCCAGACGTTCGGCAGCTAACTGGCGATTACCGTCGCATGCCGCCAGTGCCGCCTGCAGCGCCTGGCGCTCGGCCTGCGCCAGCTGTTCGGCCAGCGTCTGCGCCGTGCTCATCATCACTGGCGCAGCGGGCATCGGTGCACTCGGCGTTACCGGGTCGACCAGCAAACCGCGCAAGGCCTCGCCATCCAAGCGCCCATCGACCGCCAGTTGCGCCCGCTCCAGCAGGTTGCGCAGCTCACGCACGTTGCCCTTCCACGGCTGTGCGCAGAGCAGGGCGAGGGCATCGTCCGTCAGCTCCATGGGCGCCAGGCCGGAGCGGTTGGCCAGGTCATCGAGCAGGTGTTCGATCAGCGCGGGAATGTCGCTGGCACGTTCGCGCAACGGCGGCACGCGCAGGGCCAGGACGTTGAGGCGGTAGTAGAGATCATCGCGGAACTGCCCGGCTGCCACCTTGGCTTCCAGGTCGATATGGGTCGCCGCGATCACCCGCACGTTGAGCGGCTTGACCTGGTTGGAGCCGAGCGGCTCAACCTCCTGCTCCTGCAGCACGCGCAGCAGCTTGGCCTGCAACGGCAGCGGCAGGTCGCCGATTTCATCGAGAAACAGGGTGCCGCCGTTAGCCACTTCGAACTTGCCGATGCGCGCCTTGCGGTCGGCGCCGGTAAAGGCGCCGGGTGCGGTGCCGAACAGTTCGGCCTCGACCAGGGTCTCCGGAATCGCCGCGACGTTGACCGCGACGAATGGCCCGTTGGCGCGTGGCGACAGGTTGTGAATGCCCTGCGCCAGCAGCTCCTTGCCGGTGCCGGTTTCGCCACGGATCAGCACCGTGGCATCGAGCTGTGCGGCGCGACGGGCCTTGCGCTTTACCTCGCTGGCCGCGGCGCTGGCGCCGATGAAGCCGGCGATGGTGTAACGCGCACGGCGTGCCTTGGCCAGTTCGTGCTGGGTGGCGAGCAGTTGCGTCTGCAGGTTGTTGTACTTGGCCATCAGCGGCTTGAGATGGCGGGCGCGGTCGAACAGGACGAAGCCCAGCGCGCCGACCAGGGTGCCGTCTTCGTCACGCAGCGGAATGCGGGTCACCACGAAGTGCTCGCTGCCGAAGGCCATCAGGTCGAGCATGCTCGGCTGGCCGCTTTCCACCACCTCACGCAGGCGGCTGGCTGGCAGCACCTCCTCGATTTCCTTGCCCAGCGCCGTGCGCGCATCGGCGATGCCGACCTTCTGCGCGTACTTGTCGTTGATCCAGACGATACGCGCCTGGCGATTGACCGCGATGGTGCCCTCGCACTGCGCGTCGAGGTGATCGAACAACAGCGGCATGGCCACCGCGCGAAAGCGCTCGGGCGACACGCCGATGATCAGACCATGCTGGTCGAGGTCGTCGCGGGAGATGGCCATGGGCGAGGGTCCGGAAATGAGATGCCGGTGATTATGGGCAGCGCGGATCGGGGCGGGCAACGTCAACAGTCATCAGACAATGGCATTCGCCGCGCGCTTCTGGAATAGTTGGGCGGCTGCGCGTAACCCGCCGGCACCTGCCGATCGCCCACAAGGCCTGCCCGGCAGTCGTGACACCTGCCGTGTCCCTTTTGCGTGCCGACCAGGCGCGCCAGGCGAGCCACCCGCTCGCCGCTGGATCCGCACCGCTTTGCCGGTGCCACAACGACAATGACCAAGATCCATACAAGGACGCCCCGATGAAACTCAAGCGACTCTTCTCCGCGCTCGCCGCTGGCGCTGCGCTGACCGCGCTGTGCGCCACCGCGCAGGCGCGTGAATACTCCGTTTCCACCGTACTTTCGGATGCCTTCCCCTGGGGTCAGGCCGCGCAGAAGTGGGCCGATCTGGTCAACGAGCGCTCCGAAGGGCGCATCACCCTGCGCGTGTATCCCAACGCGCAACTGGTCGCTGGCGACCAGACCAAGGAATTTTCCGCCATGCGCTCCGGCCTGATCGACATGGCCGTGGGCTCGACCATCAACTGGTCACCGCAGGTGCCGGAGCTCAACCTGTTTTCCCTGCCGTTCTTGATGAAGAACGACGCCGACCTCGACGCCATCACCCAGGGTGAGGCTGGCAAGCTGGCCTTCGCCGCCATCGAGCAGCGCGGCATCGTGCCGCTGGCCTGGGGCGAGAACGGCTTCCGCCAGCTGTCCAACTCGGCCAAGCCGGTGCGTAGCCCGGCTGACATGGCCGGCCTGAAGATCCGCGTGGTCGGCTCGCCGCTGTTCCAGGACACCTTCAATGCCCTCGGCGCCAACCCCACGCAAATGAGCTGGGCCGACGCCAAACCGGCGCTGACCACCGGCGCGGTGGACGGCCAGGAAAACCCGCTGTCGGTCTTCGACGTGGCGCGTGTCGACCAAGTCGGCCAGAAGTACCTGACCCTGTGGGACTACATGGCCGACCCGCTGGTGTTCGCCGTCAACCAGCGCGTATGGCAATCCCTGCCCGAGGAAGATCGTGAGCTGCTCAGCCAGGCTGCCATCGACGCCGGCAAGTGGGAGATCGAACTGTCGCGCGGCGCCCAGGCGCAGCGCCTGGTCGACGTACGTGAGCGCGGTGTGGAAGTGATCGAACTGAGCGACGCCGAGCGTGCCGCCTTCGTCGAAGCCACTACCAGCGTGCATGAGAAATGGGCACCGCGCATCGGCGATAAGCTGATGGACGCCGCACGCAAGGCCGTGGCCCAGCCCTGATTCGTTTCATCTGACCGGAAACCCATGGGTTTCGGGCGTAATGCTGCCAGTTTGTCGCGCGACACCGATCCGCTCCCCTCTCCCATTTATGGGAGAGGGGCTGGGGGAGAGGGCCAGCGGCACTTGCGCTGAACAACGCCAAGTCGGTCATTCGAGGTTCTTATGAGCAAGCAAGTCGACGCGCCGCTGGAGCGCGTGCTCGCCACACTGGCCCTGGTGATCATCAGCCTGATCAGCCTGGCCAACGTCGTGGTGCGTTATTTCACCGATGCCTCTTTCGCCTTCACCGAGGAAATCTCGGTGTTCCTGCTGGTCATCCTCACCTTCGCCGGTGCTTCGGTGGCCATGCGCAGCAACCGACATATTCGTATCGGCCTGCTCGAGCGCCTGTTCCCGCGCCTGCGCACGCCGTTGATCCTGCTGCAGTGGCTGGCTGGTGCGCTGGTGCTGGGGCTGGTGTGCTGGTACGGCGGTCAATTCGCCTGGGAGGAATTCCAGTGGGATTCCGAGTCGCCAGGTTTGGGCCTGCCCAACTGGTGGTACGTTATCTGGCTACCGATTCTGGCGCTGCTGGTATTCGTGCGCCTGACCCAGGTCACCCTGGATCGTCTGCGCGGGAGAATCAGCGATGAGCCCTGATCTCTGGCTGATCTTCAGCTTCGTCGTACTGCTCGCGCTCGGTGTGCCGGTGGCCTTCGCCCTCGGCCTGTCCGGCGCCATCGGCATCATCGCCGGCCTGTCGCCAGACATGCTCGCGACCCTGGGCACCAACACCTACAACGGCGTCGCCAAGTACCCGCTGATCGCCATTCCGCTGTTCATCCTCACCGGCCTGGTGTTCGAGAAAGCGGGCGTGGCGCTGCGGCTGGTGCGCTTCGCCCAGGCCTTGATCGGGCCGCGTCATGGTGGCCTGGCCATGGTCGCGGTGCTGGTCTGTCTGATCATGGGCGGCATGAGCGGCTCCGGCCCGGCCGATGCCGCCGCCGTGGCCATGGTGATGCTGCCGAGCATGACCAAGGCGGGTTATCCCAAGCCGTTTTCTGCCACGCTGATCGCCGCCTCGGCTTCGACGGCGATCCTGATTCCACCGTCCATCGCGCTGATTCTCTACTCCATCGTGGTGCCAGGCGTCGATCTGCGCGCGCTGTTCGCCGCCGGCCTGTTCCCCGGCATTCTCGCCGGCCTGGTGCTGTTGCTGCCGGCCTGGCTGCTGTCGCGCCGCTATGGTTGGGAGTCCCCGGAGCAGGGCGAGCGCCCGCCGCTGGGTGAGAGCTTCAAGCAGGCGCTGCCGGCGCTGTTCGCTCCGATACTGATCCTCGGCGGCCTGCGCAGCGGCCTGTTCACTCCTACGGAAGCCGCTGTGGTCGGCGTGGCCTATGGCGTGCTGGTCGGCCTGTTCGTCACCCGCGAGCTGGACTGGCGCAGCCTCTGGCGCCTGTGCGGTGAGGCGGGCGTGATCTCCGGCGTGGTCATGCTGATCATCGCCCTGGCCGGCATCTTCGCCTGGGCCGGCACCATGCTTGGCACCTTCCGCCATATGGCCGAATGGCTGATTTCGCTGTCGGATAACGGCTGGGTGTTGCTGGCGCTGGTGATGCTCGCGGTGCTGCTGGCCGGCATGCTGCTCGATGCCATCTCCATCTACCTGATCCTGATGCCTATCCTGATTCCGGTGATGCAGCACTTCGGCTGGAACCCGGTGTGGTTCGGCATCCTGCTGGCGATGAACATCGCCATCGGCCAGTTCACCCCACCGGTGGCGATCAACCTGATGGTCACGGCCGAGGTCGCCAAGATACGCCTGGAACAAACCGTCGGCTGGGCCGCGCTGTTCGTCGTGGTGATGTCCAGTGCCCTGCTGTTGGTGGCGATCTTCCCGGAAATTGCCCTGTGGCTGCCGCGTGTGCTGGGTTATGCGGTGTAAAACAGGCAAGGCCGTCTATAGTTGCCTGATGGTGCGCAGCGGGGGGCTGCGTACCGCTGAGGGCGGCGGCGCTGGGCAATAAAATGGGCGACGGCAACTATAACGATCACAGGGACGTAGGGGCGGGGCACTGCGAAGGGCTGCGCGAATCAGGCAAGCGTGCGCTGATGCGCACCATCCTGCTCGCCACCGGCCTGACCCTGGGCGGCTTTGCCGTGCTGCAGGCCCTCGCCGGCAACTATCCCTTCGCCATCCTCGAAGTGCTGTGCACCGCCTTGCTACTGTTCGGCGCCTGGCGCATCGAACGCGCCCGCCATCTGTACCTGTGGATCTACCTGTACCTGATCCCGACCTTCTGCTTCATCCTCTACATCATCGTCATGCCGGATGCCTCATCAGCGGCATTCGTCTGGCTGTACATGATCCCGCTGCTGGCTTACCTGCTGCTGGGCAAGCAGCGTGCCTTCCTGCTCACCGCGCCGTTCATGCTTGCCGGACTTTTGCTGTACTTCGCCGACAATCACCTGACCCTGGACACCCGCGGCCTGATCGACCTGGGCAACGCCGCCCTGTGCGGCGTGCTGATCCTGGTGTTCGTGCACATCTACGACGGCTTGCGCATGCAGGCCTACGAGGAGCTGGAGCGCCTGGCGCAGACCGACTCACTGACCGGCGTGGCCAGCCGCGGCAGCTTTCAGCACGCGCTGCAACGCAGCATTCAGGAGGCTGAACGCAGTAGCGGGCATCTGGTTCTGGTGCTGCTCGATGTCGACCACTTCAAGCAGGTCAACGACCAATGGGGGCACGAGGCGGGTGATATGGCGCTGCAACACATCTGCCAGATCCTCCAGCAACGCCTGCGCGTGACCGACTTTCTTGGTCGCCTGGGAGGGGAGGAGTTCGGCCTGCTGCTCAGTCACACCGACAACACCGGCGCCGACCCGCTGGTAGATAAGTTGCGCAAGCAGATTGCCGAACAGCCGCTGGACTACGACGGCGAGCAGATCACGCTGTCCGCCACCTTCGGTCTGGCCACCTGGCCCAGAGACGGTCGCAGCGCCGCCGAGCTTTACCGCGCCGCTGACCGCCGCCTATACAGCGGCAAGCAGCGCGGCCGCAATCAACTGGTCAGCACCGACATACCAACCGAGCTGCTACTGGACAAATTCGACGTGCGGCTGTGAGTGCGGGCTAGCGTGCTGCGCTGGCCGGTGCGGCTGGCGCGCAGGGCTGCTGGCCGGCACCGGCCAGGTTTTCGATGTTATTCAGCACGTTGTTGCCCTGGTTGACCTTCTGCGCGTTCTCCGCCACTTCCATGCGTTTCGCATAGGTCGCCGAGTTGCCATTGAAGCTCTGCTGAGTTTCCAGCACGGTATTGGCCATATCCAACAGGCTGCGTCCGGTGGCGATCAGATTGCTGGTGGCGCTCGGCGCGCATGGATCGTTAGCCAACTGAGTGTTCTGCAGCCCCTGGGTTTGCGTGTTCTGCGCCAGGCATCCGCTCAGCGAGGCCAGCACGGCAGCGCTCATGAGGGCTCCCAGGGTTCCTTTGATGTTCATCAGACATTCCCTTCAATGACCGGTCCTCGACCCAGTGCCGAGGCGTTGCCCGGATTTTAGGAAGGGGTGGGACCGTGCGAAATAGTGCGGGTGTACTAGTGTCGCTGTGCCTGCCAACCAGTTCCTTGCGCCGGCTGCAGGCTCCGGCCTAAGGTGCCGGCAGCACAACATGAGCTGTAATCAGCAGGGAAACGTCATGTCCGGGACCGCCACCACCGCTTACGACACCGAACGCGCCCAGGCCGGGGTGCGGCTGATCTTCATGTCGGTCGCGGCCTGCTACATCGTGATCCTCTACCATTTCTCGCTGATCAACCCGGCGCTGGTATGGAAGATCTTCGTCCTGGAGTGCGTCTTCAGCGTTGTCGCCACGCTGATCTGGTTCGATATCAGGCGGCGTCCCGGCAACTATCGTGGGCGCCGGCTGATCACCATGCTCACCGACTATGCCGGTATCACGGTGGTCCTGACATGCGGCGGCACGGCCATGCTGCCGGTCTACGCGATTCTGCTGTGGGTCACCATCGGCTATGGCTTGCGCTACGGTTCCGGCTACTTGCTGCTGGCCACCCTGATGGCGTTGCTGTCGCTGACGCTGGTCGCCAGCCTGTCGGCGTACTGGCAGTCCCAGCCCTACCTGATCGTCACGCTGCTGCTCACCACCCTGATGGCGCCGACCTATATGCATGTCCTGCTCAAGCGCTCGCGCCAGGCGGCCGAGGCCGAGCAGGCCGCCAACCGCGCCAAGTCGCAGTTTCTCGCTCAGGCCAGCCATGACCTGCGGCAACCCATTCATTCCATCAGTCTGTTCACCGCCTGCCTGCGCGACAGCAGCCTGGGCACCGAGCAGCGGCGCCTGGTGGAGAACATCGACAAATCGCTGCACAGCGTCGCACGCCTGTTCCGCACCATTCTCGATATGTACTCGCTCGACAGCGGTAAGGTGGTGCCGCATCTGGAGTCGCTGGAGCTACGCAGCCTGCTGCAGCAGCTCATCCAGCAGAATGCCGAAGCGGCGCGCTGGGCCGGAGTCGAGATGCGCCTGCGCTGCCCGCCGCTGCATGTGCGTGCTGACCCGGTGCTGCTCACCACCATGCTGCAGAACCTGCTGTCCAATGCCCTGAAATATGCACCGGGCAAACCGCTGTTGATCGCCTGCCGGCGTCGTGGCCCGGGCGTCGCCATCGAGGTCTACGACAAGGGGCGCGGCATCGCCGCCGGCCATCTCGACAGCGTGTTCGAGGAGTTCTACCGCGTTCGCCAGCAGCGCGACAGCGACGTCGAGGGAATGGGCCTGGGCCTGGCCATCGTCAGACGCCTGGGCACGCTGATGGACATGCGCGTCAGCATTCGCTCCGTGGAGAAGCGCGGTACGCGGGCGGTCATCGACGGCCTGCAACGCGTCGAGGCGCCGAGCGAGCCGTCCTCCGCCAAACGCAGCACCCTGCAGGCGCCGCGCATGCTCGATGGCTTGCGTGTGTGCCTGATCGAGGATGACCAGAACGTGCTGCTGGCCACCGCCACCTTGCTGCAGAAATGGGGCTGCGAAGTTGCCACCTTCAGCACGCTGCCCGACGCCTCTGCGCATTTCGATCTGGTGGTGACGGATTTCGACCTCGGCACCGAGGCTTCGGGGGCCGACTGCATCCAGCACGTGCGGCGCAGCAGTGGGCGTAAGGTGCCTGCGATCATCATGACCGGGCACGATGTGCGCCGCGTGCAGGAGCAGGTGGGCGACAGCGATATCCCGATCCTGTCGAAACCGGTACAGCCCGCCGAACTGCGTTCGCTGTTGGTGGCCTTGAAACTCAAGCTCAAGGCCGCGTGATGCTCACACCAGCCCGGCTTTGGCACCCTTGGCGGCGGCCGCTGCGCGGGTGCTGACATCCAGCGTGCGCAGCAGCGAGGACACATGGATGCGCACGGTAAAGGGCGAGATCGCCAGCTCGCGGGCGATTTCCTTGTTCGACAGGCCGCGCACCACCAGCAGCAAGACCTCCTGCTGACGCGGCGTCAGCTGCTCCAGCAGATGACGGTCCTCGGCGAAGGCCGGCACGCCGGACGGGCCTAAGGTCAGGACGAACTCGCCGGCGCGCACGGCCAGTAACGCATCGGCGATTTCATCCGGCGGTGTCGCCTTGCCGATGAAGCCGTCCGCCCCTGCGTTCATCACTTCATCGATCAACTCGCGGTTATCGACCATCGACACGATCACGATCGAGCTGCGCGCAAAGGTCTGGCGCAACGCGCTGATGGCCTGCGGTGATTGGCCGGGGAACAGCAGGTCGAGCATGAACAGGCTTGGCGCCGTGCTGGCTTTCGCCAGGCTCAGCACTTCATCCATGTCACCGGCTTCGAGAATGCACGCCATAGGGAAGACGCGCTGGGCGATACGACACAGGCCGTCGCGGAAAACCGGGTGGTCGTCGGCGACGATGATGCGTTCTTGTTGTGATTGTTCAGGCATGTGGGGCGCTTCCATCTTGGCGCCAGACTAAAGTCATATCCCTGGCGACGCCAGCGTCTGGTTCTCAGTATTGCCGCTGACTTGCTCGCCGCGACTGAACTGCCAGGCGCTGCTCAGAGTCTATTCAGGTACCCCGTTATGGAATGTAAAGGAGTACCGCATGGACCTTATCCGTATCCTCATCGCCATCCTGCTGCCGCCGCTGGGCGTATTTCTTCAGGTCGGTTTCGGCGGCGCCTTCTGGCTGAACATCCTGCTCACCTTGCTCGGCTACATCCCCGGCATCGTGCACGCGGTATACATCATCGCCAAACGCTGAGGCCTGTCCCGAGCGCATTCGCCTGCCTATGTCGAACGCGCTTTGCTCCCCTCTCCCGCTTGCGGGGCGACAGCGGAAACAGCGAAGCACTGCTTCGCCCGCTGTCGCGACCTGAGCTCTGCGAAGGGCTGGGGCACAGGGTGGGGGCTGGGGGAGAGGGCAGAAGATCGCGCAGCAAGTTGGTTATCCCGCCCCCGGCGACGGTTCGCCATTTCTCCCTGACGAATCCCTCTCACTCCCGCCGCAAAAAATGCACGCTGAACAGCTGTGCCGGGTCGCGCCACATGGCGACCGAGGCGAAGCCGCATTCACCCGCCAACTCACGAAAGCCACTCGGCGTGTACTTGTAGGAGTTCTCCGTGTGCAGGGTTTCGCCAGCGGCGAAGTCGAACACGCGATCCTCGATGCGCACCCGCTGCGCCTGCCGGCTGACCAGATGCATCTCGATGCGTGACTCGGCTTCGTTGTAAAAGGCCCGGTGCTGAAAGCGGCGCGGGTCGATATCGCTGTCCAGCTCGTTGCGAATGCGCTCGAGCAGGTTGAGGTTGAACAGTGCAGTCACCCCGGCCGCATCGTTGTAGGCGCGCTCCAGCACCTGACGGTCCTTGACCAGATCCACGCCGATCAGCAAGCCACTGCCGGCTGGTAGCGCCCGATGCAGGTTGCGCAAAAAGGCGCGGGCTTCATGCGGATCGAAATTGCCGATGCTGGAACCGGGAAAGAACGCCAAGGGCCGTTGCCCCAGCGCCTCAGCGGGCAGTTTCAGCGGCTGGCTGAAGTCGGCGCACAGCGCGTGCACATCGAGCCAGCGATAGTCGGCGGCCAGACGGCGGGTGCAGATATCCAGAAACTCACGGGAAATATCGATGCCCAGGTAACGCGCCGGGCGCAGTGCTTCGAGCATCAGGCGGATCTTGCGACTGGCGCCGCTGCCCAGCTCCACCAGGCTGGCGTTGCGCCCAGCCAGCTCGGCGATATCGTTGGCTGCCAGGCGCAGGATGGTTTCTTCGGTGTGCGTCGGGTAGTACTCCGGTTGCTGACAGATCAGCTCGAACAGCTGCGAGCCGCGATGATCGTAAAAGAACTTCGGTGACATCGTCTTTGGGCTGGCCGCGAAGCCGCGCAGCGCTTCTTCGCGCAGGCTTTCCTGTTCCGGGCTCAGGGATTGTTCGTGGGTACGGATTGCCAATGCCATGCTCAGAGCTCCTTGGCCAGGCGCAGGCCGGAGAACTGCCAGCGCATGGTGGGGTAGAAGAAGTTGCGATAGGTGGAGCGCACGTGGTCTTCAGGCGTGGCGCAGCTGCCGCCACGCAACACCATCTGCCCGGACATGAACTTGCCGTTGTACTCACCCAGGCTACCGCCCAGAGGCCGAAAGCCGGGGTAGGGCCGGTAGGCGCTGGCGGTCCATTCCCAGACATCGCCGTAGAGTTGCTGCAGGCCATCGCCCGCGCCCGCAGCCACCGGTTGCAGGTGATCGTTCTCGACGAAATTGCCCCATAGTGGTTCGTCCTGCGCGGCCACTTCCCATTCCTCTTCGCGTGGCAAACGCGCATGTGCCCAGGTGGCGAAAGCCTCGGCCTCGAAGTAGCTCAAGTGACAGACCGGCGCATGCAGATCCAGCTCGCGCGGGCCGCCCAGGGTCAGCTCCAGCCAGTCGTCGCCCTCGCGTTGCCAGTACAGCGGCGCCTGCCAGCCAGCGCGCTGGATATGGTCCCAACCGTCCGCCAGCCACAGCGCTGTGCTGCGATAACCGCCATCGCGGATGAACTCTAGGTACTCGCCATTGCTTACCGGTCGGCTGGCCAGCTGAAAGGCCTCGACGAACACCCGATGGCGCGGCCGCTCGCAATCGAAGGCAAAGCCATCGCCGGTGTGGCCGACATGCCGCAGCCCGGCGGGGAACTGAATCCAGCGCAGCTCGCTTGCGTTAGCGCCGCCTGGCTTGAGGTCATGCCGGTAAACCGGTCGCAACGGGTTCTGCGCCAGGATGTGCTTGATATCCATCAGCAGCAGCTCCTGATGCTGCTGCTCGTGCTCCAACCCTAGCTCGACCCGCTGCAGCACCTCGTCGGCAAGTTCACTGCCTGACTGGAGCAACTGCGCCATGGCCATATCGACATGGCTGCGATAGGCGTACACCTCGCTTACCGTCGGCCGCGACAACAACCCGCGCCGCGCGCGCTCGAAGGGCGTGCCGTGGGTCTTGTAGTAGGAGTTGAACAGATGGTCGTAGCGCTCATCCAGCGGGCGATAGCCCGGCAGAAAAGGCTGCAGCACGAAGGCCTCGAAGAACCAGGTGACATGCGCCAGATGCCACTTCGGCGGGCTGACGTCCGCCATGCTCTGGATCACATAATCTTCAGCTTCCAGCGGCTCACAGAGCCGCTCACTGGCAGCACGCACCCGCTGGTAACGCTGCCATAGCTGTTCGAGGTGTGGCGGTGAAACGGCGATCCTGCTGGTGCGGTCTCGCATAACACGCATCCTTTGCTGGCGCCGCGGAGCGCGACGGTACTTAAAGCCGACCGGGCAATAAGGGCAAAGGTTCAGGGAAAAATGAGGCGGTTACATGGCTGCGGGTGGAGGAGGGCTACTTCATACCCCCTTTCTGATGGCAGCAATCAGGTGTGCGCTGACCCGATCATGCACAGTTTTGGGAAAAAGAATTGGCCATCTGGGGCGTATCTCCGTCTGAAGTAATCGTGGTCTGTCCACGATTGTTACTCAGAACGGCGTACCACAAAGAAAATAAATCTGTCCTCTTTTTCCCAGAGTCTCGGCAGGCGTGTCCGAATTTATCACGCCTCTTGTTTGCGGTTAAGTGCTTCTTGGGAGTAGTACCTTGGAAATAACGGTATAAGCTCTGCATGCGATGTAAATAATAAAAAAGAATACCAGTAACATAGCCAGTTCTACCGAGATTTTCTGGCTTGCGGAGTTGTAGTTGAATAGAAGGACGGTTGCCATACAAGCCAAAATCACTATGAGTGCTACGACTTCAAGCAGCACGTATTGATGCTTGTATCTTGACTCTAGAGCCCTGTATTGTGTGTCGAACTGTTCTTTGATCGCGTTGTGTTTTTTCTTGATCAGCTCCCATTCGTTATCAATTTCATTGTATATGGATTGCAGGGTATTGCGTTGATTCATGATTAGTAAGAGCATGAATATGGTGAAGGCCATGGCCCCGGATAAGATCAAGAAATTTTTTAGGGTTATATGATCGGAGGATTCAAACTGGCTCCCTGCTATTATTAATGCAGCGGGCACGGTAAGTAGCTGGTTTTGAATGTCGGAAAATACTTTGTTTATTTTTGTTATGAATTCAAATTTGCTTTTTTCAATTTCTGCTTTTATTTTTTGAAATGAAAACTCAGAGACATACAGCTGGTATCCGGATGATACGCGACGTTTGAATTCTTCAAATTTCTCATTTAGGAGTCCTATGTCCAGAGTGCGGCCTTCGAATTCCTTGGATAGTTCAAGGAGTACGGACTTTATGATTGTTTTCTTTTGTTCGGCATGGATGTCATCGGTTACGTAGCGTTCAATGAATTCCTGCAGGCCCTGGATTGGCTTTATTTTGTCTGCATCATAATTTATATGGAGTTCAATTTTTTCTTTGTGAAAAAAAATAAGCTTTGTTGATGTCGGTTCTGTGCCGTGCTCTGCGAGCTTGCTCAAAGAGTCTACAACTAAAACCGTATCTAGATAGGCTTGGATAGCCGCAGGGCGAGTCGAGTCTGTCGGGCTGTAGAGATAGTCTAAATCCGCAATGTAGAACTCTTCTGGACACTTTTTCCTTCTTGATGGGGCGGTGAGTAGATCAGTCAGTGATTGTGCAAAATATTCGTTGGCCGCAGAGGGGGCGCGGAAAACTATAACCCCAGTCTCTGGGGTTGACGAAATCAGTAGTCCAGCTTGCTCTAGGTCTCCTGTAATTATAGAGAAGCTAGGTTCTGCTGCTGTGCCACTTACTCGCCCGCGCGATACTTCTCTATTGTCGAGAGATCTAAATGATTCTGTTGATATTTCAAGCCTGCTCTTCGGCATCATCTAACTCCCCAAGAGCCTTCTTCATATCCCTGATAAGCTCTGCTGGAGGGCGTTTAATTATGATGGAGTCGGCGTCTGGGTCGTAATAAACGGTTTCAGTGCGCAGGTCGTTCACATCAAAACTCACGCTAATGGAACCAAAGCGACGGCTGACTCGCATGAGCTTCTTGTAAGTTGCAGGGTT
The DNA here is from genome assembly GCF_002843095.1 of Pseudomonas sp. YY-1. NCBI lineage: Bacteria > Pseudomonadati > Pseudomonadota > Gammaproteobacteria > Pseudomonadales > Pseudomonadaceae > Pseudomonas > Pseudomonas sp. YY-1. The sequence goes on along the minus strand of NZ_PJLX01000004.1, from coordinate 95,116 downwards.
TGGAGAAAAGATCTCACTTACTTCGTAATTGTTTTCTCTGACGTATTGCACAAAGCTTTCTGGGTCTTGTTCGTTTATGTGCGCGGAAAGTGCTGTCAGGTTTACGGGAGCTTCTTCTTGTTTTCGCTCATTGCAGAAGTTGTAAAGTCTGTCTCGAGTCAGTTGGCAACGATCCGCATCCCATCCTTGCGCTATGCAGTAATCTTCCATGGCTTTTACAGCGATTTCTGTGTTGTGCTTTGCGTCAGTGTATTCTGTGCAAGATATGGCTGCTCTGAAATATTGAGTGATTTCAGACTCGCCGGCCCTGCGCTTTATAAAAGACAAGTAAGGTTGCTGGTTGTTTTGCCATTTTTCGATATCAACGCGTGCGGCTTCATGTAGGTGGCTGATATCGAACGAGAGGGAGTTATTAAGATCAAGGGTTTCCTCATCAATGCCTACGCCCTCCTTGAGCTTAAGCATTGCAATTAAAAGCCAGTCTCGCCCTTGGTTCGTATATCGGACAAATAGAGGCCAACTCGTAGTGGCCATGAACTGGTCTTTCATTCGGTCGGCAATTAGGTCACAAGATGTATTGCTGAATGCAATAATGTCAGAGTCTGCGTTGGAATAGTCTTGCATAATGTTTGGGAATGGATGAGCGGCGCCCTGTCCAAAAGTCCCATAACCGTTGCTCAGCTTTGTGTAGAGAGCCAGAACATCTGTACACAACGTGTTGAGTCGATCATCTAGTGGCAAAACAACAGGCCGGCGGCGCATGGTGATAGAGTCCGCACCGTTTGTTTCTTTAGCTTTCAAAACCCCGTGAATGATCGACTCTCTGATTTCCATCGCTAAAAACTCCCTGCTAAATTCCGTGATTCTGATGCGCTTGGCGACCTACGGCTGTCTTATTTGGAGGCAAAGCCTACGATCTAGGCCTCCTACAGGCAAGCAAAACGCCACCACATCCGCGGCCGTTCGTAAGTCTCTAAGTCTCAGCGAAAAGGGGACAAGCGAAAAGGGGACAGATTTATTTTCGATTATCTGCTGTCTAGTCACAGGCTCGACTCGCCCAATCTTGCAAGGTCATCGGCACGTTTTTTGGTCATATCCAGAAAGCACGAGGCGCTGTTGACGCTGTCGATGGTGCCTCCAGTCAAGCTACCGAGCAGGGCACAATCAGCATCACGGAATTTGATCCATAGCCGCTGTGCGTCGCGTAGTTGTGCTTGCTGTGCGGGTGTTAGCGCTTGCATGGCGGCTTTGTAGTTTTGGTTCAGGCGGGCGTCTTGCTGTTCCGTCTCGCTGCCCATGCAATTGAGCATATTTACCGTCACGCCGCCGGACTCATCCATGCAGGCGCTGTAGGTGGTGCTGTAGCCATCTTCTACTGCGTGCGCGCCCGCGCTGAGCGCGGTGACGGCAATCGCCAGCAGCCAGTTTTTGCTTGATTGCATGATGAGCGTCCTGCGTATGAATGGATGGCTGTTAAAAGCTTTGCATAGTTCGGCACTTGGGAAACCCCGAACACCCCCAAAACTGTTGTCCCGCCTTCGGCCCTGTCTTCACCGTGCGGATCAGCAGCGCATTACCGCATTTCGGGCATTGCCGTTCGGCTGTCGGATCACTCCGGCGCTTGAGGTTCTGTACATGCTCGCGATGGGTGGCGAGGGTCGGCGCGCGGCGGCCGGTTCGCAGTGCGTGCAGCATGGCGCCGACTTCAGCCTCGTTGAAGACCACCTGCTGGAATGACTTTATATAGCGGATAAAGCCGATGCCCTGGGTCACGTTGGCCGGCACTTCGGTCTTGAAGGTGCTGCCGCCGACAAAGGTGATGACCGAGTGCAGGTGCTCGGGGCTGACGCCAAGGGTGGCTTCCAGTGCTTTGAGGTGTTTGTAGTTCTGCCGCAGCGGGTTCTGGAACTTGAAGGTGCGTTTGTAGAGCTTCTGCGTCCACTGCGCCTGCTTCTCGCTGCCGAAGATCCAGCCGCTCATGTTCTTCGTTTCCAGCACGAATATGCCGTAGGGCGAGAGGAAAACGTGGTCGATCTGCGTGGTGCCGTCTGGTGTGTTCAGGGTGACGTTATGCAGGCGGCGGTAGGTCTGCTGGTCCAGCTGCCAATGGGCGAACAGGCGCACCAGCAGTTCACCGATCTGTCCCTTGGCCCAGGGCGATTTGAGCAGGCCGATCAGCAGGGCCGCTGGGATCAGCCAGAACAGGCTGTCTATAAGCGGGCGAAGAATAAGGCCGACGTCCATATTTTCTTCCGTGAGCAAAGCCGCTTGAGTGGCGCTCTTTGTACGAGCGAGCAGGCGTGCCGAAATCCAGATGCCTGGCACTGGTCTGGATAATGGCTAATTGCTTTCAATCGCTCAAGGGGGATCGCGACCATTGTCCTATGGCCGCTAGGCGGTTACGCCAGGTTTGGGGGCATTGCCCAGGGCTGAGTGCGGCCCACAAGGGAGTTGCCCTTTTTGTTCATGAGCCGATTAGCGCACCTATTCGGCTCATTTGGTGAGCCGAATAAGGGCTATCTGGCTCACCGTGTTCTCACCTGACGTTCGTTGGGCTGCCGTGTCGCTTGCTGGTCAGCGCTTCTTCGCCAGCAATTCGGAGCGGCCAATCACTTCTCTGCTGCGCTCAGGTTTGCGCGGGCCGGAGAAGCCGGCGTCTTCGATGGCGCTATCCAGGCCACGAAAGTGTGCGGCGGCTTTGGGGCTGCGGACTGTTTCCATGCCTTCGTTCCAGGCATGCACCATATGCTTGGCTACGTCGCGCCAGGCGGGCTCGTTCTTCGCGGCTTCGATCACTTCGTTGCCGACCTCTATGGCGGACTCGCAGAGTTGCTCGAGCATGGCTGCGTATTTGCTCGGGGCAATGCCCAGTACGGCCTTGAAGAAAGTTTCCAGGGATCGACCCGGTGTCCAGGTTTGCCTGCCTCCAACGGACAGGCCTGGCGGGTTGCTGGCAAAGCGCGGGTAGGCCTGAGTGGTCACCAGGTCATAGACCGGCGTGAAGCCCACGTCAGATAGGGAGGAGTAGAACAGCGCGATGTTCTTCGCGTGGCAGTCGGCATTGCGTACCACGTAGTTGGTGAGCAGATGCCAGCCCAGGTGCTCGCGCTGCGCTTGCAGGCGGTCAGCGGGGATGTAGGCGCGTGTGGCATTCCAAACCCGCTCGGTGGTGGGAGCGTACTTTTCATGGGGCGGTAAACCCAGCAGCCCGCAGGCATCCTCAACGCCATAGCGGGGGATGCCGTGTTCGTCCACGTCGAAGCGATCCACTACCAGGACCTTGCCGTCGTCAGACATGCGGCAGGCAGCGACCGGCACGACGTTCAGTCGCTCCAGTACGCGCATGGTGTAGAACTCGTTGAAGCCCAGAAAAGGGGTGGTTTCGTCAGAGCCCTTGATGATGTGAAAGCCGGTGCGCAGGGTCGGCTTGCCCAGCGGCTCACGAGGGTCGATGGCGTCAGTGGCAATGAATTTTGGCACGACCCCCGATACGGCGACCCGAGCGTATTGCCGCACCAGTGCGGCGAACCGTTCGCTGGTGTTTTCCGCTTTGAGCAGGTGTTCTATCTCCAGCGGCGCCATTTCGACGCCGGGCTCAACACCCTCTGGCGTGACCGAGACTCTGCCGATGCCGGTGCCGCCCACCACGCCCAGCAGGGACAGGTCGGTACCATCGAGCAGCGGGCCAAATTCTTCGCGGATAACGCCCAGCAGATACCCCTCGGGCAGGTTCTGCCGGAAGAACGGGAAGAGGTCGCGCGGCCAGCGCCAAGCTTCTTCCCGTACCGGCATCGTCAGGCTGACAAAGTCTTCCGCTGCTGTGCCCGGCAGGTACTTCAGCACATATTCATCGCGCTCCCGATAGAGCTTGGCCACCCGCCGTGAGCTGACGTGGACGTCGAGGATCATGCTCAAGCACTCCCTGAGCGTTGCTCGTCGAGGATGTCTTCGACCGTGCGTTGGTGTCCGGCCTTGACCAGCTTCAGGTCGTAACCTGCCGCTTCCAATAGCCGAACCAGCGCCGAGACACTCATATCGCCTTTGGCCAGGGTTTCCATACGGGCTACGGTGGTGCGCGAGACGCCAGCACGACTGGCCAGCGCTTCCTGGCTCAGTTTTGCGTCACCGCGCGCCTGTTTCAGCATTTCGGAAACGTCGTGGAGAGAGGTCATTTGTAGCCCCTGGGCATCAAAAATACAGGTAATGCAGAAAAATGTAGCTCGTGGGCTACAGCTATACAAGCAGCCTGATTCATTTTTGTGTCTTTTGGGCTACAAGATACGCCTACTAATCGTTTTTTGTGGCTCTTGGGCTACATGTTGGGATGTAGGCAATAGCTTCGCAGCTTTCCCGGGGGCTGGGTGGCTGCCGGCGCATTACATATGAGATGTGCAGAAACACAAAAGCCGCGCAATGCACGGCTTTGAAGGTGGTGGGCCCACACGGACTCGAACCGTGGACCAAAGGATTATGAGACAGTAAAAAGCACGTTTCTGGTCGTTTCCCAGCGTCTCCCGAAAAAAGCCGATTTAGCGCGTTATCCTGAAATCAAGGGGTTAGGTGTTTCCCCTTGGTTCTGGGTATGGCCGGTCATGCCCTAAGAAACGGTACGCAAAACGGTACGCAAAAATGGCAGAGGCATCGGGCAAGGCGAGTAGTAGGAAATTTCTGACAGATGTGGAGCTGAAGGCGCTTAAGCCTGGTCAGACTGCCACCGATTCACTGCCAGGCCGAGGTAGTGGATCAATCTTGTTCGATTGCCGTGCCTCTGGGGCTGTCGAGGCCTACTACCGCCGCCGTGATGAAGGAGGTCAGCAGAAGATTAAGCTGGGTGTCTTCAAGAAAACACCGAAAAGCCCCGGCCTCTCACTTACTGAACTTCGCGAGCAAGCGGTACGTTATGCAAAGATCGCGGCAGAGCATGGTGACATCAAGGCTTACCTAGCCAGATGTGCTGCCGAGGAAGAGGTCGAGCAAGCCGAACGCCAGCGCCAGCTGCATGAGCAGCAGCGACTTGCTGCAATAGAGGCTTCAAAAGGCACTTTGTCCGAATTGTTCCGGGATTACATCGAAGACCGTCGCCGTGATGGTGTTTCAGCTGCGCAGATCAAGGATTTCGAGCGTGTGCTGTCTAAGGATCTGGAAGGCGAGAAAGTTGTAGCCGTGAGCAAGGAAGGCCTAGAGGAACGGCTCGACATCATGAATATGAAGGCCAAGGATGTCAGGCCTGAGCATGTGAATCTTCTGCTGAAACCAATCTGGGACAGGGGAGCTAGGCGTCAGGCAGGCAAGGTTCGTTCGTTTCTCGTTGCTGCTTTCAATTTTGGTCTAAAAGCGGAGCATCATATCGACCGAAGTAGTACTAAAAGCTACGGGCTTCAGATGAATCCTGCGGATCCAGTGACTGTCCCGAACACGTCAAAACCTGGCGAGCGCGCCCTCACTGATAAGGAACTTAAGCAATTTTGGTACACCATCACCAAGGTCGATTCGGTTGGTGCGATTATGGCGCGTGTCTTTCACTTTGCTTTTGCTACTGCAGGGCAGCGTCCCCTCCAGTTCATTCGTGAGCCCTGGACCAGCTACAACCTTCAAAAGAAGTACTTGAAGATCATCGATAGCAAAGGGCGTGGCAGTAAAAAACGTGCTCACTTCGTTCCCTTAAGCCGCAGGGCCTTGCAGGTACTCGAACAGGTTCGTGCCCTGCAGCCTCCAGGAGCCGTATACCCTTGGAGTGTTGGTGGACAAAAGCCAATTCACGCGTCCAGTTTGTCTCATGCTGTGAGCGAGTGGCTCGCTACTGACTACGCCAAAATGAACGGCCAGTCCATCCCAAAATTTAGCCCACGTGATATTCGGCGCACATGCACGCAGTTCATGCAGCGTAACGGCATCAAGGATTTCGATAGTGACGCGTTGCAGTCACACGGACAAACAGGTGTTGTCGTTACGCACTATCGCAATAACCCTGAAGCGAAATTGCCTCAGATACGCCCGACCATGGAGGCTTTCGATGCCGCGCTTAGCCGCCTGCTCGATAGTCCTGATGAGGATGAGCATCAGGCTGAGCAGCTGGATTTGTTCGAGAACGGATAAGTTTCAGGGAAGTCAAGTATTTTGTTGTGCGGCCTAGATTGCTGTGTAAATATACAGGCGTGAGGTTATCCGGAGCCTCTAGGTTTGCTGCTGTGACGTTGTCTACTTGATGCGCAGTGGAATTGGAAAAGTAGAACTAATGCCTGGAAGGCATGATCCGGCAGAGCAGTCAGCTATGAGGAACGCATTACCACCGCAGTGCCCACATGAATCCAGCAGCCTCTCTTTCTGGGAGGTGGGTTATGTCTGAGATGATCCTTCTGGACTTCAATGCGGTTAGCCGCAAAGTCGGATTGAGTCGTAAAACTATCTACTGCCGTATCCGAGAGGGTGACTTCCCGAAACAGGTGAAGATAGGCCGAGCAAGCCGCTGGCTTCAGCACGAAGTCGACGACTGGATAGCCAGTGCAGCTGCAGCGAGATAGTAAAGAGGCCGGTCATATGACCGGCATTTTTTTGCTTGAAAGGATCATAGGACTTTTGATCCTATGATCCTTTCTGCAGTACTGGTCTGATAGATATTGTGTCGACCGCTTGAGCCAGAATCAGTAACAAAGGCTGGGTACTACCAGTATCGTTCTGCATAGATCTAGCGCATGCCTATTCAGGCGTTGCCTGATTTGAGCGCTGGGTATCAAGGAGTATCAAGTGTTTCGTAGACCCATTCACGATGAGGTTATGGGCCTGGCCTCGCGCCTTGCGCAGCAATGCCATCCGCAAGTGGCGCAGCAGCATGCAGAAGAGCTGGCTCGGTATGCGCGGCTGACGTCGGCCTGCACCGCCCTGGAGTCTTTTAGCGGGTGCCGCCCCAGAATGGATGACGATGCTTTTGATGTGCTTGCCAGGCGCCGCTCGCAGGTGGCGGACTTTATCGCCCATGCGAATTTACATGCCTATGAGCAGGAAGCGCCTGAAGGGCTTTACTTAGCTATTCCGTTCTTTTCACGGTGCTCGGATAAGCAGCCGGTTTGGTTGCTGAATCGCACCGCTCAGTCTGTCACTTACCTGCGTAGGCAGTTGTATGCATACGCCAGCACGGACGAAGGTATTGATGAATACCAAACCGCTGGCAATGCCTTTGCTGATGGTATTGCCGCTTCTTCGGTGATCGAGCCAGGAGGCAGGCTCCAGATTGACGACTACTCCATGAGTTTTGATGGCGATTTCGTCAGTAATCGTCGAGTTATTCTGCTGATTGATGGCGCACGCAGTGAGTGGTTTACGAGTATCTCGAAGCTGGGTGGTTACCTTTGGGATGAAGCGCTGCATGGGTTGCATGCGTTGAAGAAGGTGAAGGACCTCTGAGTGTGTTGGAACTGCGGACTATAGGATTTTCAGTCCTAAGGTCCGGGCACTTGGTGCGAAACGATGATCGGCTGCAATCGGCCGACTCTGTTGAAAAAGTAGCTGTCACCCCATGCCGTTGGCAAAATTGCTCTGTCAGCGAGCGTGGGGGCAAACAGCATGATGGGACAGTTACCGGGAGGACAGCATCGCCTGTTCTACTCGTTCAACCTGGAAGATCACGTCCCAGCCCAGCATCTCCTGCGTAGCATCGATCAGTGCCTGGATCTCAGTGATCTGCGCGCCTACCTGGCGGATTTCTATAGCCCCATCGGGCGACCCTCGATTGACCCGGAATTAATGGTGCGCATGCTGGTCGTTGGCTACTGCTATGGCATCCGTTCCGAGCGGCGATTGTGCGAAGAGGTGCACCTGAACTTGGCCTATCGCTGGTTCTGCCGGTTGGGTCTGGAAGACGAAGTACCCAATCACTCCACCTTCTCAAAGAATCGCCATGGACGTTTCCGCGACAGCGATCTGTTCCGCTGGTTGTTCAATGAAGTGCTGCGCCGCTGCATGGCGACCGGACTGGTCAAAGGCGAAGGCTTCGCTGTGGACGCCAGCATCATCAAGGCCGACGCTAGCCGCCAACGTGGCGTGGCGGGTGATGAGGTCGATTGGAACGATCCAAAGCTCAGCAGCCGCGCAGTGCGCGAGTACCTCGAAGCCCTTGATGAAGAGGCGCTGGCAGAAACTCTTCCCAAGAAAATTTCGCTCACCGATCCTCTGTCCCGTTGGACAGCAGCGCCAGGTGGGCCGGCCTTTTTTGCCTACTCCACGAATTACCTGATCGACACTGAGCACGGTGTGATCATGGACGTGGAAGCTACCCCGGCGCACCGTACCGCCGAAGTCGATTCGACCAGGACGATGGTCGAACGTGTCGAAGCGCAGTTCGATCTCACACCGGAACGCCTTATCGGCGATACCGCTTATGGCACCGCCCCGATGCTGGCCTGGATGGTCGAAGAAAAGGACATCGAGCCGCATGTGCCGGTGTGGGACAAGACCGAGCGCAAGGACGACAGCCTCTCCAGTAACGACTTTCACTGGAATCAGGAAGCCAATGAATACCGCTGCCCAGCCGGTAAACCACTACGCAGTGAATGGCGCGCCTTCACCCATAAAAGATCGCGGGTGACCAAGGCCAACACCATCATTTATCGCTCCAGCCAAACCGACTGCGCCACCTGCCCGTTGAAAGCGAAATGCTGTCCCAACACGCCAAGTCGGAAGATCGTCCGCAGCATCCATGAGGCTGCCCGCGACGTGGCTCGACGCATCGCCAAGACACCGGAGTACCTCGTCTCTCGCTGCGAACGAAAGAAGGTGGAGATGCTTTTCGCCCACCTCAAACGGATCATGAAACTCGACCGTTTACGACTGCGTGGCCTGACAGGTGCCACTGACGAATTCACTTTGGCGGCGACGGTGCAGAACCTGCGACGCATGGCCAAGCTTTTGCCTCAAGGGCCACCATTAACGGGATAGGTACGCCTGCTGCAAGCAGAAACCCTCAAATTACCCCCCAAACCTGAGCAAGGACGCTCAGCGAAACGCCGGAAGACAACTTGAAGTGGCTTGCAGCCACTTCGACAGCAGGCACACTTGATCGGCAGGCTGCCGCTGAAGCTACTTTTTCAACAGAATCGGCCAAAAGCGGCCGTCTTCCCGTTGAATAATTCTGCCCCCTCTGCCCAACATAGTTCTTAGAGCGCAGCTTCACGAGCAGAGTTGAGCTCCTCATTAAAGCGCCCCAGGTAAGCCCGAAGCACATGGTCCTGTTCATCGAAGCATTGCTTAAGGATATACAGATAGTTGTTATGTTCTCTGAAGCCATAGGGTTCGATGAGGTGCGCACGCATCACCCTGGCCAACGGCGCCAAGTGCGCATGCTGCTCCAAGTCCCGCAGGGTGGTGAGCGCCACACCAAGTAATTCGTCCTTGAGTCGGCGGGGCACGCGCGGCGACATCAAGATGGCCTGGATAACACGGCCGATGGCTTCTGCAGCTTCGAAGGAAATGTGAATGTGATTGCCTTCGAGCTGGTTGGGATGCAGCACGTCGCCAGGCTTCGTCAAAGCCTCGGCATCCCTCACCCACACCGCAGTAGCGTCAACGATTTCGTACAGCAGGTAGCCCAGCGGCGTTGGAAACTCATAGTTCTCGTCTTCAGGTCGCACTTCGCGAGCACGGTCGACTAGGCGGCTAGCGAAATGAGGCATGTAGTGAAGCCACAAGTGGTCGGCGACACGCTGATGTAGGCCTTCCAGAACCATGATCCTGAAGAACCAGATACCCGCATAAATCGGGTCGCGGTGCTTCCCAACTTCTTTAAAGGTCAGCAGCCGCCCGTTGAGTTTCTTTTCGAGAGCTTCATCTGCATCAATCCGTGCGAGTACGGCCTCGCCGACAGACCGGAAAACCCCGAGACGGGCTGCCACATCAACATCTGCAAAGTAGAACCGCAAGATGCGGTTCTCATCAGGCAGCGCCAAGCGGCGCCCGCCCCCGCCGAAGTTATCGTTATTCTTGAGCTCGCTGTAGATGACGCTGGCCTCATTGGCCAATAGTGCGTCGAAGAACTCGTCTTGGAAGTCTTCCACAAAGTGCGTTGCGCGCTCCATGACCTCCATGCAGAGGTATGGTCGAGCGATGGCGAGGTGTCCGATAAGGCGACGGGATGACAGCAGCCGCTTTACGACGATGGCGGCACGGCGCTGCACCCGCTGCGAAGGGCCAACCATGTCGGCAAGCCACTCGCGAAAACTGAACCATTTGCGAAATAGCCAGTTCGCCGGAGCACCTTCTCCTATCGAGATGGACCCGTCGTCTCGGAAGACGACTTGGAAGTCGGGACGCGGTGGGCGAATAGCGCTGGCCAAGCGGCTTCGCACGCTCTTCGACGCCGCCAAATTCAGCGCCGATGCGAGATGGCGATGTAGCAAGTCGGCGAGTTCCTCAAGCTTCCCTGCATGCAAGAGTGACGTAGTCAGATCATCGAAAAGCCCGAGGTTCCACCGCGTAAGCCTCGTCCTGCGCGACCGCCAGTAGACAAACCCAGCGAGAAGCAAGAACAGTAGGTACTGGGTCGCGCTCTTGTCGAAGCCCCACAACCAGGGACCAAAGGTAGGAACCCCAAGCCTGGTAAGTACAGGCTGGAAGAAGAACCCATGGATGATAAGCAACGCTGACCAGATGACCAGCCAGTCGAACCAGTTCAGGCTCAATCGAAAGCTTAGCCTGGCAGTGCTGGGCACGATCGCCCACACCGCGGCAATCAAGCCCAGCATAGTGAGTAGTGCGCTAGTGTCGATGCCCGCAGAGTTCATAGGGTGATCCAACTTTAGGAATAGCTGAAAGGGGCCAAGGGTTTTGCTTAAGCAGTTGTGCAATTACGGAGCTGCACCGTCGTTACGGCCACGCCGATGACATAGCCATGCACTTTCCCCTCACAGACCATAATACTGTTCGTCTGGGGTGGTGTTAGCCCCAAAAGTCTCGCACGACTGGGGCTTTGATGCTGCCGTAAGTTTAAAGCTTCCCCCGAAAGCAGGCGCTGACGTCAGGCGTTTTTTGGCCGACTCCGCCTGATACGACTGGCGCGAAGTGGCCAGAAGTGGTCGTTCGTTGTTGATAGCTTTACAACGCGTACCTTGCATGCAAACGCCTAGAGTCGATAGCCACCAACGCTCAGTGCGGATACAAATTTGCTGCGCGAAATTGACAAAAATCTCCGACAAGTGCCCCACCTATATATAACTTGGATGGTTATTATTGCCCTTGTTTTAGGAACATTTTCTGCTTTGCTCCTGGAAATTTTGGCTCCCAATCAATGTCTCTTTCATTTCCTGTGTATCGATACTCAGTGCCCGATATGACAATTTGAGTTCCAGTTGCAGTCGAAAAAACTTTCAGAGCATTTACATAGCGCTCGAGGTCAACTCCATGCATTTCGTGCTGTTTAGGCGTATCGAAAATTATGAAGGATATTTTATTTCTATTTAGCGCCCGGAAGCATTCCAATAGTGCTGCGTGATAAGCAAGAATGACACGGAGGCGCGTACTTCCACCAAGCTGACTTAATTTTTCATTACCTAGAAGTGGTATGAAGTCCCCTTCAAACCTTATCTCGCTTGAAACGTTATTGGTGTCTAGTATGTCCATCCACTTGAGCATGTTATCCCTTAGCATGCTTCGGAATTTAATGATCGTAGGATGACCTTGCCCCGTTTTCTCTAGCTCCTCTCTCTGGCTAATCGCCTCGTCTCTGGCAGTTAAAGCGGCGACATAACGATTGGAGAGGTCCTCAAGGGTGTCTAGAGCCTTCTTATCCTGCTCTAGACCAAATATTTTTGACGTAATTTGTGTAATGGCCTCAACTAGTATCTTTATTTCAGAGGTGTTCACTAAGGAGTTTCGACGCTCAGTCAGAGTCTTGGTTTGAGCGACCAGTTCATCCCGACGAATGATTAGTTGCTCTGCTCGCATTCGACCTATTTCAACATTGCGCTCAAGATCTTTAAGTTGGTCCTTGAGGTAAAGTAGATTTTTTCCGTACGACTCGGTGCTGAAAGAAAAGAGCTGGCATCCTGGGGAGCTGCAAATCTCCTCAAAGGAAGCAAACACTCTTTTTGCCTCCTCATTTAGACTGAGAGTATTAATTTCGGTCTGAATTTCCGCGTGAATTTTCTGAAAACTTCGATCACGCTTAGATATATCGCCAAGCTCTCTATCTAAGCCTCTTATGAGTTCGTTGTTTGAACCTATTATCTCATCGATGGCATCGGTTGAGGCTGTTTTATCGGCCGAACCACCCTTCAGTTCTTCAAGCCTTCGATAGAGCTCTTGGAGTTCTAAGTCTATACCCTCACGGCTTACAGAGCCGTAAACGTTTTTCGCAGCCTCGTAGTCCTTTTTTAATGTGTAGACATGCTTATCTCTTAGTTCTAGTTCGCGCTTGGCTTCAATTAGCCTTTTCTTTGCATTAAAAGCATTCTTTGGCGGTATTCCTAATATGATTCTTATGGTTTCAGATAGTTGGTCTTTTATAAAAGATGCTGCCGGACTATAAAATCTTCTATACCCTTCCTCCTGATCTAAATAATAAATTGGAAGCAGTGTGGAAAGATATGGGTTGGCGGCTTTTTTTTCGTCGCCAGACACCAAAATTGGCATTTCTAAACCCAGCAAGCCAAAAATATACTTTGAGTAGTCCAGTTCATTTGAGAATTCATGAGTGGCTCCATCAGGATCAGCTAGCTCTATATCAACTCCTTCTTTAAACGCCCGGCGGGCAATGTAACGACCGCATTCGACTTCAAACTCTAACTCCGCGCACCGGCAATTTTCTAAAATGTCATCCCGGAATTTGCTGGGATACCCTAGGCAATACATAATCGCCTTGATTAATGGCGATTTTCCACAGCCATTAGGGCCGAATAGCTGTGTTACATCTTTCCCAAATGTTAGTGCCTCCGAGGCCCAGCCTCTCTCGCCTCGCGGGAATATTTGAAGTCTAACTAATCTCATACAAGCTCCAGGTCCATCTGATTGTTAACACAAATATTCCGGTAGGATCGTCGAATCAAAGACAGATTGTAAGATAGATCGTCATCACCGGATAATGCTCGGTCAATTACCTTTTTACCTAGGTTAGTTGCAACTATCCGATTATCACTCTTGCGCATCTCGATCATTCCTGATCTCTCTAGAAAGCCGATTGCTTTTACAGTTCGGATACGCAGAATGGCAGACCACCCTAAGTATTGAGAAGAGCCTTTAAATCCAATTAATGCGTCCTCAATTGACTCCCCTACCAATTGCCCAATTTCGGTCACGACGGGCTTTCGCCGATCTTTTGAGAGCAAAAGAACGATCATTGCTATCAAGGGAAGTTGAAATAGAGCCTCATTATTCAGCTGGTAATTTTTCTGGCTGTCTTTTTCGGATATGGCTATTGATATATTGCGTTTGGTTACGCTTTCGAAAAACTGGTCATAGTTCATGCTTTGTATCTCACTAAGGCGGAGATAAATCCACCGAGCAAAAGTGGTGGCGTGATATCAAAAGCCAAATCACTTTCAATTAACTCGGCCATTAATTGCTTCAGCATTGGATGAAGTTCTCCGAGCTTGAGACTCTTCCTGTTACCTAGCATGGTTGCAAGTAAAGCATCAATTTTCGATGTTATTGAGAGTAGGTCGAAATCGGAAAGCTTATTTCTATTGTCTCGCAACCATACATCCCAATCGGTCTTGCACCTCGATGAATACTCAATCTCCTCACTGCTGGCACCGGATGCGGACATAGTACGCTGGATGACAGAGGCCGATTTGATTGCATGAGCATCACCTCCCGCCACTAGAGATCTATATGCCTCTCTCGATATACTTAACAGGTCTAGTAGGTCGTTTATATCAATACTGGTTTGGCTATCAATAACGGTCTCGTTGAAGCTCGTTACTACGCCGGAGGTTTTCTTTGAAACCAGTTCAAGCAAGCTAACAAGAATTTGCCTTGTCTCATTGAACTCTAGATCAATTTCGCTAAACTGGTATATCCTTGTGCGCGCATCTGATTCAAAACTGTTGTTTTTTTCCTTAATGCACTGAACATCAACTTCGAATCTGAATTTTGCAATTCTCTTAAGTATCTCTGATTCAGCCAGCTTCGCGTCGCTGCTTACTATGAAGCATTCATTAAAATTGTCAGCTAAAAATTTTACATACTGATTTTTTGTGTCGCACTCAGCCATGCTTTCAGACATTTTTTCGACAATATCGTCCAAGTGCGCATTGGTCATAAACACAACTTGATCACATGAGCTTGAAAAAGTAACCGTGTGCTGCAGTAGTTTTCCGGCGTAGCTATTTTTTACATCGTCAGTTTTTTGATCTAGCTGGTGTTTCTTTTGAGTCTTCAGTCCAAATATCTCATTAAGCTTCCAATTCTGACTAGCTTTAGCTCGGGTTTTAACCTGAAAGAATTCATACCGATAAGTACCGTTGTGTTTTTTCCTAACAACGAAATCATCATGATAGTCACAATAGATGCGATCAACCTCGCCACCTTCCAGTATTTCTAACGCAGCAAGACCTGCAGCTCTCACCTGCGCCTTGTATCTTGCGAAGGTATCCCTGCCTACTTGTTCTCTGGGTTTGGTGGTATAAAATTCATCAATGTCGTCCATAACCCTTCCATGCAGATCTTCCCACTAAGCTCACGCGTCTAAAAAAGGGAGCTCATGATGGGCGGCTAGTTGGTGAGAGCTAAAGCTCTTTTAAGGTTCCGCTTTAATTTTAGTTTCATGGTGGAGCTAGCGATCATGATAGATGATACTCGGCGCATCAATTAGCTTGATGGCCACCTGACACCAGTCTGGACGTTAACCAATGGCCTGAAAGCGTGCAAGTTGCATTTATGAAGGCGAGCCTTTAAAGCAGAACCTTCATGGTCACCGATACGCTCATGGATTGATCACAGGGTTGAATCTACCTAGCTTCCACAGATTGCTTAAGGGGCCGCTTTTGGCCGGTTAGCGACCACCGTTCAGGCTAGCCATTCTTGTCCTCCCACACGTGGAGGACTTGCTATGAACATCATCGCTACCTGCAGCCGCCAGCCCTGGAACAAAGGAAAACTGGTCGGACAGAAAACCCCACTCCGACTGAGAGATATCTGGGCCATCCGAGTAAGGCTTCAAATTGCAGAAAGAACTCGGGATCTGGCTCTCTTCGACCTGGCCATCGACAGCAAGCTTCGAGCCTGCGACTTAACCAAGCTCCGTGTGCGGGACGTTGCCCATGGTGAGCAGGTGTCATCACGAGCAATAGTGATGCAGCAGAAAACACAGCGGCCAGTGCAGTTCGAGATCACTGAGCAAACTCGGGCGGCGCTCGCGGCTTGGATACATCAAGTACAGCTCCGCGGCGAGGACTACCTGTTCCCGAGTCGACTGCATAACTCAGACCATCTATCCACTCGTCAGTACGCCCGTATCGTCAAAGGCTGGGTGAAAGCCATTGGCCTTGACCCAGCCATGTATGGCACTCACACAATGAGACGCACGAAGGCATCACTGATCTATCGCAGGACGAAGAACCTGCGGGCCGTTCAACTGCTGCTCGGCCATACGAAGCTGGAGAGCACCGTTCGATATCTGGGAATTGAGGTCGATGACGCCTTGGAAATGGCGGAACAGACCGAAGTGTGACCATGTGTAGCGACGGCCAAAGTCAGGCCGTCGCTAACCGGCCAAAAGCGGACTGATTTCGTCTTGATCAGTCTCTAGGTTTTCATAAGGTATATCGCTGCCAAGTGTCCTGGGTAGAACCAATAGCCCCAGCGGCCAACAGGCCAGACGGTGCAGGGCATGGGTTGGCGCAACAGGGCCAGCCCCAGCACTACGGCTCCGCCAGCCATGGCGAGCATGGCCAGGGTCTCCGGCCCTATTCCCCACTCCACCAACCAGCGGTTGCGGCTATTAGCTAATACCGCCAGGGCGACAGGCAATGGCCACCAGCGTACAGCCTTTAGCCCAATAACAGAGGCAGCAGGCAACATCACACCGATCACCCCATACATCAGCTGCCGATGCAGCAACAGGGCGACGACCAGCGCACTGGTAGCTAAGAGCAGACTTTTGCGATCTGCATGGTGAACGCCCCAGGCCACCAGCAGGCCAAGTGACAGGGTCGGCATCACGTTGAGCGTCGCGCTCTCCGGCGAGAGCAGGCGGTAGGGCAGCTCCGAGAGCAGGGAGAAGGCCAGCAACCAACCGAGGTAGCGCGCATTGCTCTCGCTGAACAACTCGCCGGATTGAGTTCTGACCACGTTAGTGGCGATGCCCAGGCAGAACAGCGGAAACGCAAGGCGGCCGATGACGAACAGGCCATAGGCGTCCGGCCACAAATAACGCAAGTGGTCAATCAGCATGCTGAGTATGGCCAGCCACTTGACCAAATCGAGCCCGGCGTCGCGCTTCATCCCAGCAGCCCAAGCGTCAACGCGGCCAGTGCTAGATAACGTCCGGCCTTGGCTACCAGCACGATCAGCAGGAAGCTCCAGAACGGCTCGCGTAGGGTGCCGGCGATGACGGTCAGCGGGTCGCCGATGATCGGCACCCAGCTCAGCAGCAGTGACCAGCGCCCGTAGCGATGGTAGGCCTGCTGGGCGCGTTGCAGCTTGTCCTCTGGCACTGGGAACCAGCGTTTGTGGCGAAAGTGCTCGATGTAGCGGCCCAGTAGCCAATTGACCACCGAGCCGAGCACGTTACCGAGCGTGGCCACCAACAGCAGCATGGCCGCTGGTTGCTTGGCAGCCAGCAGCAGGCTGGTCAGCACCGCCTCGGACTGCAGCGGCAGCAGGGTGGCGGCACCGAAGGCTGCGACGAACAACCCCAGGTAGGCGGAGAAGTCCCACACTTCAGACGTTCAGCCCGGCCCAGCCGTGCAGGCCGACATAGATGCCCACGGCGATGATCAGCAGGCTCGATAAGTAGGGCGCGCGACGCGCCACCACGCCCAGCCATGGCCAACGATTGGAGGCATGGCGAGTGCCAATGGCGGCGGCGACGCCCACCGCAACCAGGGTCAAGGCCAGACCGACACTGAAGCTGAGCACTAGCACGGCACCCAGCGTGACCTCCTTGACCTGCAGACAGAGCAACAGCACGGTGATGGCCGCTGGGCAGGGAATCAGCCCACCCGTCAAACCGAACAGAATGACCTGGCCAGTGCTGACGTTACGGCTTGCGAAACGGCGCCGGATGTCATTGGCGTGAGCCCGTTCGTGGGCGTCCTGGTAGCCCTCCAGCGACAGCTCCAAACCTTCTAGCTCGGCATGCGCGTGGTCATGCTCATGGAACTCCAGGTCGTAGTCGTGGGAGTGGCCGCTATGACCGAGGCTCAGGCGCACGTTGAACGCGTGCGGCTCGGGAATTTCATCCACGGACTCCAGGTAGTCGTCGCGTTGGGCAAAGGCGAAGCGGCGCATGCTGCCATCCTCGCGGGTGGTCTGCAGGACGACATCGGTGGCTTGCCGCGGGTGACCACTGAGGGTGTGCAGCCGCCAGCGCGGCGCTACCCCTTCCTCGAAAATCGACAGCTCGATACGCCCATGCCCCGTGTCGATGCGGCGGCTTTCGTCGTGCGCATGGTCATGCGCGTGATGATGATCATCGCCCTGCTCGAAACGCCACATCTGCTCGCCGCGCCAGGTGCGCCAGAGCATCCACAGGGCGATGGCGATGATCAGCACCGCCGAGGCGACCTGGAAGTAAGGCTCGGTGGTCTGGCCGTCGAGGTTCTGCCCGAGGTACATGCCACCGATGGCAACCAGCCAGACCACGGCGGTGTGCGAGGCCGTAGCGGCCAGGCCAAGCAGGATGGCTTGGCGCACCGTGCCGCGAATGGCCACGATGAAGGCGGCCATCATGGTTTTCGAGTGACCGGGCTCCAGGCCGTGCAGCGCGCCCAGCAGGATGGCGGTGGGGACATACAGCCAGGCCTGCGAGGCCCCTTGCTGGAGAATTTCGGCGAAGGACGACATGACAGGGTGCTCAAAGGTACTTGGTGATCTGCTTGAATTCTTCCAGTGGCGCTCGCTCACCGTTGGTAAGGGCGCCGACCGTGTGTTCCAGGCAGTGGTCGATGTGATCCTGGATCAGCGTGCGTTTGGCCTGACACACCGCTTTCTCGACCGCATGCAGTTGCTGGGCAATGTCCACGCAGGCGCGCCCGTCCTCGATCATGCCGACGATGCTGCGCAGGTGGCCCTCGGCACGCTTCAACCTTTTGATGATTTCCTTATGACTTTGGTGCTGATGTTCGTGTTCGTGCTTGCCCATCGCCGAGTCTCATGCAAGGATAATTGCCGTCGCATCCTATCCCCCTGGGGGGGATGCGTCAAACCAGACGCTCTCCCCTGTCGAGTCGTAATTTGTCCGTCGATGCTGAGCCAAATCGCTACCTGTCGATCCCTTTCCGTCCTGGCACTGCTGTCGCTATTGTTGTGGACGGGGCATGCGCTATCGGGCTATGCCGCAGGCAATGGATCGGCTGTGCAAGTGAATTACGACGACCATCCGTACAGTCACGACGACTCGTTCGGACAGGATTTTCAGCTGTGGGGAGAACACCAGCACTCATCACTGATGGCCGATCATGTGCATGAAACGCCGCACCTGAGCGCCTGGCTGCCAGCGCCTGGGCGTGTGCCCGCAGGGCAGCCCGCGTTTGCCTATGACCAGCGGCTGGCCCACGGCCCCCGCACGCGCATAGAGCGCCCTCCACGATCCTGACGGGTGTTCTGACTCTGGCCCTCGTGGCCCAGACCTCATCAACTCAGGATCTCCTTATGCAATCGCTACCACTTCGCGGTCACGGCGCCCTGCGTCGACCGTTTCTATTGCCCCTGCTGGCTTTCGTTCTGCTGCTGATAGGCACGCCCGAGGCGCTCGCCCATGGCGTGCCCGAAGGCGACAAGGGTTTCATCCAAGAAAGCAGCGGCGTGCTGCTGATGCCGTTCGTGTACATGGGCGCCAAGCACATGATCACCGGCTACGACCACCTGCTTTTCCTGTTCGGGGTGATCTTCTTCCTCTACCGCCTCAAGGATGTTGGGCTGTATGTCACGCTGTTCGCGTTCGGCCACTCGATCACCCTGCTGTTCGGGGTGCTGAGCAATATCAGCATCAGTCCCTACGTGATCGACGCCATCATCGGCTTCTCGGTGGTGTACAAGGCGCTCGATAACCTGGGCGCCTTCCAGCGCTGGTTCGGCTATCAGCCCGATACGCGCGCGGCCACGCTGATCTTCGGCCTGCTGCATGGCTTCGGCCTGGCGACCAAGATCCAGGAGTTCGAGATCTCGCCGGATGGCCTGATCGCCAACCTGATCGCCTTCAATGTCGGCGTCGAAATCGGCCAGCTGCTGGCCCTCGGCACCATCCTCATTCTGATGGGCTACTGGCGGCGCACCGTCAGCTTCTGGCGCCATGCATACACCGCCAATGTCGCCATGATGAGCGCCGGTTTCCTGTTGATGGGTTACCAGCTCACCGGCCTGATCGTCTCCCAGTAAGGAATTCCCCCCATGTTCAATAGCAAAGCCCCAAGCCTCAACGAACTGCCGAGCAGCCAGCAGTTGCTGCGTTCCACCGTCATCGCCCTGATCGTCGCGATGGCCCTGCTGGTCACCGTGGTGATGCCGTCGGAATACGCCGTCGACCCGACCGGCGTGGGCCGCATGCTGGGCCTGACCCAAATGGGCGAGATCAAGCAACAACTGGCCGAAGAAGCCGCCGCCGAGAACGCCCCCCCGGTCGCGCAGGCGCCTGCGGTGGTTCAGCCCAGCGCGCAGCCAGCCCCCGAGGTGGTGGTGGCCGAAGTTGCCCAGCCGTCCGCGCCCGTAGTGCCAGCAGCGCCGGAAGTGGCAGGTCTGAAGCACGAGATGAGCATTGAACTGGCTCCCGGCCAGGGCGCCGAAATCAAGCTGGAGATGCTCAAGGGCGCCAAGGTGAACTACTTCTGGACGGCCAATGGTGGCCAGGTCAACTACGACACCCACGGTGATCCCTACAACGCACCGCGTGACTTCTACCATGGCTACGGCAAGGGTCGTTTCACCCCGGAAGACAAGGGCGTATTGGAGGCGGCCTTCGACGGGAAGCACGGCT
This sequence comes from Pseudomonas sp. YY-1, assembly GCF_002843095.1. Classification (NCBI taxonomy): domain Bacteria; kingdom Pseudomonadati; phylum Pseudomonadota; class Gammaproteobacteria; order Pseudomonadales; family Pseudomonadaceae; genus Pseudomonas; species Pseudomonas sp. YY-1. The sequence goes on along the minus strand of NZ_PJLX01000004.1, from coordinate 74,997 downwards.
GGTTCTGGCGTAACCGCACTAATAAACCGGTAACCGTGACGCTGCGCACCGAGGGTGAGTACATCGCGATCAAGCGCGTGATCTGACGTTAAAAAGGGGGCTGTGCTGGTTTGCACAGCCCTCGCCGAAGTCCGCTTCTGGCCGCTAGTGTGCGCTCTCTTGCTTGGATGGCATTACGTTCTGGCCCAACGTTACTGTAGCGAATCCGCAGCAGTATCAATCAAAGCCTCCTGTATCCCGCGTGAAGAAAGACGCTACGTTGCGCCCGTTCTTCCACGGCTTCGCTTGCCGCCCCGCTACGGCAGATTCGAAGCATTCATCGAAATGTCATCATTTAGAAGCAGTGCGTTAACAAGGAATTTCTACCCTTTGCATCGCGAACCGCAATTGTGCGGCCAGCAATATTGCGAAAGGTGATCAAATGACGCCCCATCCGATACAGGACGCCGTGCTGCGGGTCGACCGGTTGAGCGTCGTCTACCCAGGCGGCGTGACAGCCCTACGCGATACCTCGATTGCATTTCGGCGTGGTGAGTTCACCGTGCTGCTTGGTCTCTCGGGCGCAGGCAAGTCGACCTTGCTCCGTAGCCTCAATCGACTCGTCACGCCCACTCGCGGCAGTGTCACCAGCGAGCTCGGTGAGCTCGGCAGCGGCTCGGCCTTGCGTCAGCATCGTCGGCGTACCGCCATGATCTTTCAGCACCACCAGCTAATCGAACGTCAAAGCGCACTGGCTAATGTGCTTACCGGTCGGCTGGCCTTTCACAACACGCTCCGCTCGCTGTTTCCTCTGCCGCGTGCCGATCAGGAGATTGCGCTCAGTTGCCTCGCTCGGGTCGGTCTGGCAGACAAGGCGCTAAGCCGGGTGGACAAACTGTCCGGTGGCCAGCAGCAGCGGGTAGGCATCGCGCGTGCGCTAGCGCAACAGCCCGCGATCATTCTTGCCGATGAGCCGGTAGCCAGTCTCGACCCGGCCACTTCGGTCCGTGTTCTCGGACTGCTGCGCGACATCTGCAAGGAAGACGGCATCACCGCCATCGTTTCGCTGCATCAACTCGAATATGCCCGCCGCTTCGCCGATCGCGTCGTCGGGCTGGCCGATTCTCAGATCGTTTTCGATGCCGCGCCCTCGGAACTCACCGATGCGCAGCTTGAGCGCATCTATGCAGGCCGCTCTACGACTCAGCCAGCAACTGCTCCGGCTGAAACCCCTGTCATGCTCGCACCTTCACTGGAGATGTCCCGATGAAACGCTTATCCGCTCTCTTATTGACCTGTTTGCTGTCCGCTGTTTCAAGTCTGTCCGCCGTAGCGGCCGATGCCGATCCGGATGTGCTAAAGGTTGCGCTGCTGCCGGACGAAAACGCCTCGGAGTTGATCAAGCGAAACCAGCCGCTGAAGGATTATCTGGAAGAGCATCTGGACAAGAAGGTGCAGCTGATCGTAACCACCGACTATTCCTCGATGATTGAGGCGATGCGCTTTGGCCGTATCGACCTGGCGTATTTCGGTCCGCTGTCCTACGTCATGGCCAAAAGCAAAAGCGACATCGAGCCCTTCGCTGCCATGGTCATCGACGGCAAGCCGACCTATCGCTCAGTGATTATCGCCAATGTGGCGTCAGGCGTGAATGAGTATGCCGACCTTAAGGGCAAGAAGATGGCCTATGGTGACCGGGCATCGACGTCCAGCCATCTGATTCCCAAAACCGTGCTTCTTGAGACGGCCGAGCTGACGGGTGGGCAGGACTACGAACAACATTTTGTGGGCACGCATGACGCCGTTGCCGTCAACGTGGCGAACGGAAACGCCGATGCGGGTGGGCTGTCGGAGGTAATTTTCAATCAAGTAGCCGAACGTGGCCTAATCGATCCGAGCAAGGTGAAAGTACTTGGTTACAGCGGCGAATATCCCCAATACCCCTGGGCGATGCGCTCGAACCTGAGCCCCGAGCTGAAAACCAAGGTGCGGGATGTATTCGTCGGTATCGACGATCCCGAAGTGCTGCGCAACTTCAAAGCCGAGGCCTTCGCGCCAATCACCGACGCCGACTACGATGTGATTCGCAACATGGGATCGCTGCTCGGCCTCGACTTCGCCACGATGTGAGCACCGATATGTCTACTCATCATGACGTGCAGGCGCTGCCTGCAGAGCAACGCGAGCACATCCTTCGAGGCTTCGGCCTCGGTTGGTGGCGCCAGCTGGGGCAGGTGGCAATTGTACTCGGAGTGGTGCTGTTGGCCTGCTGGTACGTGGGGCTGCTCGATGCCACCACGCTGCTGAACGGGCTGCCCTCCATCGCGACCCTGGCAGGCGAGGCCATGCCGCCAGACTTTTCGGGCTATCGAAGCTGGATTCGCCCGTTGATCGACACGCTGGCGATGAGCATCGCCGGCACGGCCATCGCAGTGGTGTTCTCGCTGGTGGTGGCCTTCGTTGCAGCGCGCAATACGGCGCCGCACCCCCTTGTGTTCGGTGTTGCCCGGGTGCTGCTCAATGCCCTGCGGTCGGTGCCGGAGCTGATCATGGGCATCATCTTCGTTGCAGCCGTAGGGTTCGGCGCCTTGCCGGGCGTGCTTGCCCTGGGTCTGCATTCGATCGGCATGGTCGGCAAGTTCTTCGCCGAGGCCATCGAGCACGTCGACGAAGCGCCGGTGGAAGCCGCTCGGGCGGCGGGGGCTACGCCGATGCAAGTGCTGCTGCACGCGGTTTTGCCACAGGTGACTCCGCAGTTCGCCGACGTGGCGATCTACCGCTGGGAATACAACTTTCGCGCCTCCACCGTGATGGGCATGGTTGGCGCCGGCGGTATCGGCTTCGAACTCATGGGCTCGCTGCGCATCATGCAGTACCAGGAGGTTGCAGCAATCCTGCTGGTCATCCTGGCCATGGTCACGCTAGTAGACGCCTTCAGTGGCGTGCTGCGCAAACGTTTCAAATAGGACAAACCATGCTGCCGAAACTCGTTATAACTCACCGAGTACACGATGAGATCCTGCAACTGCTGGCGCCACATTGCGAGCTGGTGACCAACCAGAGCGACAGCACGCTGACGCGCGAGGAAATTCTGCGCCGCTGCCGCGATGCTCAGGCGATGATGGCGTTCATGCCCGATCGGGTCGATGCAGAATTTCTCCAAGCCTGCCCCGAGCTGCGTGTGGTCGGCTGCGCGCTCAAGGGCTTCGACAATTTCGATGTGGACGCCTGTACTGCCCGCGGGGTCTGGTTGACCTTCGTGCCTGATCTGTTGACGGTCCCGACTGCCGAGCTGGCGATCGGACTGGCGGTGGGGCTGGGGCGGCATCTGCGCGCAGCAGATGCGTTCGTCCGCTCTGGCGAGTTCCAGGGCTGGCAACCACAGTTCTACGGCACGGGGCTGGATAACGCGACGGTCGGCATCCTTGGCATGGGCGCCATCGGACAGGCCATGGCTGAGCGCTTGCAGGGATGGGGCGCGACCCTGCAGTACCACGAGGCGAAGGCTCTGGATACACAAACCGAGCAACGGCTCGGCCTGCGCCAGGTGGCGTGCAGCGAACTCTTCGCCAGCTCGGACTTCATCCTGCTGGCGCTTCCCTTGAATGCCGATACTGAGCATCTGGTCAACGCCGAGCTGCTTGCCCTCGTACGGCCGGGCGCTCTGCTTGTAAACCCCTGTCGTGGTTCGGTAGTGGATGAAGCCGCCGTGCTCGCGGCGCTTGAGCGAGGCCAGCTCGGCGGGTATGCGGCGGATGTATTCGAAATGGAAGACTGGGCTCGCGCGGACCGGCCGCGGCTGATCGATCCTGCGCTGCTCGCGCATCCGAATACGCTCTTCACTCCGCACATAGGGTCGGCAGTGCGCGCGGTGCGCCTGGAGATTGAACGTTGTGCAGCGCAGAGCATCATCCAGGCGTTGGCAGGTGCGCGCCCAATCAACGCTGCGAACCGTCTGCCCCAGGCCGAACCTGCCGCATGTTGAATCCGGTCTGGCTGAAGAGCCTGGTAGCGATCGTTCAAACAGGCAGTTTTCAGAGCGCGGCGAGGGCGTTGGGGCTGGCCCAGCCGACGGTGTCGCAGCACTTGCAGAAGCTTGAAGAGCAGGTCGGCGTAACGCTGGTGCAGCGCAGTCGTAGCGGCTGCCAGCCTACCACACGTGCGCTGGCCTTCATGCCGCATGCGACCGCCTTGCTCGACATGCACGCCCGGGCGCTAGAAGCCCTGCATGGAAATAGTGAGCGCGTCGGGGCCAGCTCCAACATCGGCACCTACCTTCTCCAGCCATTCGTGCGCAGCTATCTGACGACCGCAAATGAGAGGGGCGAGGTGGATCTGCGCATCGCCGCCAACCCGGATGTGGCCGACCAGCTACTGGCGGGCCAGCTCGACGCCGCGATCATGGAATGGTGGCTACCTCACCCCGACTTCGAACACCGCCTCTGGCGGGTCGAGCCGCTGGTACTTATCGTCAGCCCCGACCATCCGCTGGCTGAAGCAGGGTGCATAGAACGCGATCGTCTGGTGGACCTGCCGATGCTGGGAGGTGAACCGTGTAGCGGTACCGGACGGCTTCTGACCGAATACTTTGGCGAGCTGGGCGTGCCTCGCAGCGGTATGCAGCTAGGCAGCACCGAGGCAGTCAAACAAGCAGTCAGGGCGGGACTCGGCGTGTCGTTGGTGATGGCTTCCGCAGTACAAGACGAAGTTCGCAGTGGCGCGCTGGTAGCTCTTCCCATCCCGGGGCTTGAAAAGCGTCTCCAACTGATCTGGCGCAAACCGCCCGGAAATCTGCACCCGCCGGGATTTGTGCGGCACTTATTGGAAGAGGCAGATCTAGCTGGATAAGGTGATGGATGGTTGCGATCCAGCGCTTGGCTTGTCAGCCTAGAGAGAAGGTTGCTGAAACACGGCTTAGGGAAACTCTGAAGAAGACTTCCTGATTTTGGCAAAATGTCCGGACTCCACCCGCTCCACCCGCCGAGTTCTCCGATGAAGCAAATGACCTTCGCCGACGCCGAGTACGCCGGCAAGCGCAAGCAGACCCGCAAAGAGTTGTTCCTGATCGAGATGGATCAGGTGGTGCCGTGGAAGGGTTTGATTGCCCTGATCGAGCCGCACTACCCCAAGGGTGAAGGTGGTCGTCCGGCGTATCCGCTGATGGCGATGCTGCGCGTACATTTGATGCAGAACTGGTTCGGCTACAGCGATCCGGCGATGGAGGAGGCGCTGTACGAGACCACAATCTTGCGCCAGTTTGCCGGGCTGAACCTAGAGCGTATTCCCGACGAAACTACCATCCTCAATTTCCGTCGCCTGCTGGAGAAGCACGAGTTGGCGGCCGGGATTCTGGCGGTGATCAATGGTTACCTGGGCGATCGGGGCCTGTCGCTGCGCCAGGGCACCATCGTCGATGCCACGCTGATCCATGCGCCGAGTTCGACCAAGAACAAGGACGGTAAGCGTGACCCGCAAATGCACCAGACCAAGAAGGGCAATCAGTATTACTTCGGCATGAAGGCCCACATCGGCGCGGATGCCGAGTCTGGCCTGGTGCACAGCGTGGTGGGGACGGCAGCCAACGTTGCTGACGTTACGCTACTAGCCCCAAGACCCGGTTGGACTTCTGGCAGAGAAAATTTGACCAAAACGTCGCCCGAGATACCAGGAACAAGGCTGTGTTACTGGCATCGGGGTGGCGGGTGATAGAGCTGTGGGAATGTGGGATACGTGCACCTGATGCCGAGATAATCTGGGTCTTGGATGCAATCCGTAATTCTAATCAAAAAACGGTCTCTTGGCCTGACCTCTCGACGGAACCTGCTCTGTAAATTGACATGTCGCCAGGCATGGCCTGATTAGGCGTTAAGGATCTGCTAGCTCCCCATCAGTGCCAACACAAGAGCGAACAAGGCTTAGCTAGTGGAGTTGATTAACGGAACGGATGACCCAACCAACTCCGTAGAAGGTTGTCTGCTCTTGGCCGCTCAGAGCCCGTCTAACCATTTCGGAGTTGGCCGAATGCTGGTCGCTATCTGAAGTCGCTAAGCACCTTGTGGCCCGGATTCGGCAGGCTGTGTGGTTATTTGTGGGTGTACCAGGCGTGTTGGCACCTCGATACGCCCTACCACTCGTTCCCGACCAAAAACAGCAGGCTGCTTAGGTTGGCGAATTTTTGATAAGTCAGCGTCCTGTGCAGGTCTGATATGCAATCTGTGACCAGTCCCAGATCGACGGTTCCCATAGACGCTGATGGATTCGATGGATTGGTGCCCCATCATGTAAGCAAGAGCTTCATCGCTTTCACCTGACGCTTTCAGGTTCGAACCCATCTGGTGCCTGAAGCTTTTCAGGGTCGGCTGCTGTTTGCGTCGTGGCCACAGAGCGCGGCACTCCTTGCGCAGGCGATCCCGAATAGCTGTATTGGTACGAGGGCAGATACGCATCCATTTCGCGGCGCCAGCCACAACCTGGAGCACGGCAGGGTCGTCAATGACCAGTGTTCTGTCGGCGCCCCTATCCTGCGGAGCGTTTTTTTTGCCGCCGATGATATGAACGTGATTGCCCGTCACTGTGATCGAGCGCATCTCACAGGGGCGTACCCCCAAGTAATAGGCCAGTACTAGCGACCAGGCCTCGTCCATGAATTCACGCGCTAACAGATGCTCCTGAAGCTCTCTGTAGTCTTCTTCAGAGATCGAGCGGATTTGCTTGAGTTTGGGTTTCTTGGGAAGTGTTGAGCCTTGCGCCGTTACTGGGTTGATGAGCTGCTTGATGGCTTTGGTTGCATGGTGATTCCCGCGAGCCTTTTGATCGTGCGCAAGGGCGCTCTTCAGCGTGCCGAAGCTGTTTGGCCTGTACTGGCTGGCTTGGGCCAGCAAAGCCGCGCATATTTGCGCTGAATCCGGGGCCTCCGATTTGCAGTGCTCCCGATAGAAATTGCGGGCTCGGATTTGGTACTTCTGTAGGGTAATGGTTTGCATGGTAGTCATCTCTTTTTGTTGTTTTTGATGACAAAGCTAAGCCGCTACGCGAAGGGCGGTGAAGCAGCTCAGTCTTCACTGAAACCATTCCGCCTTCGCTCCATGTTTTCCCGTTACGTCTGAACTACTCCACCGCCCCCATACTCGCGCCGCGAGTATGGGGTGCGCGCTTCTACTCGCGCCCGCTTCATCTACATTCAGCGTGCGCGTGGAGTAAAAGCGCGCGCAAGCCTTTTGTCATCAAAATCAAAAAAGCAGCCAGCGCCGATGGCGCTGAAGTGGCGAGGCGGGGATGGCGGTGCGGTGCATGGCCGGCGCGTTGAGATGGTTGCATTCAAAAATGCTGGCCACGCAGTGATGGTTTGGTTATGAAAAAAGTCGACGAAGTCAGTGTTTACGGGGGCTTGAGCGATAATATAACCAAAAAAAGGAGTGCCAGTTTTGGCGCTATTAGTGCCGTAACTGGCAGCTTGGCTGTCCACTTTGGCTGGATCCAGCGCCGCATTGGGCACTCAAACTGCCGCTAACGGCACGATCCGAGTGTCGCAGAGCCTTGGTGCGACATACACGATGTATCGCTGCGACATGGCCAGCGTGTCGCAGCGTCTGTGTACGACACTCCACGTGTGTCGCATAAGGGCCGCGACACTCACTGAGTGTCGCAGTACCTCTCCAGCGATACGCATGCCATGTCGCGCCGGCTATCCCATCGCTCTGCTAGTGCAGCTGCCATGGCTCTGGATACTCCATAGTTAGCAGCCGATGCAGGTAGTCATCCAGCGATTGTGCACCTTTCAGAATGTTGAAGCTCAGGATTACGTAGAAACTGCCACTTAGCGTGTGCAGTACCCAAAACGGACCCTCTCGCTCGACCTGAACAATGGCTGATGTATGAATAGAATCGCCATCGCTGAAGCGGTCTGCTTGCACATGCTTGTGGCTGATCCCATAAGCACAAGAACCTCTAATGTATGTGTCGGTCAGGTAACCCGTGACGGGTCTGCTGAAGGGCAGATCGTCGATCTGCTCAAGCAGCTTCTGCAGAATTGGGTGTGTATACATAAATCTGCGACAGATAAGTAAATGCTTCGGCCTGGTCAGAAAATGCTCGCAACGGCGTCCGAGTCGACTTGGATACGCGTACCAGGTCCGAGTAGTAAATAGGTGGTGTTGAGTGTTTTGAAATGAAAACCATCATGTTGGTGCAGAGGCGACGTTCGGACGAAGTCCCCTATGTCCCAGCGACGCTCGCTGTCATAGACAACTGTGTGTGCATAGACCAGAGCAGGTTGTCGTCGAGTCTTTGCCAGTTGTAGGCGCTGGCTTTCAGTGACATCCAGATCAAGCCAACGCCAGTTGCGCACCAGGCAGTAATTCCCGTCAGGAAATGACTGCCTGGCATAGGCCAGAGCCTCATCGTCGCTCATGATGCTGCCGCTCATGGGCTCACCTGCCGAGTACAGCACGGCCATCACTTCCTCAAGTGTGGCCATGGTCTAAGGCTGTTCCTGCTGAGCGATGCTATGGTGTTGCCCTTCAAGCTCAATACTGCACAGTAGGGCCGCGAAGTCCGAGTCGAGCAAGTGGAGTCGCTGGGGGCGGGCGTCAACGATAGACTTGATAATTGCATCGACCCGTTGCGACACTGGCATCTGGCTCGGCGTTTTCGAGCGATCATGCTGATAGATGATCGTGCTGAGCGAGGCGACTGCACCGCGCAGCTGATGCTCTTGGGCTTCAGCAATTTCAAAGCCGTTCTTTTCGCGAAACTGGCCAGTGATCTGCTTGGCCAAGTACGAACGGTCAGAGGGCTCAGTCTGCTGTAGGCGCCAGCTCAGAATGCGGCTCAGGACCTTAGGCGCAGCAGCTGCCAGTCCCTCTTGGTGCTTCTTCTCGGCTGAAGCATCTCCGAAGAAATGTGCGCGCAGCTGATTCACGCGCAATCGTGCCGCGGGGTTCACTTTGCGTAAGCTCAGTCCTTTGAGCCAGAACTCGAATTCTGCTTGTGGCAAACAGAGCGCCCGCTTCATCGGGGTCTGCCCTGGTAAACACACGTCGTACTCACGAGCTGTATATCGAGGGGGGTGTAGTTTTGCGGCCTGACTGTGCCAGTTCAGTTCAATGGCTTCGCACAAGGGACGCATAGGCCAGTAGCGCTCCCCCTTACTGTCAGTCAGATAGGGAATAGTCATCGCCTGGATTTTGATTGTGGATGTGCGCATGGACTTACAAGGCCCCCTGAGGGTTGTGGGCCGGAGTAAGCCCCTGCGAAGGTTTTAGGGCGATAACGTCACGAAGCAGTTGGCTTGGATCAAATCCACCGGCTTCAGGTTTGTTGGCTAGCTTTAGCATGGTGACTAAGCGGACTACGTTTTCCATGATGCGGCTTCCGTCCCTCATCTGGATGGCTTCAGCTCTGTAGCCAGCAGTCAGTTGATCTAGGATCTGATCAATGAACTTTGGAATCAGTGAAACTGGCAGGTAGTGGAGCGGAAGCTTCGTCTCAGGATCTTCTTTGAGCAGGATGCTGCCTTCCCACTCAGCAATGGCAGCCTGAGTCTGGATGGTTGTTACGCCAAGCGAGTGCAGTAGGGAGTTCAGCTCCATCAGTACTTCCTGTGTTTTCAGGTCTAGCTGGAACTGCAGATTTTCGCGGGCCGGTGAGGGGCGAGTTGGGTTTTTCATTGAGTGCTCCTGTAAAGCAATACCTGAATATCTGTAAATCGGATATCCGAAGATTAGATATATCTTTGCAGCTTGTCAAGGAGCCGGGTGCGTCACGTGGAAAAGTCGGTGTATCGAGATGAGAACCTGATTCTGCTCAGGTTGCTGAAGCAGTGCCGCGTTGAGGCAGGTCTAACCCAATCTCAGTTTGCCCAGGCACTGGAGCGTCCGCAGTCATTTGCCAGCGATATCGAGCGTGGCTTGCGCCGGATCGATCTCGTCCAGCTGCGCGATATCTGCCTGGCGTTGAACATCGGCCTCGTCGAATTCGTACAACGATTTGAAGCCGAGCTGGCGTCAAAAGGAGCAGGCGAGTAGTACCTGCTCCTTCCGCAGGGGAGGGGCTAGCGGCGCTCGTTCTGCAGTGCTTGCCAGGCTCCGGCGTATAGAGCTGCTGCATCTTCGCTGAGGATGCGAATTGCCTGGATGCAGTTCTGCAGGTTTGAGGTGCTCAGCTCGTTTAGGTCTGGTGCGGTGCTGAGTAGACAAAGCACCCCGAGGACGGCGGAGTGACGATGCGTTGCTGCATCGTAAAGATCGGGTGCAGCTGTATTGCTGGGGTAGCCGATAACGCAGAGAGGGTCACTGCTATGCAGCGGGGTGAAGCCATCGATTGTGCCGGTATCGGCATGACTGCTGCCGGAAAAAGACTTGGTGGTCTCGGTAGGGGAGGTGTTGGTTTCATTCATGGTGTGATCCTCAGAACGGAATAGTTCTGCCACCCAACGCCAACTGGGTGAGCAGACCGCACGGGTTGGCGTACCGGTCTGAGGGCCGGCGCATCCGAAGATGCCCCGCACGGCCCGCCCATAAAGACACAGCCATGCTCAGAGCTAAGCCTTGCTTAGCCCTGTCTCAGACCGAAACGCCAATTCCGGCCCCTTTAGAAGGGGAGCACAAACCTATTGGAGTGCCGTCTGAGTGTCAATCTGCGAAAGGGCCGTTTTGCTGCGTTCCAAAACAGCAAAAATGAAACGGTACGCAAAACGGTACGCAAATTTTTTATCCGCCCCCCCAAAACGACAAAAGGCCAGCGCAGTGGCTGACCTAAGTCGTTGTTTTATTTGGTGGGCCCACACGGACTCGAACCGTGGACCAAAGGATTATGAGTCCTCTGCTCTAACCAACTGAGCTATAGGCCCCCAGAAGGCCGGCGGATTATACCGGCGCGTTCTCGCCAGCGCCAACCGCTTGACCTGGCGGGAGAAATTTCCGGGTGAAGGCCTCGGCAGAAAGCGGGCAACTGACCACGTAGCCCTGGATCTGCAGGCAGCCTTCGGCGGCCAGGCAGAGTTCCTGCGCTTTGGTTTCCACGCCTTCGGCGATCACCGTCAGTTGCATGCTGTTGCCCAGGGCGATGATGGCGCGGGTGATCGCCAGGTCGTGTGGGTCGTCCGGCAGGCCACGGACGAAGGACTGGTCGATCTTTAGCACGTCCAGCGGCAGGCGCTTGAGGTAGCTGAGCGAGGAGTAGCCGGTGCCGAAGTCGTCGATGGCCAGTTGCACGCCGAGCTGTTTGAGGCGGTGGAGGATATCCAGCGCTTCGCCGGCCTGGTTCATGATGAAGTTTTCGGTGATCTCCAGTTGCAGCAGCTCCGGTGCCAGGTTGTAGCGCTGTAGCAGGGCGCTGATACGCGGCAGCAGGCTGGGCTGGTGCAGTTGGGCGCCGGCGAGGTTGACCGAGAGGGTGCCGAAGCCGCGGCCACTTTCCTGCCAGTCCTGCAGTTGGCGGCAGGCTTGCTCCAGCACCCAATCGCCCAGCGGCAGGATCAGCCCGCTTTCTTCGGCGACGGGAATGAAGCGATCCGGCGGGATGTCGCCGAACACCGGGTGCGGCCAGCGCACCAGTGCTTCGGCACCGACCAGGCTCTGGCTGCGCAGGCAGAACTTGGGTTGGTAGTACAGGCACAGTTCGTCGCGTTCCAGGGCGCGGCGCAGTTCCTGTTCCATGGCCATGCGTTCGTTGACCTGGAAGGTCAGCGAGCGGGTATAGAACTCGCTGCGGTTACGGCCCTTGGCTTTGGATTGGTACATGGCCGCGTCGGCGTTCTTCACCAGGGTGGCGACGTCGAGGCCGTCCTTGGGGTAGAGGCTGATGCCGATGCTGGCGCTGATGAAGAACTCGTGGTTGTCGAGCTGGAACGGCGCACCGAAGCATTCGAGCAGTTTCTGCGCGACCTGTTCGGCGTCCTGCGGCTGTTGCAGGCCGGGCAGCAGGATGATGAATTCGTCGCCGCCGAGACGGGCCACGGTGTCGATATCGCGCAGCTGCAGTTTCAGGCGCGCGGCGATGGCCTTGAGCAACTGGTCGCCGACCGGGTGGCCGAGGCTGTCGTTGATCTGCTTGAAGCGGTCGAGGTCGAGAAACAGCACGGCGCCCAGTTGGTCGTCGGCGCGTGAGCCATCCAGCGCACTGCGCAGGCGATTCTCGAACAGCAGGCGGTTGGGCAGGCCGGTCAGCGGGTCATGGTGGGCCTGGTGGTCGAGGCGTGCCTGAGCGTGCTTGAGGCTGGAGATGTCGGCGAACACACCGACGAAGTGGGTGGTCTGGTTATCGCTGTTGCGCACGGCGCTGATGGTCAGCCATTCGGGGTACAGCTCGCCGTTCTTGCGCCGGTTCCAGATTTCCCCCTGCCAGTGACCGTTGGCCGCCAGGCTGTGCCACATGGCGGCGTAGAAGGCCTGGTCGTGCTGCCCGGAGGCGAGCAGGCTGGGGCGCTGGCCGAGGGCTTCGGCCTCGCTATAACCGGTGATCTGGGTGAACGCACGGTTGACCGCGGTAATGCGCTGCTCGAGGTCGGTGATCATCACGCCTTCGGCGGTGCTTTCGAAAACGGTGGCGGCTTGTTGCAGTTCTTCCTGCATCTGCTGGCGTTCGGTGATGTCGCGGGCGATGGTCAGCAGGCATTCGTCGCCGCCGATGGGCAGCGGCTGCGCGGAGAGTTCGCAGAGGCGCAGGTGGCCGCTCTTGGTGCGCACCGGGGCGATCAGGTCGCGCACGCTGCCTTGCTCGCGAATGCGTTGCACCAGGCGCTCCCGATCTTTCGGGTCGGCCCAGATGCCCAGGCTGAGCGTGCTTTGTTCGGCTATCTCTTCGAGGCTGTAGCCGGTGATGCGGCTGAAGCCTTCGTTGGCCTCCACCAGCAGGCCGTCACGCAGGCGGGTGATCAGCAGGCCGTCAGGCGAGGCGTGAAAGGCTTTGGCGAACTTCTCCTCGGATATCTGCAGCTTTTGCTGGGTGGTCTTCAGCTGGCTGATGTCGCGCACCACCACGACCAGTGCGGGGGTGTTGTCGAGGACGAAGGGGCTGGCGGAAAGCAGGCCGGTGAACAGGCTGCCGTCGGCGCGGCGGAAGGGCATCTCCAGGTTGCGCAGGCTTTCGTCCTGCAGGCGCAGTAGCAGGCTCGGGCCAATGCCGGGCACGCCCCACAGGTCGAGTTCGGTGGCGGTCTTGCCGATGGATTGCTCGACGCTGAACCCCGTCTGCTCGACGAAGGTGCTGTTGACCTCCAGCAGTACGCCGTCGATACGGCGGGTGATGATCAGGATGTCCGGGCATTGCTGGAACACCGAAGCGAACTTCTGTTCTGACAGGCGCAGCGCCTGCTCGGTCTGCTTGGCGTCGCTGATGTCGACCATCAGACCGCGAATCACCTGGCGGTCGTCGCGCTGCAGCAGGGTAACGATATCGCGCACCCACACCGTGCGCCCGTCGGCGGCCAGCAGGCGATACTCCAGGGCGTGGTCGTTACCACTTGCGCATTGTTCCAGGCAGTTGCGCAGGGTGCGCTGGTGATCGTCCGGGTGCAGATGGCGTTGCCAGAAGCCGGGCTCCAGCCATTCGTGCAGGGGATAGCCCAGCAGCTTTTCCGCATGGGGCGAGACGTAGGTGTAGGTGAGCCCGCTGGACTCGGTCTCCCAGGTGATGGCCGAGAGGCTTTCGACCATGTCGCGAAAGTGCTGCTCGCGGTTGTGCAGCTCCTGCTCCAGCGCTTCGCGGTTGCGCATCTCGCGTTTCAGGCGGCGGTTGATGCGCAGGATGATGGCGATGATCGCCAGCAGGCCAAGCACAGCGGGCAGGCTGTAGAGCAGGGTTTCGTGCCAGACGTTGCGTTTGTCCAGCACGCTGCCGACCCAGGGTTCCTGTAGGTCGGCGATTTCTTCGGCGCTGAGTTCGGCGAAGAGGCGGTCGAGAATGCCGATCAGCATGGTCTGCCCACGGGGTACGGCCATTGCCAGCTGATAGCGATAGGGCGTCTCGCCGCTGATATAGAGGCCGTCGAGCTTGAGCTGGCGCAGGCTCCAGACGCTGGAGGCGAGGTCGCCGACCATGGCATCAGCCTCGTTGGTCGCCAGCGCCTGCAGCGCAGCGGCGGTATTGCGCAGGGGCAGCAGGTTGAGGTCAGGGTGTTGTTGGCGCAGCAGTTCGTGCGGGGCGTAATCGCTGACGACGGCGACTTTGAGGCCGTAGAGGTCTTTGAGCTGCTTGGGCTGTGGTCCGCCAGTGCGGGCCAGGATGATGATGGGGAAGTCCAGGTAGGGGCGGGTGAAGGTCAGGTATTCCTGGCGTTCGGGTGTCGACATCACGCCGGGAAGCAGGTCGACTTGGCCCCTGCGCGCTCGCTCCAGTATCGCGCTCCAGTTGCTGGGCTCGACGGGTTGCAGCTCGACGCCAAGGCGCTCCTCGATCAGCCGCACGTAGTTGGCGGTCAGACCGTGGTAGTTGCCCTGTTCGTCACGAAATTCGAAGGGGGGCCAGGATGCATCGACACCCAGGCGTAGTTCGGGGTGGCCTGCCAGCCAGGTGCGCTCGTCCTCGTTGAGTGTCAGGGCTAGGGCCGGGGTCATCCAATACGCCAGGCACAACAGCACAATGGCCGGCAAGCGGGGCATAGCAGCCTCGTTTCGAGATCAGTATCGCTCTAGTGTAGATCGGCTATTGCCGGGATGGCAGTTTGATTGCAGTGCCCGTGCTTGCCTGTGGCTGGCGAGTGATTAGGCGCACTGCCCAGAAAGCAAAACCCCCGGCCTGGGCCGGGGGTTCTGGTATCACTCGTCGAGGAAGGAGCGCAGATGCTCGCTTCGCGTCGGGTGGCGCAGTTTGCGCAGCGCCTTGGCTTCGATCTGACGAATACGCTCACGGGTGACATCGAACTGCTTGCCCACTTCCTCGAGGGTGTGGTCGGTGTTCATGTCGATACCGAAGCGCATGCGCAGGACCTTGGCTTCACGGGCAGTGAGGCCGGCCAGCACTTCGCGAGTGGCTTCCTTGAGGCTTTCGACCGTGGCTACGTCGATCGGGGACTGCATGGTGCTGTCCTCGATGAAGTCGCCCAGGTGCGAATCTTCGTCGTCGCCAATCGGGGTTTCCATGGAGATCGGCTCTTTGGCGATCTTCAATACCTTGCGGATCTTGTCCTCAGGCATTTCCATGCGCTCACCCAGCTCTTCCGGAGTGGGCTCACGACCCATTTCCTGCAGCATCTGACGGGAGATGCGGTTGAGCTTGTTGATGGTCTCGATCATGTGCACCGGAATACGGATGGTGCGCGCCTGGTCGGCGATCGAGCGGGTGATCGCCTGGCGAATCCACCAGGTGGCGTAGGTCGAGAACTTGTAGCCGCGACGGTATTCGAACTTGTCCACCGCCTTCATCAGACCGATGTTGCCTTCCTGGATCAGATCGAGGAATTGCAGGCCGCGGTTGGTGTACTTCTTGGCGATGGAGATCACCAGACGCAGGTTGGCCTCGACCATTTCCTTCTTGGCGCGGCGAGCTTTCGCTTCACCGATGGACATGCGACGGTTGATGTCCTTGATCTCGGCCAGGCTCAGGCTGCACTCGGCTTCCAGATCAGCCAGCTTCTGCTGGCAGCGCTGGATGTCAGCTTGCAGGTTGCCCAGGGCTTCGGCGTATTTCGCCTTGCCTTTGGCCAGGCCAGCGGACCAGTCCATGTCGATTTCGTTGCCCGGGAACAGGCGCAGGAAGTCGGCACGCGGCATGCGCGCATCACGTACGCACAGCTGCATGATGGCGCGCTCTTGCGCACGCAGACGGTCGAGAGCATCGCGCACCTGGGTGACCAGGGCGTCGTACTGCTTGGGCACCAGCTTGATCGGCATGAACAGCTCGGCCAGGGTGGCCAGCTCTTCGGTGGCCTGCTTGCTGCCACGGCCGTGCTTTTTCAGCGCTTTCTGGACTTTGTCCTGCTGCTCGGAGACAGCACCAAAGCGGCGTGCGGCTTCTTCCGGGTCCGGACCGCCGTCGCCTTCTTCTTCCTCGTCGTCGCTGTCGCCGTCTTCCTCGTCGTCGTCGCTTTCTTCAGCGGCGGCGCCATCCTTTACCGGTACGGGAGCGGCGGCTTCGTCAGGCACGCTGCCGTCATCCGGGTCGATGTAGCCACTGAGGACTTCGGCCAGACGGCCGCCCTCGGTGGTGACGCGGGTGTACTCGGCGAGGATGCCGTCGACGGTGCCGGGGAAGTGAGCGATGGCGCTCATGACTTCGCGGATGCCTTCCTCGATGCGTTTGGCGATTTCGATCTCGCCTTCGCGGGTCAGCAGTTCCACGGTGCCCATTTCACGCATGTACATGCGCACTGGGTCAGTGGTGCGGCCGATATCGGTCTCGACAGCGGCGAGGGCGGCAGCGGCTTCTTCGGCTGCAGCCTCGTCGGTGTCGGCATCGGCCAGCATCAGGGCGTCTGCATCCGGAGCACTCTCGTGTACCGGGATCCCCATGTCATTGATCATGCGGATGATGTCTTCCACCTGCTCAGGATCTGAAATGTCCTCAGGCAAGTGGTCGTTGACCTCTGCGTAAGTCAGATACTTCTGCTCACGACCCAGGGTGATCAACTCTTTGATACGAGATTGCTGCTGCGCTTTTACGGACATAACACCCTATCCACTGAAGGTCTTGGCGGGCTGAAAACAAGCCGAGGATTATACCTCGGTTTTGGCTTTAGGCGCCAGTTGGGGACTTGCTGCTCTAGGAGGAGGCCAGGCTGTAGTGCTCTCTGAGCAATGTCTTTTCCTCGTCGGTGAGCTCGCTGGGGCTTTTATGAATGATGCTGCGGAGCGCCTTTTCACGCCGCCTCTGCGATTGACTGTTTGCAAGTGTAGTAATGGTGTCGAAAAACTGCTGTTCAAGGTTGTCGCCCTGGATCAGCCATTCCTTCTCCGCCAGTGCCCGCAGCAGACGGCCTTGCTCGGTGCCGTGCCAGCGGGCGATCAGTTGCAGTGAACGCAGGTTGGGCGTTTTCTGCAGGGCACCGACCAAGGCCACGAGAAGCTGTGCGTAGGTGTCGTCTTCGTCGGCGAAATGGCTGACATCTTCGACTTTTTGCGCAAGCTGCGGATGGTGCAGCAGTGTGCGCAGGGCGATCAGGTGCGGTGATTCGACGCTCACCGCGGTGCGCGGGGCACGTGGCGCGAAATCGCCTTTGCCCTTCTTGCTCCACTTGCCGCCGCCGTCTTTCTTCCAGCCGCCTTTGCCGCCTTCGTTGTTGCGCTCGTAGTGCTGTTGGTGAGGCGGGGCGGGCTGCTCGTAGCCGCCGACGTCTGGCAGGTTGTCGTAGTAGGCGCTGTCGGGGATGTCGCCGTAATCCGGGTAGTCGCTGCTGGGCGCCTGGCTGGTGGTGCTCGGCGCATGACTGCGCGGTGCGCTGGCGACCTGGCTCAGTGCTTCACCGGAAAGGCCGGTGATCTCGCTCAGGCGCTGGCGCATCAGGGCGCGCAGGTTGTTGCCGGGGATCTTGTCGATCAGCGGTGCGGCCAGGGTCACCAGATGCGCCTTGCCTTCCAGCGAGCGCGGGTCGGCTTCTTCGCACAGTTGCTGGAAGAAGTAGTCGGCCAGCGGTTGTGCGTGCTGGTTGATGCGCGCGCGGAAGGCGTCGGTGCCTTCGGCGCGTACCAGGGTATCCGGGTCTTCGCCGTCGGGCAGGAACAGAAAACGCGCGCGGCGGCCGTCCTGCAGGCTCGACAGCGTGGACTCCAGGGCGCGCCAGGCGGCGTTGCGGCCAGCGGCGTCGCCGTCGAAGCAGAACAGTACGCTGGGCACGATACGGAACAGGCGCTTGAGGTGTTCTTCGCTGGTGGCCGTGCCCAGGGTCGCCACGGCATTGCGCAGGCCCTGCTGAGCCAGGGCGATGACGTCCATATAGCCTTCGACCACCATGATCTCGTCGAGATCGCGGTTGTGCTTGCGTGCCTCGTACAGGCCGTAGAGTTCCTGGCCCTTGTGGAACACCGGGGTTTCCGGCGAGTTGAGGTACTTGGGCTTGTCGTCACCGAGTACGCGGCCACCGAAGGCGATCACCCGGCCGCGGCTGTCGCGGATGGGGAACATGATGCGGTCGCGGAAGCGATCGTAGCGCCTGCCGTTCTCGGCGTTCTCGATCAGCAGGCCGGCGTCGATCATGACTTTCTGCTGCAGGGCGTCGGCGCCCAGTTGCTTGAGCAGGTTGTCCCAGCCGGGTGGGGCGAAGCCGATGCCGAAGTCGCGGGCTATTTCGCCGGTCAGGCCGCGGCCCTTGAGGTAGTCCACCGCGTATTTGCGCTGCGGATGGCTTTTCAGTGCCTGGCGATAGTGCTCGGCAGCGGCATTGAGCAGCGGGTAGAGCGGTGAGTCGACTGGCTGTCTGGGTTTGTGCCCGCGGCCACTTTCTTCGCGCGGCACATCCATGCCGGCGCGTTTGGCCAGCTCCTCGATCGCCTGGGGGAACTCCAGTTGATCGTGGTCCATGACGAAGCCGAGCGCGTTGCCACCGGCGCCGCAGCCGAAGCAGTAGTAGAACTGCTTGTCGGGGCTGACGGTGAAGGAGGGGGTCTTTTCCTTGTGGAAAGGACAGCAGGCGCTGTAGTTCTTGCCGGTCTTCTTCAGCTGGATGCGCGAACTCACCACATCGATGATGTCGGTGCGGTTGAGCAAGTCATCGATGAAGGATTGCGGGATCAGGCCGGCCATAGGCGCTCAGCATACTGCCCGGCGCGAGCGCGGGACAACGATTGGTAGAAAAGCAAAAACTCCGCTTACTCGCTGAGGCGCGAGGCGGAGTCTTTCAAATGCAATGCCCGGCCAGGGCCGGGCATTCGGGCGTTGCTGTACGGATTAGTACAGACGAACGCTGCGACGCTGCTCGCGCTGCACTTTCTTGGCGTGACGCTTAACAGCGGCAGCGGCCTTGCGCTTACGCTCAGCGGTCGGCTTTTCGTAGAATTCGCGGCTACGGACTTCAGCCAGTACGCCGGCTTTTTCGCAGGAGCGCTTGAAACGACGCAGGGCTACGTCGAAGGGTTCGTTCTCTTTAACTTTGACGGCTGGCATCCAGGTCGTACCTTCGTTTAATTACCGGTGTTCGACGCGCTCCCGGCAAATGGCTCAGGTTGCGTCGGTTTTTAAGGGTTGCGGATGTTACCCCCTCGAGCCGAGGAATGCAAAGGCCTCTGATCGAAAAGCGCTGGCCGCTCCGCCGGGCGGCGCTTATCATGCGCGCCTTTGTTCCACGCGGCAAATCAAGGCTCAAGCTCCATGCTCGTACTGGGATTGGAAACCTCCTGCGATGAAACCGGCGTCGCGCTCTATGACAGTGAGCGTGGCCTGCTGGCTGACGCCCTGTTCAGCCAGATCGACCTGCATCGTGTCTACGGCGGCGTAGTGCCCGAATTGGCCTCGCGCGATCACGTCAAACGCATGCTGCCGCTGATCCGCCAGGTGCTGGATGAGGCGGGCAAACAGGCCAGCGACATCGACGCGCTGGCTTACACAGCAGGCCCTGGCCTGGTCGGCGCGCTGCTGGTGGGCGCGTCCTGTGCTCAGGCGCTGGCCTTTGCCTGGGGCGTGCCGGCCGTCGGCGTGCACCATATGGAAGGTCACCTGCTGGCACCGATGCTGGAAGAGCAGCCGCCGGCCTTTCCGTTCGTCGCTTTGTTGGTGTCCGGTGGGCACACTCAGTTGGTGCGCGTCGATGGCATCGGCCAGTACCAGTTGCTCGGCGAGTCGCTGGACGACGCTGCCGGTGAAGCTTTCGACAAGACTGCCAAGCTGATGGGGCTGAATTACCCGGGTGGTCCGGAAATCGCCAAGCTGGCCGAGCAAGGCACGCCGGGGCGCTTTGTCTTCCCGCGGCCGATGACAGATCGCCCGGGCCTGGATTTCAGTTTCAGTGGTCTGAAGACCTTTGCACTCAATACCTGGCAGCAATGCCGTAATAGTGACGACGACCTCGACCAAGCCCGTCGCGACATCGCGCTGGCCTTCCAGCAGGCGGTGGTTGAGACTCTGACCATCAAGTGCAAACGTGCGCTCAAGCAGAGCGGGCTGAACAGCCTGGTGATCGCTGGTGGCGTGAGTGCCAACAAGGCGCTGCGTGAGCATCTGGAGCGCATGTTGGGCGAGATGAAGGGCAAGGTGTTCTACGCGCGGCCGCGTTTCTGCACCGACAACGGCGCGATGATCGCCTATGCCGGTTGCCAGCGCTTGCTGGCCGGGCAGCATGAGGATCTGGCGATCAAGGTGCAGGCGCGCTGGCCGATGGAGTCGCTGCCGGCGATTTGAGTTCTCGTTGGAATTTACGCGTAGGAGCGAGCTCTGCTCGCGAAGCTTTTCGGTTCGCGAGCAGAGCTCGCTCCTACAGGTTTTGTTTTTCAGTCAAAAACGCCGTTCGCGTCCGGCGAAAAGGTCGCGCAGATTGTGACGGTGGCGCCAGACGATCAACCCGGTCAGCACGCAGGCTGGCAGCAAGGCAGCCGGTTGTTGCCATGCAAGCAGAGGAAGCGTCAGCGGCGTGGCGATCAGCGAGGCCAGCGAGCTGGTGCGGGTCAGCAGGAATACCAGCGCCCAGGCCGCCAGAGCGAGCAGGGCCGCCGGTGGATAGAGGCCAAGCAGCATGCCGGCGGCAGTGGCTACGCCCTTGCCGCCGCGAAAGCGGAAGTACAGCGGGTAGAGATGGCCGATCACGGCAGCCAGGCCGATCCAGGCTTGCTGATGCAGGCTCAGGCCAAGCAGCTTGGCGATCAGGATTGGTAGCAGGCCCTTGAGCAGGTCGCCGATCAGCGTCATCACGGCGAGCTTCTTGCCGGCGACGCGCAGCATGTTGGTGGCGCCGGGGTTGCCCGAACCACTGGCGCGCGGGTCTGGCCCGCCTGCAAGTCGGCTGAGCAGGATGGCGAAGGACAACGAACCGAGCAGGTAGGCAAGGATTGCCAGAAGCCAGAACATGGTGGCCATTCCAGGGCATGGGGTGGGCCGATTCTAACGAGGTGCAGCGCCCTTGTCGTGGCGCGGAGAGTGCGGTGGACAGAGTATTTATCGAGGGGCTGGAGGTCGACACGGTGATCGGCGCCTACGATTGGGAGCGCGACATTCGCCAGTGCCTGCGTCTGGACCTGCAGATGGGCTGGGATAACCGCCCAGCGGCAGCCGGCGACGACCTCAACCTGGCGCTCGACTACGCCAGCGTCTCCACGCGCATTCAAGCCTTCGCGGCCGAGTCGCAGTTCATCCTGGTCGAGACTTTCGCTGAACGCCTGGTGCAGACCCTGATGGACGAGTTCAACATTCCTTGGATGCGTCTGAAGCTGACCAAGCCCGGCGCGGTGCCAGCCGCCCGTGACGGCGTGGGCGTGGAGATCGAGCGCGGATGCCTCTGACACGCGTCTTTCTCGGCCTCGGCAGCAATATCGAGCGCGAGGCTCACCTGGTTGCGGGCCTCGACGCGTTGGCGGGGCTGCTCAGCGACATGCGCTGCTCGCCGGTATTCGAGAGCCATGCCGTGGGTATCAAGAGCGGTAACTTCTTCAATCTGGTGGTGGTCGGCGAGACGGAGCTGCCGCTGCTGGAGCTGGACCGCCGGCTGAAATTCATCGAAGCCGACAATGGCCGCTACGCGCCGGACCGCAAGGGTTTGCCGCTGGACATCGACGTGCTGCTATACGGCGAGCAGGTCGGCAATTTCAACGGCCTGATCCTGCCGCGCGCGGAAATTCTCAAGAACGCCTTCGTGCTCTGGCCGCTGGCCTTGCTGGCGCCGGACGTGTGCCACCCAGTCGACGGCCGTTCGTTCGCGCAGTTGTGGGCTTCGGCACAGATCGATCAGCAGCTGTGGCCTGCTGCTTTCCAGTGGCGTGGCGCCGAGCTGACGCCGGCTGAGTTGCTGGCCTCTGTTTAACCGCACATATCAGTGTAGGAGCCCCGCCCCGGGGCGAAAGTGATTGTGGCCGTTCAGAAAAATCTGCGGCTTGGCCACGATTCGCCGCGAGGCGCGGCTCCTACAAGGCTATTGATCCTTGTAGGCCTTGAGCGCCTGCAGGCGCTCGCGATTGAGCGCTTCGCCCAACTCTGCACCCTTGAATCCCTTCTCCAGCAGCGGTTTGACCGGCACTTGCCGTGCAGCCTCGGCGGCGCCCAGCAGATAAGCGGCCTGTGGATAGTCGCGTTGCTCCAGACCCAGGCGTCCGCGAGCATCCATCTCGCAGGCGGCGACGAACTCGGCGAAGCGCTGCGGGCGGCGGAACACGTCAAAGCGTTGTAGCAGCTCCAGCAATGTTGACGGGCGCAGCTCCAGCGCGCGGTGGCCGTGGGTGTGGAGCTCGCCGACCAGCAGTGCCAGCTCGGCGCAGTCACGGGGTGCCTTGCAGCGTCCATTGATCGCCTGGATCAGTGGCAGCCCCTTGTGCTCATGGGCAATATGCCGTGGCCACTCATCCTCGGGCGTCAGACCTTTACCCACGTCATGCAGCAGGCTGGCCCAGCGCACGTTCAGCGGCTGGTCATGCTCCGCGCACTGGCGCAGCACGCTGAGCACGTGCACGCCGGTATCTATTTCCGGGTGATGAGCTTGCGGTTGCGGCACACCGAATAGAGCGTCCACTTCCGGCAGCAGGGCGGCCAGTGCGCCGCAGTCGCGCAGCACCTGGACGAACACATCTGGGCGCGGCTCCATCAATGCGCGGGATATTTCCTTCCAGCTGCGCTCGGCAGTTAGGTGGCTCAGTTCGCCGGACTCGGCCAGCTGGCGCATCAGCTCGAGGGTCTCCGGCGCCACGCTGAAACCAAGCGGCGCGTAGCGCGCGGCGAAGCGGGCGACGCGCAGGACACGCAGCGGATCTTCGGCAAATGCCGGGGAAACGTGGCGCAGGATGCGGGCCTCGAGGTCTTGCTGGCCGCCATAGGGGTCGATCAGGTTGCCGTGATTGTCTTCGGCCATGGCATTGACGGTCAGGTCGCGGCGGATCAGGTCCTGTTCCAGGGTGACGTCGGGGCTGGCGTGGAAGGTGAAGCCGCCATAGCCGCGCCCGCTCTTGCGCTCGGTGCGGGCCAGGGCGTATTCCTCGCCCGTTTGCGGGTGCAGGAACACCGGGAAATCGGCGCCCACCGGGCGATAGCCGAGTTCGAGCATCTGTTCGGCGCTGGCGCCGACCACGACCCAGTCCACTTCACTGATGGGACGGCCGAGCAGGCGATCACGTACCGCGCCGCCGACTGTGTAGATCTGCATGTGTGTTCCTCCACTGAGCGCAGAGGATACCGAAGATCGAGATGGGGCGCGTCGTGTGCGCAGGCTTATCGCGCTAAGACGTGGCAATGTTCGGCAGCTGGGCGTGCGCTCCAGCTGCCGATCAAATCGGTGGAATGATCAGGTCCAGTCTCGGGTATTCGCTGTCGCCCTCCGAGCTGCCGCGTGGTGGCACATGCTGGGTGGTGATCAACTGGTCACCCTGGCAGACCTCCAGATGAATATCGAAGCCCCACAGCCGATGCAGGTGCTTGAGCACCTCGCTGGTGGAATCGCCCAGTGGTTTGCGGTCGTGCTGCTGATGGCGCAGGGTCAGCGAGCGGTCGCCGCGGCGGTCGATGTTCCAGATCTGCACGTTGGGCTCGCGGTTGCCCAGGTTGTACTGCGCGGCGAGCAGCTCACGGATGGTGCGGTAGCCCGGTTCGTCATGAATGGCCGGCACCAGCAGTTCGTCCTTCTGGTCGTCGTCGAGAATGCCGAACAGCTTGAAGTCGCGAATCACCTTGGGCGAGAGGAACTGCAGGATGAAGCTCTCATCCTTGAAGCTGTTCATGGCGAACTTGAGCGTGGTCAGCCAGTCGCTGCCAGCGATGTCGGGGAACCAGTGCTTGTCCTCCTCGGTGGGCTCCTCGCAGATACGACGGATGTCGCGGTACATGGCGAAGCCCAGCGCGTAGGGATTGATGCCGCTGTAGTAGGGGCTGTCGAAAGGCGGCTGGTAGACCACGCTGGTGTGCGACTGCAGGAACTCCATCATGAAGCCGTCGGTGACCAGGCCTTCGTCGTACAGGTCGTTCATCAGCGTGTAGTGCCAGAAGGTGGCCCAGCCTTCGTTCATCACC
The DNA here is from genome assembly GCF_002843095.1 of Pseudomonas sp. YY-1. Lineage (NCBI taxonomy): Bacteria > Pseudomonadati > Pseudomonadota > Gammaproteobacteria > Pseudomonadales > Pseudomonadaceae > Pseudomonas > Pseudomonas sp. YY-1. Next base: position 50,952 of record NZ_PJLX01000004.1, on the reverse strand, counting down.
TGGGTCTGGCGTTGCGGGTAGAAGTACTGGGCGATCTTGCGCACGATGCGGATCACTTCGCGCTGCCAGGGCTCCAGCAGAGGGGCGTGTTTTTCCAGAAAGTAGAGGATGTTCTCCTGCGGCTCGGCGGGGAAGCGCTTGTTGTCTTTCTCGCCGGCCTTGTCGGCGTTCTTGGGGATGGTGCGCCACAGGTCGTTGATCTGCTTCTGCAGGTGTTCCTCGCGCTCCTTCTGGCGCCGGCGCTCCTCCTCGGCGGAGATAGGGTAGGGGCGCTTGTAGCGGTCTACCCCGTAGTTCATCAGGGCATGGCAGGAGTCGAGCAGCTCTTCCACCGCGTCGATGCCGTAGCGTTCCTCGCACTGCATGATGTACTGCTTGGCGAACACCAGGTAATCGATGATCGAGCTGGCGTCGGTCCAGGTGCGGAACAGGTAATTGCCCTTGAAGAAACTGTTGTGGCCGTAGCAGGCGTGGGCGATCACCAGCGCCTGCATGCAGATGGTGTTCTCCTCCATCAGGTAGGCGATGCATGGGTCGGAGTTGATCACGATCTCGTAGGCCAGGCCCATCTGCCCGCGCTTGTAGCCTTTCTCGGTGGAAAGGAAATGCTTGCCGTATGACCAGTGGTGGTAGCCCAGCGGCATGCCGACCGAGGCGTAGGCATCCATCATCTGCTCGGCGGTGATCACCTCGATCTGGTTGGGGTAGGTATCCAGCGCATAGCGCTCGGCGATGCGCGCGATCTCCTTGTCGTACTGGCGGATCAGGTCGAAGGTCCATTCCGAGCCGGTGGAGATTGGCTCGCGCTTTCTCGTACTGGCATTCATGGCTTGGCCCTCAGCTCACCAGGCGACGCTGGAACAGTTCGCGGAACACCGGGTAGATGTCCGCGGCGGACACCAGTTGCTGCTGGGCGAAGCTGTCGGCGAAGGCCTCGGCCACCTGTTCGTACTCGAACCACAGCGCCTGATGCTCACGTGGGGTGATCTCGACGTAGGTGAAGTACTGCACGAACGGCATGATCTGGTTGATCAATATATCCCTGCACACCGGTGAATCGTCGTTCCAGTTGTCGCCGTCCGACGCCTGGGCGGCGTAGATGTTCCACTCGTTGATCGGGTAGCGCTCGGCCATGACCTCCTGCATCAGCTTCAGGGCGCTGGATACGATGGTGCCGCCGGTCTCGCGGGAGTAGAAGAACTCCTCCTCGTCCACTTCCTTGGCGCTGGTGTGGTGACGGATGAACACCACGTCGATCTTGTCGTAATTGCGCTTGAGGAACAGGTACAGGAGGATGAAGAAGCGCTTGGCCACGTCCTTGGTGGCCTGGGTCATGGAGCCGGACACGTCCATCAGGCAGAACATCACTGCCTTGGAGCTGGGGTTGGGCTGTTTGGTCAGCAGGTTGTACTTGAGATCGAAGGTGTCGAGAAACGGCACACGATGAATGCGTGCACTGAGTCGTTCAATTTCCTCCTGAATGGCCTGGATATCGCCGAAGTTGTCCGGCTCTTCACGTCGCAGTCGCTCCAGTTCGGCCTTGGCTTCGCGCAGCTTGGCGCGGCTGGAGCCGGACAGGGCGATGCGCCGTGCGTGAGCCGAACGCAGGGTGCGGACGATGTTGATACGCGAGGGGTTGCCTTCGTTGCTGATGCCGGCGCGTACGGTCTTGAAAGTTTCCGCACCGGTGAGGTGGCGCTTGACCAGGTTTGGCAGCTCCAGATCCTCGAACATGAAGTCGAGAAATTCCTCCTGGGTGATCTGGAACACGAACTCGTCCATGCCTTCGCCGGAGTTGCTCGCCTTGCCGCTGCCACGCCCACCGCCGCCACCCTGAGGGCGCGGGATGCGTTCGCCAGTGGTGAATTCCTTGTTGCCTGGATGAACGGTGGTCTGCCTGCCGCCGCGACCGTGATGCAGCACCGGCTCGTCGATATCGCGGCCGGGAATGCTGATCTGCTCGCCGTGCTCCATGTCGGTGATGGAGCGCCGGCTGACGGCTTCCTCCACCGCCTTCTTGATGTGTTCACGGTAACGCCGCAAAAAGCGCTGGCGGTTCACCGTGCTCTTGTTTTTGCCATTCAGGCGTCGGTCGATCACGTAGCTCATGACGTCTCCCTAGCCTGCCCATAGCCACAGGCAGGCAGCGAATGACCCGGCACGCGGCGCGCGCCGGACAGGGCTTACTGAGACTTGCGAACCCGCAGGTACCACTCCGATAGCAGGCGTACCTGCTTCTCGGTGTAGCCGCGTTCGACCATGCGTTTGACGAAGTCGTTGTGCTTCTGCTGATCCTCCTTGCTGCCCTTGGCGTTGAAGCTGATGACCGGGAGCAGGTCCTCGGTGTTGGAGAACATCTTCTTCTCGATCACCACCCGCAGTTTCTCGTAGCTGAGCCAGGTGGGGTTCTTGCCGTTGTTGTTGGCGCGGGCGCGCAGCACGAAGTTGACGATCTCGTTGCGGAAGTCCTTCGGGTTGCTGATGCCGGCCGGCTTCTCGATCTTCTCCAGCTCCTCGTTGAGGGCGACGCGGTTGAGGATCTCGCCGGTTTCGGGGTCGCGGTATTCCTGATCCTGAATCCAGAAGTCGGCGTACAGCACATAGCGGTCGAAGATGTTCTGCCCGTACTCGCTGTAGGACTCCAGGTAAGCGGTCTGGATTTCCTTGCCGATGAACTCGATGTAGCGCGGTGCCAGGTATTCCTTGATGTAGCGCAGGTAGCGCTCGCGCACTTCGGCCGGGAACTGTTCCTGCTCGATCTGCTGCTCCAGTACGTAGAGCAGGTGCACCGGGTTGGCGGCCACTTCGTGCGGGTCGAAGTTGAACACCTTGGACAGGATCTTGAAGGCGAAGCGGGTCGACAGGCCATTCATGCCCTCGTCGACGCCGGCGCTGTCACGGTACTCCTGGATCGATTTGGCTTTCGGGTCGGTGTCCTTGAGATTCTCGCCGTCGTAGACGCGCATCTTCGAGTAGATGTTGGAGTTCTCCGGCTCTTTCAGGCGCGAGAGGGTGGAGAACTGGGCAAGCATCTTCAGGGTGTCCGGCGCGCAATGGGCCTTGGCCAGCGAGCTGTTGATCAACAGCTTGTCGTAGATCTTGATCTCGTCGGTCACGCGCAGGCAGTACGGCACCTTGACGATGTAGATACGATCAATGAAGGCCTCGTTGTTCTTGTTGTTACGGAAGCTGTGCCATTCCGATTCGTTGGAGTGGGCCAGCAGAATGCCGCTGTAGGGGATGGCACCGAGGCCTTCGGTGCTGTTGTAGTTGCCTTCCTGGGTGGCGGTCAGCAGCGGGTGAAGCACCTTGATCGGTGCCTTGAACATCTCGACGAATTCCATCAGGCCCTGGTTGGCCCGGCATAGCGCGCCCGAGTAGCTGTAGGCATCGGCGTCGTTCTGCGGGTACTCCTCCAGCTTGCGGATGTCCACCTTGCCGACCAGGGCGGAGATGTCCTGGTTGTTCTCGTCGCCCGGCTCGGTCTTGGCCACGGCGATCTGATTGAGGATCGAGGGGTAGAGTTTGACCACGCGGAACTGGCTGATGTCGCCACCGAACTCCTGAAGGCGCTTGGTGGCCCACGGTGACATGATCGAACTGACGTAACGGCGCGGGATGCCATAGTCCTCTTCGAGAATGGCGCCGTCTTCGGTGGCGTTGAACAGCCCCAGCGGCGACTCGAACACCGGTGAGCCCTTGATGGCGTAGAAGGGCACCTTCTCCATCAGTTGCTTGAGTTTCTCGGCCAGCGAGGATTTGCCGCCACCCACCGGGCCGAGCAGATAAAGGATCTGTTTCTTCTCTTCCAGGCCCTGAGCAGCATGGCGGAAGTAGGAGACGATCTGGTCGATGCACTCTTCCATGCCGTGGAAGTCGGCAAAGGCCGGATAGCGGCGGATGACCTTGTTGGAGAATATGCGTGACAGCCGGGAGTCGCTGGAGGTGTCCAGCAACTCAGGTTCACCAATGGCCATCAGCAGGCGTTCGGCCGCAGTGGCGTAGGCGCTGCGATCCTGTTTGCACAGTTCGAGGTACTCCTGCAGCGAGTACTCCTCCTGGCGGGTCGCCTCGAAACGTTGTTGGAAGTGACTGAAAATGCTCATGACTTCACCTCGCTCGATGCTGAAAGCTGGCTCGGGATCGGTCGTGCGTGCAGGTGCTGGGTAACCCCGGCTCGGATACAAGTCGGGAAGAATCCCCCAAAACCCAAAAGTCGTTACCGATGGCCCGATGCCGGTTTGCCGGCTCTACCTTCAGTGGGATGGCCTGAGTAACAGAATAGTTCGTTCTGCAGAGCGTCAAGGGCGGGACAACGATAACGGGATGTTACCGTGCGTCGGGAAAGGGCGGCAGGCCAGAGCGGGCGCGGCCTGCCGGCTGAAGAAATTTATTCTTCGCTGCTTTGCGCGGTTTCGCTCGGGTAGGTGGCATGCCACAACTCGAAACCACCATCGAGGCTATAAACCTCGGAAAAACCCTGACCGACCAAGTAGGCCGCGGCTCCCTGGCTGGAGTTGCCGTGGTAGCAGGAAACGATCAGTGGCGCGTCGAGGTCGGCCTGAGTGATGAAGTCATGCAGCGAGTGGTTGTCGAGGTGGCGCGAGCCGCTGATATGACCATTGGCGAAGCTCTGTGGGTCGCGAATGTCGACCACGACGGCGCCCTGGTTGCGCAGTTCTTGCGCCTGTTGCGGGGAGATACGCTTGAATTCGCTCATGTTCGGGGACCTTTACCAGGTGGGTGGCGGGCTTATTCTTTGGGACAGGTGCAGCGGTGAAGTGCGCCGCTATCGACATCGAGCAGGGTCATCGCGCCGCCCCAGACGCAGCCGGTATCCAGCGCGTAGAGGCCTGGTTCCGGGCAGTTGCCCTCCAGTGCTGCCCAGTGGCCGAAGATGATCTTCTCGCCGCGCATCTTGCGCTGTGGGTAGCTGAACCAGGGTGCGAAGCCGGACGGTGCGCTGCCGACGCCTTCCTTGCTCTTGAGGTCCAGGGTGCCGTCGGCCTTGCAGAAGCGCATGCGGGTGAAATAGTTGGTGATCACCCGCAGGCGGGTCACGCCGTGCAGTTCCTTGTTCCACTTGGCCGGCTCGTTACCGTACATGCCATCGAGAAACAGCGGCAGACGAGCATCGTCACGCAGTGCCTCTTCGACTTCAGCGGCGCGGCGCAGCGCCTTGCTCAGTGTCCAGTGCGGCGGGATGCCGGCATGCACCAAGGTCACCTTGCGCTCGGCGTCGTGGTGCACCAGTTTCTGCATGCGCAGCCAGTCGAGCAGGTCGTTGCGATCCGGCGCATCGAGAATCTCGCGCAGGGTATCGCCCTTCTTCAGGCGCTCGATGTTGTGCGCCACCGCCAGCAAGTGCAGGTCGTGGTTGCCCAGCACGCAGGTGACCGCCTGGCGGATGGAGTAGAGGAAACGCAGGGTTTCCAGCGACTGCGGGCCACGGTTGACCAGGTCGCCCACCAGCCACAACTGGTCATGCGTGGGATCGAAAGACGCTTGCTCGAGCAGGCACTGGAGCGGTTTGAGGCAACCCTGCAGGTCGCCGACGGCATACACCGCCATCAGTGAAGGGCCCCTGGCACAGCCAGACGGAACGGCGCGATGCTCGCATCGAAGCGTTTGCCGTCTTCGGCGAGCATCTGGTAGCTGCCCTGCATGGTGCCGACCTGGGTAGTCATGACCGTTCCGCTACTGTAGGTGTGGCTGGCGCCGGGCTCGATATGCGGTTGCTGGCCGATCACGCCGGCGCCGCGCACTTCCTGCACGCGACCGTCGCCGTCAGTGATGATCCAGTGGCGCGACAACAGCTGAGCCGGCAGCTCGCCGTTATTGACGATGGTCACGGTGTAGGAGAACGCGTAGCGGCTCTGCTCCGGCTGCGACTGCGCTGCCAGATAGCGGGTGGTGACGCTGACGTCGATCTGATAACGAGGGTCGGACATGCGAATGATCCGTTGGGCGTGATTGCAGTTTAGTCCTGCGCAGCAGAGGGCTGTAGAGCCAGTTGGTCGGCCAGGCGGACGAAGGCGGCCAGATCCAGTTGCTCGGGGCGCAGGCTGCCGTCGACCCCCGCGGCCTCGATGGCATCGGCTGGCATCAACTGCTTGAGCGTGTTGCGCAGGGTCTTGCGGCGCTGATTGAAGGCTTCGCGCACGACGCGTTCGAGCAAGCGGTGGTCCTTGGCGGGGTGCGGCAAGGTCTCATGCGGCACCAGGCGCACGATGGCCGAGTCGACCTTGGGCGGCGGGTTGAAAGCGCCGGGGCCGACGTTGAACAGGTGTTCCACGCGGCAGTGGTATTGCACCATGATCGACAGCCGCCCCCAATCGCCGCCGCCCGGGCCTGCGGCCATGCGCTCGACCACTTCCTTTTGCAGCATGAAGTGCATGTCGCGAATCAGCGGTGCGTTATCCAGCAGGTGGAAAATCAGCGGCGTGGAGATGTTGTAGGGCAGGTTGCCGACAACGCGCAGGCTGCGTGGTGGCGCGTCGAGGCGGGCGAAGTCGAATTTCAGCGCGTCGCCCTGATTCAGGCGAAAACGCGGATTGTCGCCGAACTTGTTTTGCAGGATGGGGATCAGGTCGAGGTCGAGTTCGATCACGTCGAGCTGCGCGCCGCTGCCGAGCAAACCCTCGGTAATGGCGCCCTGACCTGGGCCGATCTCCAGCAGGCGTTCATCTTCCTTGGCGCGAATGGCGCGCAGGATACGGTCGATTACCCCGGCATCATGCAGGAAGTTCTGGCCGAAGCGCTTGCGCGCGCGGTGTTGGTATTCGGACATGTACGGCTCCGCGCAACGCCCCGAGTCGTGTTGCTCGAGGCTGGATGCAAAAAAGAAAGTCGCACAGTCTACCAGCGAATGGCGTCGCGGGCGCGGGCCGTGGCCTCAGCGGCTCATGTCGTGCCGCTGGCGGCCATCTGGTAGGCGGTCTCCAGCGCCACTTGCAGGCTGCCGATGTCGACCTTGCCAGTGCCGGCCAGGTCCAGCGCGGTGCCATGATCCACCGAGGTGCGGATGATCGGCAGGCCCAGGGTGACATTCAGCGCGGCGCCGAAGCCCTTGAACTTGAGCACCGGCAGGCCCTGGTCGTGGTACATGGCCAATACCGCATCGGCCTGTTCGAGATACTTCGGGGTGAACAGGGTGTCGGCCGGCAGCGGGCCGATCAGGTTCATGCCTTCCGTGCGCAGGCGTTCCAGCGTCGGCTCGATGATCTCGATTTCCTCGCGACCCAGATGGCCGCCTTCGCCGGCGTGGGGGTTGAGCCCGCAGACCAGAATGCGCGGTTGGGCGATACCGAATTTACCTTGTAGATCTGTATGCAGGATGCGCGTGACGCGTTCCAGGCGCTCGGCTGTGATAGCGGCTGCAACGTCCTTCAGGGGCAAATGGGTGGTGACCAGCGCCACACGTAAGCCGCGGGTTGCCAGCATCATCACCACCTGCTCGGTGTGGGTCAGCTCGGCGAGAAACTCGGTGTGGCCGGAGAAGGCGATGCCCGCTTCGTTGATCACACCTTTGTGCACGGGGGCGGTGATCATTCCGGCAAATGTCCCATCCATACAGCCTAGGCCTGCGCGGGTGAGGGTTTCCAGTACGTAGGCGGCGTTGGCGGGTGTCAGTTTGCCTGGGGTTGCGGGGGCAGCCAGCGGCGTATCCCAGACATAAAGAGCGCCCGCTGCTGCGGGCTTGTCTGGCCAGTGCTGCGGGCTGACGGTAAGCAACTCGATAGTCAGCCCCAATTGTTTTGCGCGGTCCGCCAGTAGCTCGCGACTTGCGATGGCGACCAGTGGCGCAGGCTGGGCCTGTTGGGCCAGCAGCAGGCAGAGATCGGGGCCGATGCCGGCGGGCTCGCCTGGGGTGATGGCAAAGCATTGCTGCGCAGTCATGGTCGCTCTCTGTGTGGGCGCGGGGGCGTCAGTTTACGCTGCCGAGCCAATAACGAAAAAGCCCGGCACAGGACCGGGCTTTCGTACGCGATGACGCTGTTACAGCTTGGTCTCGACGTAGGCTTCGTCGCGGATCTGGCGCAGCCAGGCCTGCAGCTCCTCGTCGTACTTGCGGTTGCGCAGCACGTTAACGGCTTGTTGCTCGCGGAACTGCGCGCTGCTGTCAGTGGCGCGGCGGCCCATGACTTCCAGCACATGCCAGCCGTAAGGGCTCTTGAATGGCTTGGACAGCTCGCCGCTTGGGGTGTTGTTCATCACCTCGCGGAATTCGGGCACCAGTGCGTTCGGGTCGATCCAGTTCAGGTCGCCGCCGTTGAGCGCAGAGCCCGGATCTTCGGAGAAGCTCTTCGCCAGCTCAGCGAAGTCCTCGCCATCGATGATGCGCTGATACAGGCGCTCGACCAGGCGACGGGTTTCTTCTTCGCTGCGAATTTCGCTGGGCTTGATCAGAATGTGGCGCACGTGTACTTCGTCGCGCACCTGGGTTTCGCCGCCGCGCTTCTCGATCAGCTTGAGGATGATGAAACCGCCCGGCGTACGCACCGGCTCGGTAACCTCGCCCGGGTTCAGTTGGCTGATCATGTTGTCGAACGGCGGAGGCAGCTGGCCCGCTTTACGCCAGCCCATTTCACCGCCTTCCAGGGCGTTCTCGCTGGCAGAGCGAGAGACAGCCAGTTGGGCGAAGTCCGCGCCTTGCTGCAGTTGCTGATAAACCTCCTGCGCCTGACGGTCGGCCGTCTGGATTTCGCTGGAGGACGCACCTTCGGAAACCGGAATCAGGATGTTGGCCAGACGGAATTCTTCCGACAGCTGCATCTTGCCCAGGTCGGAAGCGAGGAAGTTCTGCACTTCCTGATCGGTAACCTGAATGCGTTCGGCCACGCGGCGCTGGCGCACACGGCTGATGACCATCTCGCGACGCACCTGGTCACGTGCATCGGCATAGGACAGACCGTCGCGTGCCAGTGCTTCACGGAACTGCTCCAGGCTCATGCCATTGCGCTGAGCGATGGTGCCCATGGCCTGGTTCAGTTCTTCGTCGGTGATGCGAATGCCGGAGCGGTCGCCGATCTGCAGCTGGATGTTCTCGATGATCAGGCGCTCGAGCACCTGCTGGCTGAGTACGTTGCCAGGAGGCAGGGAGCCGCCGCGCTTGTCGATGGTTTGTTGCACTTCACGCAGGCGAGCGTCGAGTTGGCTCTGCATGACCACGTCGTTGTCGACGATGGCCACGACGCGATCCAGTGGGCGAACCTGGGCCTGAGCCGTTGCTGCCAGCAGTGCTGCGCCCAACAGCAGGGGGCGCAGGCGATCAGAAAGCTTGGTCTTCACGTTCACGGTAACCTTGAATGCCTTGGTCGAGGAAAGTTTCCACCTTGTTGCCAACAACGCCGCCGAGGCCCTTGAGGACGATCTGCAGGAAGATGCCGCGGTCCGGCTCGTCGTTGCGCGATGGGTCGAGGCTGACTTCGTCGTAATCGATCCAGTAGCGGTTGATCAGGCGCAGCTTCCAGCAGCAGCTGTCGTATTCGAAACCACCGAAGGCTTCGAGAGTACGGTTGCGGCCATAGTCGTACTGCCAGCGCGAGATCAGGCTCCACTGCGGAGCCAGCGGCCAGATGACGGAGAAGTCATGCTGGTCGATCTTGTAGTAGTTCTTGATGTAGTTGGGGTTCGGCGAGCCGTCGGCAAGGGTCTCGTTACCGTAGTCCGGGTTGGTGGTCCAGGTACCGCTGTCACGGTCATAACGCACGGTGTCGTTACGATAGCGATAGCCGAAGTTGACGATCTTGCCCGGATTGGCTTCTGGCTGGTAGTGGAACATCGCGCTGCCCGAGCGGGTGGCGTGTTGGTCCGGATCCCAGTTGAAGGTGGACGAGAAACGCCAGTCGCGATTGAAGCGATACAGGTACTCCAGCGCATAAGGCGACACATCGGCGGTAGCTTCTTGGCGGGTACGGTAGTCGATACCCGGCAGTTGAACCTTGCGGTCTTCGAAGTAGAATGCCTGGCCGATGCTGAAACGCTGGCGCTCGAAGCCGTTAGGCTCGATCCAGCGGCTGGTCACGCCTAGCGACAGCTTGTTCTCGTCGCCGATGCGGTCCTTGCCACTGAAGCGGTTTTCACGCCACAGCGAGGCGTAGCTGAAGGTCGGCTCGCCCGTATCGAACACCGGGATGTCGGTCTGGTCTTCTTCCGGCACATAGAGGTAGAACGCACGCGGTTCCAGGGTCTGGCGGAAATCTTTGCCGAACAGCTGGGTGTTGCGGTCGAAATACAGGCCGCTGTCAACGCTGAGCAGGCCAACGCCACGGTTGGGCGAGCGCTTGTAGTCGACACCGAACCACTGGCTTTCGGGGTCATTGGTTGCCAGATCTGCCTTGCCTTGACCGTCGAGGTTTACCTGGTACTGCGTCTGCAGGTACTTGACTTGAGGCTTGATGAAACCCCAGTTCCAGTTCAGTGGCAGAGCAACGCCTGGCTCCAGGTGCAGACGTTCACCATCTGCACGGTCCAGTCCGGTCAGACGTTCGTCGTACCAGAGGTCTTGCGGCCGGCCGGTTACCCCGTCTTTGTCAGTGAAGAAGCCCGAGCGCAGGTTGCGATCAAAGCGCACGTATTCGGTGCCATAGGTGAAGTCCAGGCCACCCGGATTGAACGGCAGTTTGCCATCCAGGGTGATCTGCGGCAGACGATCATACGGCGTCACATCAGTGATGTTAGCCAGTTCGTATGCATGCACGTTCAGGCGTGCGGTATAGCTGTCACCGCGATAGGTCAGCGTGCCGCGCTGGTCTACGTAGGTTTGCTTGTCGATGCCCAGATCGGTATCGAGATCCTGGAAGTAGTACGGGTCGCTGATATCGGTGTAGTCGACTTCGGCGAGCAGGCGCGAGTTCAGGCCCTGCTTGTGCTGCCAGCTGTACATCCAGCGCTGGTCTTCGTACTCGGACTGCAGCTTGCGCTCGTCTTCGCTGTCGTTCAGCCATGCGCCGCCGACCTGGCCTTCGCTGCTCTCGGTCAGGTAGCGGAACTCACCTTCCATCAGCAGGCCGCGTTTGGCCATATAGGTCGGGTACAGCGTGGCGTCGTAGTTCGGCGCCAGGTTGAAGTAGTACGGCGTTTGCAGCGAGAAACCGTTGCCGCTCGACGTGCCGATGCTTGGCGGCAGGAAGCCGGACTGGCGACGGTCGTCGATCGGGAAGTAGATGTACGGGGTGTAGAACACCGGAATGTCCTTGACCCGCAGCGTCACGTTGGTGGCGGTGCCGAAGCCGGTCGCCGGGTTCAGAGTGACGTTGTTGCCTTTCAGGTGCCAGGCGTTGTCGCCCGGCTCGCAACGGGTATAGGTGCCATCCTTGAGGCGGATGATCGCGGTCTCTTCGCGCTTGGCGTAGAGCGCGCTACCACGCACGTGGGCCTGGTGCATCACGTATTCGGCATTGTCGATACGGGCTTCACCATTATCCAGCTGCAGTTCAGCACGGTCGCCGACCACCAGCATGCCCTTGTCGCGCAGGCGTACGTTGCCGACCAGTTCGCCACGGTTTTCCGTCTGGTGCAGGCTGGCTTCGTCGGCCTCGACTTGCATGCCGGATTGGCGCAGGACGACATCACCGGCGAGGGTAGCGATCTGCTTTTCCTGCTCGAAGCGCGAGGCTTTGGCGGAAACGAACATCGGCGACTCGTCCAGCGGCGTGGTGTCATCCATGCCCGGACGCAGCGGCTCGACATAGGCGCCTGCACAGTAAGGGCCAGCCTCGGCCAACTGTGCTGCAGTCAACTTATCGCGCGGGACCCAGTCCAAGTGACTGTAATCGGGGCTGCGCGAGGTAAGGGCACGGCCCTTGCTCTCGGTGACCAGCACCGGGGCAGCATCCTGCTTGGCTACCGCCTCGCTGGTGGTGCCACCCGAGCTGACAGCATCGCGGCTGTGCACTGGACGCGGAGGCAGGGCGCTGGCCGCCGATTTCGGCGCGCAGGCCCAGCCGCCCGTGGGCGATGCCTGGCAATCGTATTGCTCGGCGGCAAAGGACTGTAGGCTAAACGCGGGCTGTAAGGCCAGGAGGCTGCCGGTGACCAGCAGCGGGAATTTCTTGCGGAACGCGGGGTATTTTACTGCCATCTTGTTAGTCCGGGCTTCCTGCGCGCTATCGGCCCAGGGGCCGCACGCCTCTCGATGGGCTGAAAAAGATGCTGGATAATAAAGCATGACCCGCGCAACGGCTAGCGCCGTCGGAGACCCCTCGATGTCTGAACACGATGTACGTCTGCAACAGCTGCAAACATGGCTCGCCGAGCAACTGCCCCTCCTGTTCGCAGCACGCGACTGGGGAGCGGTCCCGGAGGCCGAGCTCACTCCCGCCAGCAGCGACGCCAGCTTTCGCCGCTATTTTCGTTGGCAGGCCGGTGAGCGCAGCCTGATTCTGATGGATGCGCCACCGCCCCAGGAGAACTGCGAGCCGTTCGTCCGTATTGCGGCCTTGCTGGCTAGTGCAGGTGTGCATGTGCCACAGGTATTGGCTGCCGATCTTGAGCAGGGCTTCCTGATTCTCGATGACCTGGGCCGCCAGACCTATCTGGATGTGATCAACGAGCACAACGCCGACCAACTGTTCGACGATGCCATCGAGGCCTTGCTCCGGCAGCAGCGCTTGCCGCTCGACAGCCATCTGCCGCATTACGATGAGGCGTTGCTGCGGCGTGAGTTGCAGTTGTTTCCCGAGTGGTACGTACAGCGCCACCTGGGATACAGCTTTACCGCCGAGCAGGAGGCCGCCTGGCAGCGCATCAGTCGGTTGTTGATCGACAGCGCCCTGGAACAGCCCAAGGTGGTGGTACATCGCGATTTCATGCCGCGCAACCTGATGCAGAGCGCGCCTAACCCCGGCGTGCTGGATTTTCAGGATGCCGTCAACGGCCCGGTCACCTACGACATCACCTGTCTGTTCAAGGATGCATTCCTCAGCTGGCCCGAGGCGCGCGTGCAGGACTGGCTGCACGGGTACTGGGAGCGCGCCAAGGCGGCGGGTATTCCGGTGCAGGCATCGCTCGACGACTTTCTACGGGCCAGCGACCTGATGGGCGTGCAGCGCCACCTCAAGGTCATCGGTATCTTCGCGCGCATCTGTCACCGCGATGGCAAGCCCAAGTACCTGGGCGACGTACCGCGTTTCTTCTCTTATATAGAGGCCGTTTTGGCGCGTCGGCCGGAGCTCGCCGAGCTGGGTGAGCTGTTCGCCAGCCTGGCGAAAGATGAAGGGGCACGTGCATGAAGGCGATGATCCTCGCGGCGGGTAAGGGCGAGCGCATGCGGCCATTGACCCTGCATACGCCCAAGCCGCTGGTAAAGGCGGCGGGTGTGCCGTTGATCGAGTACCACATCCGCGCCCTGGCTGCTGCGGGCTTCACCGAGCTGGTGATCAACCATGCCTGGCTAGGCCAGCAGATCGAGGATTATCTGGGCGATGGCGCGCGCTTTGGCGTGCATATCGTCTATTCCGCCGAAGGCGAGCCGCTGGAGACCGGTGGCGGCATCTTCAAGGCGCTGCCGCTGCTGGGCGCTGAGCCGTTTCTGGTGGTCAATGGCGATGTCTTCACCGACTACGCCTTCGCCGCGCTGCGCCAGCCGCTTGTCGGTCTGGCGCATCTGGTGCTGGTGGATAACCCGACCCATCACCCGCAGGGTGATTTCATTCTCGCGGCTGGCCAGGTGCATGACGGCGAGGCGACAGGCGAGCGGCTGACCTACAGCGGTCTCGCCGTGCTGCATCCGCGTCTGTTCGCCGGCTCTGCGCCGGGCGCTTTCAAGCTGGCGCCGCTGCTGCGTGAGGCCATGGCGGCAGGACAGGTGAGTGGCGAGCACTATGGTGGCTGTTGGGTCGACGTCGGTACGCACGAGCGCCTGGCTGAAGTCGAACGCTTGCTGCAGGAGGCACGTTAAGTGTTGTGGCCGGCCACCATGCTCGGGGCGGCGGCCGGGCTCGCTCTGGCCAGCATTCCGGGTGCACTGCTAGGCGGTCTACTTGGGCAGGTGCTGGACCGTCGCCTGCGCCTGCACGGCTGGGACAATCTGCGTGAGCGTCTGGGCGGTCGTGCTGCGCCGACGGATGACGACTTGTTGTTTCTGATGCTGGGACGTCTGGCCAAGAGTGACGGCCGGGTTGTACAGAGCCATATCCAGCAGGCGCGTTCGGAAATGCAGCGGCTGGGGTTGGACGCGATGGCTCAGCGTCGTGCCATCGAAGCCTTTGCCCGTGGCAAGACCGGACGGGACAACCTGCGTGCCCCGCTGCAGCGTCAACGCGAGCGTGCCGATGCCATGCTGCGAGCTTGCTGGCGCATGGCCTGGGTCGATGGGCGGGTGTCGCCCAGCGAGCATGAGTTGATCCTGCTCTGGGGCAAGTGGCTCGGCTGGGACAGCGCCCGACTCGATAGCCTGGGCGAGGAGTACGCGCCACGTCGCAGCCAGCAACCTGCGCCAGCGGGCGGCAGTTATCAGGAGGCGTTGCGACTGCTAGGCGTCAATGAAGGCAGCGAGCCTGAGCAGATCAAACGCGCCTACCGGCGCCTGCTCAGCCGGCATCATCCGGACAAACTGGCTGGCTCGGGCGCCTCGCCTGAGCGCATTCGTGAGGCCACTGACACCACGCGTCAGCTGCATCAGGCCTATGCATTGATTCGCCAGCGTCGCGGAATTCGTTAGCTGCCCGCAGCGCGAATATGCAGTTTCAACCAGCCACGTAGACGGCGGTACAGCTGCTCCTCCTGGACATCCAGGTTGCCCGGCAGCGCCTTCATCGCTACCTGTACATAGGTGGGCAGCTTGGCCCGCTTGCTGGCTTGCAGACGTTTCAGGGCAGCCGTGCGGTCGGCGGCCTGATCCTTGTAGAAGAAGTCGCCAGTGGCCACCGGCAGTTGGGCGACCAGTTCGTCCAGCGGTGGGGCGAACCCTGCTGGTACATCCGCCGCCACCATCAGCAGGTTCTGGACATTCGCGGGCTTGCGTTCGCTCAGGTAGCGCGCGGCCCAGTAGGCGCCGCTGCCGTGGCCAAGCAGGACGATTTCCTTGGCCTGCTGTTGGCTGGCGAAGGCGATGGCGGCATCGATGCGCGCCATCACGCGCTCGACATGGGCCTGGCGCCGTTGATCCGGGCTGGTTGTGCCGCTGTCCGTGGCCTGTGTGGCTTGTGTCTCCGGTGCTTGTGGAGGGCTATCGGCTGCGGGGAGCACCTCGGTACTTGCTGGGTCAGCGGGCGCTGCTGCGGTTTCGGCGCTTGCATCACGCAGCGGCAGCGGGTCTCCGTCCGGGTCCGGTAGTGTCAGGCTCAGACTGTGCCAGCCGGCGTCAGGCAGCTTGCGTCTTAGCGGGCCCACTGCGGCGGCGCCGTCGGCGTTTTCCACGTCACCGGGTAGCAGAATCACCGCACCGCTGGGTTCACCGACGTTGGCCGGCAGCCATAGCGCGAGGAAACTTTCGGCGCCGGCCTGCAGCATCTGCTGCTCACGTTTGTCCAGGCGCTGCTCCAGCGTCAGCGCATCGCTGACGCTACGCTCGGGCAGTGACGGTCGCTCGTTCGACGCCGGCTTGTCGGCTTCGCCAGGCGCGGCGCTCTGGGCATCCCCGGTCGGTTCCTGTGCCCAGCCCGTGGTGGCGCAGAGCAGGCAGAAACCGAGCAGTGCGAGTGAGTTCAGGCGCATCGATGAAGCTCCTTGGGGTCTGCTACAGAGCCTAATGCCGAGCTTCGCTTTTGTCAGGCCATTAGCGAAAGACTGGAGTAAGGTAAGCAATCGCGTCAGCGGATTCACCGTGCATGAAGTCCCTTCTCCGTTCCCTTATTTACCTGTTGATAGTGGCGACATCCTGCGTCTGGGCCGAGAGTGCGCGCATGCCATTGCGCCCGGCTTTCGACGCAGAGCAGCGTGCCTGGCTCAAGGAGCATCCAGTGCTGCGCGTGGGCATGATCCAGCAGGCGCCCTGGGTGCAGCGCGGGCAGAACCGGCAGCTGACGGGCGCCAATGTCGAGCTGATGCAGCGCTTGCTCGAAGGCATGGGTGTCGCGCCCGAGTGGCGCCTGTATACGAGCCAGGAGGCGCTGGATCAGGCCGCCAACGCCGGTGAGGTGGACCTGGCGCCGGGGCTGCAGCAGACGCCGGCTGGTCTGCGTATCTGGCATTACTCCATGCCCTACCTACGTGTGCCGCATCTGGTAGTTGGGGAGCGCAGTGGCAGCGGTGCGGTGGATCTCGATCAATTGCCACTGGAGCAGACGGTCGCGTTGCGCACGCCGAGCCAGGCTGCCGAATACCTGGAGCGCACCCACACCAACCTGCGTCTGCGCGCGACGCCGTCGGAGCGCGCCGCCTTGCTGTTGGTGCTCAACCAGGAAGTCAGCTACGCCGTGCTGGATGAAGCGAGCCTCAGCCTGCTGCTCCGCGAATCGCGTTTCTCCAGCTTGAGCATCGTCGGTGATATCGGCTTGCCGCAGCTGCTGCGCCTGGCTACGCGGCGTGACCAGCCGCTTCTGTCCGGTATTGTCGACCGGACTTTGCAAGCGCTGCCTGCCCGTGAACTGGAGGAGTTGCGCGACACCTGGATGCCGCTGCGCTATCCGCAATCCACCGACTTCGTCGGCTTCTGGAAGACGCTCGCGCTATTTTTCGGCCTGCTGCTGATGCTGGGGGCAACCGCGCTTTATCGGCAACGACAGCAGACGCGTTTGCTCGAGCGCGGGCTGCTGGGCGCGCGTGGCGAGCTGGATCGTCACCAGCAGGCCGCCGAGGCATTGCGCCTGAGCCAGTTCTCCATCGACCACAGCACGGTGGGCATTCTCTGGGTCAACTGGGACAGTCACCTGCGCTACGCCAACCGCGCTGCCGAACGCATGCTCGGCTACGCCCCCGGTGAGCTGGTGGACAAGCCATTGAGTCAGTTGGAGCCGGGCCTGCATATGGACCGCTGGCTCAACCTGTGGAAGCGCGTGCGCGAGCAGGACGAGGGTTCACCCAGCTTCGAGGTCGACTGCCTGCGCGCCGATGGCAGCCGCATGCCGGCTGACGTATCGCTGAGTTTTCTACGCTATCGCCAGGCCG
The DNA here is from genome assembly GCF_002843095.1 of Pseudomonas sp. YY-1. Taxonomy (NCBI): domain Bacteria; kingdom Pseudomonadati; phylum Pseudomonadota; class Gammaproteobacteria; order Pseudomonadales; family Pseudomonadaceae; genus Pseudomonas; species Pseudomonas sp. YY-1. The sequence continues at coordinate 33,900 of NZ_PJLX01000004.1, read as the reverse complement.
AGTACCTGGTGGTGTTTCTCAGTGACGTTACCGAGCGCCGCCGTGCGCGTGCCGCGTTGGAGGAGAGCGAGGCGCGCTTCAAGGGCATTGCCGGCAACGTGCCCGGGCTGGTGTTTCGCCTGGAGCGCGCCGGGCCGGGAGCGGTGGTCAACTTTGCCTACATTAGCGAGGCCAGCCAGGACATGGTCGGCTGGCCGGCGCAGGAGCTGCAGCGTGAGGAGCGCGGCATCCGCAGCCTGGTGCATCCGCAGGATCTGAACAGCTATCTGAACAGCCAGACGCTGGCGCTGGAAGGCGAGAGCGACTGGTACTGGCAGGGGCGCATCCTCACCGCCGAGCAGGAGGTGCTGTGGGCCGACATTCGTACCACCGCGCGTCCGCTGGGCAATGGCCGGGTGGTGTGGGACGGCATCCTCTGGGATATCACCGAGAACAAGCTGGCCGAGCTGGCCCTGGCCGATTCGCGGGCGCGTCTGCGCGAATTGTCGGCGCACCTGGAAAGCGTGCGTGAGGAAGAGAAGGCGCGCATCGCCCGCGAAGTGCATGACGAGCTGGGCCAGGTGCTGACCGTACTCAAGCTGGAGACGGCGATGTGCGAGCTGGTTTGCGCCGGGCAGATGCCCGAGTTGGACGAGCGCCTGGCGAGCATGAAGCGCCTGATCGCGCAGTTGTTCCAGCTGGTTCGCGACGTGGCCACGGCGCTGCGGCCGCCGATTCTCGATGCCGGCATTGCCTCGGCCATCGAGTGGCAAGTGCGGCGCTTCGAGGAGCGCACGCAGATTCCCTGCCTGGTTGATGTGCCGGAGCACCTGCCGCATCTGCCGGATGCCCAGGCCATCGGCATGTTCCGCATTCTCCAGGAGGCGCTGACCAACGTCATGCGCCACGCTGGCGCGCACAGCGTCGAGGTGCGCCTGTGGCAGGAGGGTGGCAGCCTGTGTCTGTCGGTGGTCGACGATGGCAAGGGCTTCGATCCGGCGCTGCGCAAGCCGGGGCAATCCTTCGGCCTGGTCGGCATGCAGGAGCGCATGCTCATGCTCGGTGGCCAGTTGCAGATTGACAGCCAGCCTGGCGAGGGCACTACCCTGTGCGCGTGCATCAATCTGGAAGAGGAGATCGCAGCGTGATTCGGGTACTGGTGGCCGAAGACCACACCATCGTGCGGGAAGGCATCAAGCAACTGATCGGCATGGCGCGTGATCTCGAGGTGGCTGGCGAAGCCTGCAATGGCGAGCAGCTGATCGAGGTGCTGCGTCGCACGCCTTGCGACGTGGTGCTGCTGGATATCTCCATGCCCGGCGTCAACGGTCTGGAGGCCATTCCGCGCATCCGCGCGCTGAACGAGGCCCCGGCGATTCTGGTGCTGTCGATGCACGACGAGGCGCAGATGGCGGCACGCGCGCTCAAGGCTGGCGCTGCCGGCTACGCGACCAAGGACAGCGACCCGGCGCTGCTGATCACTGCGATTCGCAAGGTGGCCGGCGGTGGTCGATATATCGACCCGGCGCTGGCCGACCGCATGGTCTTCGAGGTGGGCCTGACCGATTCGCGCCCGCCCCACGCGCAACTGTCCGAGCGCGAGTTCTCGGTGTTCGAGCGTTTGGTGCGGGGCGAGGGGGTCAACGACATCGCCCTGCACCTAGCGATCAGCAACAAGACCGTGAGCACGCACAAGGCGCGCCTGATGCAGAAGCTCGGCGCGCATTCGATGGCCGATCTGGTGCGCTACGCGATGGAGCATCGCCTGGTCTGAGACCAGTGTCCGTAGGAGCGGCTTCAGCCGCGAAGCTCTCATAGGCAATTCATCGCGGCTGAAGCGCAATGCCGCCCAGCCGCTCCTACGGTTCGTCGGGCGCTCGAAAACCGAGGTAATCACTCGGAATTTGTAGGGCGATCCCTACACAAGATTCTCCTCGCGCCTGATATCAGCTTGTCATCCCGCCCGATTTTTCACCCTGTCGCGCCGACCTAATCTTGGCTCATCGGCCTGAGACAAGAACAAGGGTGTGGTGTGATGGCAAACGATGTACTGGTGAGCTTCCGTGGCGTACAGAAGAGCTATGACGGCGAAACGCTGATCGTCAAAGACCTCAACCTGGATATCCGCAAGGGTGAGTTTCTGACCCTGCTCGGCCCGTCCGGTTCCGGCAAGACCACCAGCCTGATGATGCTGGCCGGTTTCGAGACGCCGACCGCTGGCGAGATCCTCCTCGATGGCCGCTCGCTGAACAAACTGCCGCCGCACAAGCGTGACATCGGCATGGTGTTCCAGAACTACGCGCTGTTCCCGCACATGACCGTGGCCGAGAACCTGGCCTTCCCGCTGAGCGTGCGCGGCATGTCGCGCACCGATATCAGCGAGCGGGTCAAACGCGCCCTGTCGATGGTGCAGCTCGACAGCTTCCGCAACCGTTACCCCGGCCAGCTTTCCGGTGGTCAGCAGCAGCGTGTGGCCCTGGCCCGTGCGCTGGTGTTCGAGCCGCAGCTGGTACTGATGGATGAACCCCTCGGCGCGCTGGACAAGCAACTGCGTGAACACATGCAGATGGAGATCAAGCACCTGCACCAGCGCCTCGGCGTGACCGTGGTCTACGTCACCCACGATCAGGGCGAGGCGCTGACCATGTCCGACCGCGTGGCCGTGTTCCATCAGGGCGAGATCCAGCAGATCGCCCCACCGCGCGAACTCTACGAAGCGCCGCACAACACCTTCGTCGCCCAGTTCATCGGCGAGAACAATCGTCTGGCTGGCGAGCTGGTCAGTCGCGATGGCGAACAGTGCGTGGTGCGCCTGGCGCGCGGTGAGGAAGTGCGCGCCACGGCGGTCAACGTCGGTGCCGTCGGCGAGGCAGTGAGCCTGTCGATTCGTCCCGAGCGCATTCGCCTCAACGGCCACAGCGAGGCCTGCCCGAACCGCTTCTCCGGGCGTATCGCCGAGTTCATTTACCTGGGCGACCACGTGCGCATCCGCATGGAGGTCTGCGGCAAGTCCGATTTCTACGTCAAGCAACCCGTGGCCGAGCTCGATCCGGCGCTGACGGTTGGTGACCTGGTTCCGCTCGGCTGGTCTGTCGAGCATGTCCGCGCGCTGGATCCACTCCACATCGAGTGAGCCTTTCGCGCAGTGCTTCACCTTTACCCCGTAACACAGAGGAGCTGATAAGAATGACGAAATCCCTGAAGCTCGCGGCGTTGGCCCTGGGCGTTAGCTGTGCCATGCCGGCACTGGCGGTGGATCTGACAGCGGTATCCTTCGGCGGCGCGAACAAGGCGGCGCAGGTCAAGGCGTTCTACGAACCCTTCGAGAAGGAAACCGGCAACAAGGTGCTGGGCGGCGAATACAACGGTGAAATGGCCAAGGTCAAAGCCATGGTCGACACCCGCAGCGTGAGCTGGGATCTGGTGGAGGTGGAGTCGCCGGAACTGGCCCGCGGTTGTGACGAAGGCCTGTTCGAGGAGCTTGACCCGGCGCAGTTCGGCGACGAGGCCAATTTCATCGAGGGCGCCATCCAGCCGTGCGGCGTGGGCTTCTTCGTCTGGTCCACGGTATTGGCCTACAACGCCGACAAACTGAGCGCCGCACCGACCAGTTGGTCCGATTTCTGGGATGTAGCGAAATTTCCGGGTAAACGCGGCCTGCGCAAGGGCGCCAAGTACACCCTGGAATTCGCCCTGATGGCCGACGGCGTGCCGGTCAAGGACGTGTACAAGGTGCTGGCCACCAAAGAAGGCCAGGATCGCGCGTTCAAGAAACTCGACGAACTCAAGCCGAACATCCAGTGGTGGGAAGCTGGAGCCCAGCCGCCGCAGTACCTGGCCTCCGGCGACGTGGTGATGAGCTCGGCCTACAACGGTCGTATCGCGGCGGTGCAGGGCGAAAGCAACCTGCAGGTGGTGTGGAACGGTGGTATCTACGACTTCGACTCCTGGGCCATCCCGCGTGGAGCCAAGAACGCCGAGCTGGCCAAGGAGTTCATCGCGTACTCGGTCAAGCCCGAAGCGCAGAAGACCTACTCGGAGAACATCGCCTACGGCCCGGCCAACAAGCAGGCCATCGAGCTGCTGGCGCCGGAGCGTCTGAACCTGATGCCGACCACCCCGGAAAACATCGCCAACCAGGTGGCCATCGATGTGACCTTCTGGGCTGACTACGGCGAGCAGCTGGAGCAGCGTTTCAACGCCTGGGCCGCGCGCTAAGTCGCCTATCCGGCCCCGCCTCATGGCGGGGCCGTCTGAATTCCTTTCTTGCTTGCGGAGTTGTCCATGGCCGCCGTACTGCCTGCCAATGATTTGCCCGGGCCGAGCCTGAAGCAGCGACTGGCCCGTGCCGAGCGTTTCAATCGCCTGAAATCCAAGGCGCTGATCCTGCCGCTGTTGCTGTTTCTTCTGCTGACCTTCTTGCTGCCTATCGGCGCACTGCTCATGCGCAGTGTGGACAACCCGGAAGTGGTCGGCAGCCTGCCGCGCACCGTCGAGGCGATTGCTGCCTGGGATGGCCGTGGCCTGCCGGATGAAGCGGTATACCAGGCGATTGCCAGCGATATGCTCGAGGCACGGCGCAATCAGAGCCTTGGCGATCTGTCCAAGCGCCTGAACATGGAGCTGGCGGGCTTCCGTAGCCTGGTCAGCGCCACCGCACGCAAGCTGCCGCTCCGCGAGGAGCCAGCGTCCTACCAGGAAGCTTTCCTTGATATGGACGAGCGCTGGGGCGACCCCGCCTACTGGCAGGTGATCCGCCGCAATGCCTCGTCGGTTACGCCTTATTACCTGCTGGCCGCGCTCGATCACCGCATCGACGACCTCGGCGAACTGGCCAAGGCCACGCCGGATCAGGCCATCTACCTGGATATCTTCGCCCGCACCTTCTGGATGAGCCTGGTGATCACCGCCATCTGCCTGGTGCTGGCTTACCCACTGGCTTACCTGCTGGCCAACCTACCGACGCGGCAGGGCAACCTGCTGATGATTCTGGTGTTGCTGCCGTTCTGGACATCGATCCTGGTGCGGGTCGCGGCCTGGATCGTGCTCTTGCAGTCCGGAGGGCTGATCAACAGCGCGCTGATATCGTTGGGGATCATCGAGCAACCACTGCAACTGGTGTTCAACCGCAGCGGTGTGTACGTGGCCATGGTCCACATCATGCTGCCGTTCATGATCCTGCCGATCTACAGCGTGATGAAGGGCATCTCGCCCAGCTACATGCGTGCGGCGGTGTCGCTCGGCTGCCACCCGTTCGCCAGTTTCTGGCGGGTGTACTTCCCGCAAACGCTGGCCGGTGTCGGTGCGGGTTGCCTGTTGGTGTTCATCCTGTCCATCGGCTACTACATCACCCCGGCGCTGCTGGGCAGCCCGAACGACCAGATGATCAGCTACTTCGTCGCCTTCTACACCAACACCACCATCAACTGGGGCATGGCCACGGCCCTCGGCGGCCTGCTGCTGGCCGCGACGCTTGTGCTCTACGTGGTGTACAGCTGGCTGGTCGGCGCCAGCAAACTGCGCCTGGGATAAACGCGGTCTGCGCAGCAGGCCATCTGATGACCCTCTCCCATTCATGGGAGAGGGTGCCCGAAGGGCGGGAGAGGGTGCTTGTTTCGGCACCCCCGTCTCTCGGTAACCGAACTCGGGAGGAGGGCACAAGAAGAGCGCCCTCTCCCCCAGCCCCTCTCCCATAAATGGCAGAGGGGAGCTAAATGCTAAATGGAGTCACAGCCATGCTCAGCCCCTACATGTCACCCGTCGAGCGCCTCTGGTACTACGGCCTGCGCATTCTCTGCGGCCTGGTGCTGCTGTTTCTGATCCTGCCGGTGCTGGTGATCGTGCCGCTGTCGTTCAACTCCGGCACCTTCCTGGTCTACCCGCTGCAAGGATTCTCGCTGCGCTGGTACGAGGACTTCTTCATGTCCGCCGACTGGATGCGTTCGCTGAAGAACAGCCTGATCATCGCCCCGGCCGCCACTCTGCTGGCCATGGTCTTCGGCACCCTGGCGGCCATCGGTCTGACCCGTGGCGAATTCCGTGGCAAGGCGCTGGTGATGAGCCTGCTGATCTCACCGATGATCGTCCCGGTGGTGATCATCGGTGTGGCCAGTTACCTGTTCTTCGCGCCGCTGGGCATGGGCAACAGCTACCTGTCGCTGATCTTGGTACACGCGGTGCTCGGCGTGCCGTTCGTGATCATCACTGTGTCGGCCACGCTGCAGGGCTTCAACCACAACCTGGTACGCGCCGCCGCCAGCCTTGGGGCCTCGCCACTGACGGCGTTTCGCCGGGTGACCCTGCCGCTGATCGCGCCGGGCGTGATCTCGGGTGCGTTGTTCGCCTTCGCCACCTCGTTCGACGAAGTGGTGGTGACCCTGTTCCTCGCCGGCCCCGAGCAGGCCACTCTGCCGCGGCAGATGTTCAGCGGCATCCGCGAGAACCTGTCGCCAACCATCGCCGCCGCAGCGACCCTGCTGATCGGTTTCTCCGTCCTGCTGCTGCTGACTCTGGAGTGGCTGCGTGGGCGCAGCGAGAAGCTGCGTACTTCGACGCCGGAATAAATCGCCGCAGCTGCATGTTCAAGGCCTCGCCGGGAAACCGGCGAGGCCTTGCTCATTTCCGGGCGTAGAATGTGTAGTTTCTCCTGACCCAACAAGGCAGCCAGATGGACTTCGATGATCCCGGTTTTCGTGAGCTGATCGACGCGTTGCACGATGGCGTCTACATCACCGACGCCGATGGCATCACCCTCAAGGTCAACAGTGCCTATGAGCGTCTGACCGGGCTGCGTGCCGAGGACGTCGTCGGCCAGCATATGCAGGCGCTGGTAGAGCAGGGTGTGATCTCGCAGTCGGTGTCCTTGCGTGTGCTCAAGGAAGGCAAGGCGCTGTCGCTGATGCAGAGCGTCAGCCAGGGCAAACGCCTGCTGGTCAGTGGCACGCCGATCTTCGCCGCCGATGGACGCGTGCGCTATGTGGTCAGTACCGTGCGCGACATGACCGAGCTGTTGCGCATGAAGCACGAGCGCGACGAGCTGCAGCAACTGAAGCAGCTGCGTAACAGCACGGCCAAGCTGCATGCCGGCCAGCGTGACGACCTGCTCGATGCCTCGCCGGTCGCCGACAAGCCCGCTTCAGGGCGCGTCTTCATGCAGGCGCGGCAGGTCGCGGCCAGCGACGTAAAGGTGCTATTGCAGGGTGAGACCGGTGTCGGCAAGACCCTGATCGCCCAGTACATCCACAAGAGCAGCCCGCGCGCGGCGCAGCCGTTTCTGGCGCTGAACTGCGGTGCGCTGCCGGAGAACCTGATCGAGGCCGAGTTGTTCGGCTATGTGCCGGGTGCGTTCACCGGCGCCGGCAGCAAGGGCAAGCGCGGTCTGCTGGAGCTGGCGCACCAGGGCACGGTTTTTCTCGATGAGATCGGTGATCTGCCATTGCCGCTGCAGGTCAAGCTGCTCAAGGTTATCGAGGAGAGCCGCTTCATCCCGGTCGGTGGTCTGGAGTTGAAGGAGGTGGACGTGCGCATCATCACCGCCACCCACCACGACTTGCGCACGATGGTCGCCGAGGGCCGTTTTCGCGCCGACCTCTACTACCGCCTCAACGTCGTGCCAATCCACATTCCGGCGCTGCGCGAGCGGCCCGAGGAAATTCAGCCGTTGCTGGATTTCTACCTGGCCGAATTCAATCAGCGTTATGGTCGAGTGCTGAGTTGGGAGCTCGAGGCGCTCGACGCGCTGACCGACTACGCCTGGCCCGGCAACATCCGTGAGCTGATCAATCTGGTCGAGCGCCTGGTAGTGACCAGCAGTGGTGAACGCATCGAACTGTGCGATCTGCCGGAGGAAATGCGCGTTGCTCGCAGCGATGTCGACGACCTGCTGCCATTGCGCAAGCAGGTGGAGAACCTCGAGCGGCGCCTCATCCGCCGCGCCCTGATGCAGCACAAGACCACCCGTGAAGCGGCCAAGGTGCTCGGTCTGAGCCAGGCGACCCTGGTGCAGAAGATGAAGCGCTGGGAGCAGGGTTGATTGGAAAATGGATCGTAAAAGGCTCATTTGATTGGTTTTCTGATCAAGCGCAACCCGCTGCGCGTTGTGACAAATCGACGCAAGCCTTCTAGCACGCCGCTTTCAGCGAGCTGGCACAGGATTGGCTATGGCAAGCCCCGAACCCGCTCAGCACAACAACGCACAAGGGGCCTGCTGATGAACACTGCCGCATTCAAGATCGCCAACAAGCTGCTGACCGGCCAAGGGGCCGTGGAGCAACTGGCGCTCGAACTGTCTCGACTGAATATCACCAACCCGCTGATCGTTACTGACGCCATCCTGATCAAGTCCGGTACGGTTGAGCATGTCCTCAAGCAACTCGGCGAGCGCCGCTATGGCATCTATGACGGTGTCGAGCCGGAGCCGGAGATCGCCATCGTCGAAGCCTGCGCCAAGGTCTATCGCGACGGCGGCCACGATGGCCTGATCGGCGTCGGTGGCGGCAGCGCCATCGATATCGCCAAGGCCGTGGCCGGTTACGTCGGTCATGACGGTGCATTGGAAGAGTTGTTCGGCGTCGATCAGATCAAGCGTAAAGGCCCGCCGCTGATTGCCATTCCGACCACTGCTGGCACCGGCTCGGAAGTGACCAACGTGTCGATCCTCTCCGATAAGCAGGCGCAACTGAAAAAGGGCATCGTCAGCGACTACCTGCTGCCCGACGTGGCCCTGGTTAGCCCGCTGATGACCCTAACCTGCCCCCGTGGCGTGACCGCCGCCAGTGGCGTCGATGCATTGGTCCATGCGGTGGAGTCCTACCTGTCGGTTAATGCTTCGCCGATCACCGACGCCCTGGCCATCGGCGCCATCAAGCTGATCGCCAAGGCGTTGCCCAAGGCCTATGCCAATCCGGCTGACCTGCTCGCTCGGGAGGATATGGCGACCGCCAGCCTGATGGCCGGCATGGCCTTCGGTAATGCCGGCGTGGGCGCGGTGCATGCGCTGGCCTATCCGCTGGGCGGTCGCTTCAATATCGCTCACGGCGTCAGCAATGCCTTGCTGCTGCCTTACGTGATGGCCTGGAACAAGCTGGCCTGTGTCGAGCGCATGGCCGAGATCGCTGCTGCTCTCGGTGTGCAAACCCATGGCCTGAGCGACAAGGCCGCCGCCGACCTGGCCGTCGAGGCCATGGCCGAGCTGTGCGCCAGCGTCGACATTCCCAAGGGCATGCGCAGCTTCGGCGTGCCGGAAGACGCCATCCCGGCCATGGCCGAGGAAGCGAGCAAGATCGATCGGCTGATGCGCAACAACCCGCGGCGCCTGACGGCTGGCGACATCGAACAGATCTACCGCGCTGCCTACTGATTACCGCAACGAAGATGAAAGGCCCCAGGGTGCTGGGGCCGGCTGAAATACAACTCTAATAAAGCTGGGTGACTCAAATGTCCGAACTGCATCAACAAGACCTTGGTGTGGAAGCCCCCTACTGGCCGGTGGGGCCATTCAAGGTGCGTCTGCCTTTCATTCATTACCGCTTCGAGATCTCCGACTACATGCAGGGCCTGCTCATGTGCGCGGTGGATCTGGCGGCGATTCCGCTGATGACCGAGTTCCTCGGCATGCCCTTCGAGGTGGCGCTGGCAGTGGTCATGCTCAATGGCCTGCTGTACTTGACTCACCATTTGCTGGGCGATCCGGTCGTTCCGGGCTGGATCACCCCGGCGATCCCACTGCTGATGGCCTACTGCAGCCAGTTCCCGGAGGGCCCGGAGCGGGTGCATGCGCTGATTGCCTTCCAGTTGATGCTGGGGATATTTTCCATCGGCCTGGGCATGACCGGCATGGCGCGCAAGGTGGTGTCGCTGGTGCCCTCGGCGCTCAAGGCCGGGATCATCATGGGCGCCGGCCTCAGCGCGGTGGTGACGGTATTCAAGGAAGGCGGTCGCTTCGACAGCTTCCCCTGGACCATTTCCATCGCGGTCGGCATCGCCTTCTACCTGGTGTTCTCCCTGCACTTCCAGCAACTGAAGAAGCGCAGCCGCTTCTGGTGGAACTTCGCCAAGCTGGGCATCTTCCCGATCATCCTGCTGGCGGTGTTCGTCGCGCCGATCTTTGGTGAGGCGCCCTGGCCGAACATCGAGTGGGGCATCAGCAAGCCGGACTTCGTCACCTTGTGGAACGAGTACACCGTGTTCGGCCTCGGCATGCCGCCGTTGATGATGTTCGTCACTGCCATTCCCACCGTGTTCGCCGCCTACCTGGTGGTGTTCGGCGATGTGCTGGGCGCCAGGGCGATCCTCTCCGAGGCCGACCATATTCGCAGTGACGAGAAGGTCGACTTCAACCCGAACCGTTCGCACATGATCTTCGGTGGGCGCAATGCCTTGATGAGTATCTTTGGTCCGGACGTGGCCATGTGCGGGCCGCAGTGGTCGGCCATGCAGGTGGTGATCACCGAGCGCTTCAAGGGCGGTGCCCAGGCGATGAAGTCCATCTACGGCGGTGTTGGCTCGTTCCGCTGGGGCACCAACACCGGCCTGTTGCTGCTGCCGGTGGTCACCCTGCTGCAGCCGATTCTCGGCGTGGCGCTGGCGCTGACCTTGCTGATCCAGGGCTACGTCAGCGTGCGTCTGGGCATCATGGAAGCGCGCAGCCAGCGTGATCTGGGCATCGCCGGGGTGATCGGCGCAGTGTTGGCGATCAAAGGCGCCGGCTGGGCCTTCGCCATCGGCGTTGGCCTGTGCGCGCTGATTTACGGGGCGCAGATGTTCCGCGGCGAGAACGACCAGACCTTCACCAAGGATCTGCCGCCAGGCGAGTGAGGCCTGTGCAATCCCTAATTCAGCCGAGGGGTGATCTCCTCCCTCGGCAGCAGGAGAAAATCATGCAACTGAATGATCCCGATCTGCTGCGCCATCAGGCCTATATCGACGGCCAGTGGTGCGATGCCAGCAATGGCGATGTGACTGAAATCTTCAACCCTGCCAACGGCGAGTCGCTGGGTGTCGTGCCAAACATCGGTGGCGTGCAGACCCGTCAGGCCATCGAGGCGGCGCAGGCTGCTCAGCCCGCCTGGCGTGCGTTGACGGCCAAGGAGCGCGCGGCGCGGCTGCGCAAATGGTACGAGTTGATGCTGGCCAACCAGGAAGATCTGGCGCGGATCATGACGGCCGAGCAGGGCAAGCCGCTGACCGAGGCGCGCGGTGAGGTGCTTTACGCGGCATCCTTCATCGAGTGGTTCGCGGAAGAGGCCAAGCGCGTCTACGGCGACACCATTCCCGGCCATCAGCCGGACAAGCGCCTGATAGTGACCAAGGAACCCATTGGCGTGACCGCGGCGATCACGCCCTGGAACTTCCCGGCGGCGATGATCACCCGCAAGGCCGGTCCGGCATTGGCCGCTGGCTGCGCCATGGTGCTCAAGCCGGCGCCGCAGACACCGTTCAGTGCCCTGGCGCTGGCGGTGCTGGCCGAGCGCGCGGGCATCCCGGCCGGGCTGTTCAGCGTACTGCCGGCTGATGCCGAGCGTTCTCGCGAAGTCGGCGCCGAGCTGTGCGCTAACCCCATCGTGCGCAAGTTGTCGTTCACCGGCTCCACCGGTGTTGGCATCAAGCTGATGGAGCAATGCGCTCCGACCCTGAAAAAACTTTCGCTGGAGCTGGGCGGCAATGCGCCGTTCATCGTCTTCGAGGATGCCGATCTCGACGCAGCGGTCGAAGGCGCGCTGGTGGCCAAGTACCGCAATGCTGGGCAGACCTGCGTCTGCGCCAACCGCCTGTATGTACACGATGCCGTCTACGAAGCCTTTGCCGAAAAGCTGGCCGCGGCCGTGGCCAAACTGCGGGTTGGCCCGGGTGATGAGGCGGGCGTGGTCATTGGCCCGTTGATCGACGGCAATGCCGTGGCCAAGGTGCAGGCTCATCTGGCCGATGCGCTGGAGAAGGGCGCCAAGGTACTGCAGGGCGGTAAGGCGCACGCGTTGGGCGGGCATTTCTTCGAGCCCACGGTCATCACGGGCGTCACCGTGGATATGCGCGTGGCCCGTGAAGAGACCTTCGGCCCGCTGGCGCCACTGTTCCGCTTCAGCGACGAAACCGAGGTGGTGCGTCAGGCCAACGACACCGAGTTCGGCCTGGCCGGCTACTTCTATACCCGCGATCTGGGTCGCACCTTCCGTGTAGCCGAAGCGCTGGAGTACGGGATGGTTGGTATCAATACCGGGCTGATCTCCAACGAAGTGGCGCCATTTGGCGGTATGAAGGCTTCAGGGCTGGGCCGCGAAGGCTCCAAGTACGGCCTGGATGAGTACCTGGAGATCAAGTACCTCTGCCTCGGCGGTATCTGAATCAGGTCGCTATTGCGCGAGTGCGTAGGGTGGACAACGCGAAGCTTGTCCACCTTTCTTACTGCGCCGCTGCCGGCCCATGGTGGACAAACTTTCGGCATGTCGCACCCTACGCGAAGCTGGCTCCGGTCGATTGAAGGCTCTACAGCCGCTACAATGCGCGCCACCGTGACCCAAGCCCTTAGAGGTGCGCCATGCAACCCTTCGCCATCGCCCCGTCGATCCTTTCCGCCGACTTCGCCCGCCTGGGTGAGGAAGTGGACAACGTACTCGCCGCCGGTGCGGACATCGTCCACTTCGATGTCATGGACAACCATTACGTGCCCAACCTGACCATCGGCCCGATGGTCTGCGCCGCGCTGCGCAAGTACGGCATCACCGCGCCCATCGACGCGCACCTGATGGTCAAGCCTGTGGATCGCATCATCGGCGACTTCATTGAAGCTGGCGCCAGCTACATCACTTTCCACCCGGAAGCGTCCGAGCACGTCGACCGCTCGCTGCAACTGATCAAGGCGGGCGGCGCCAAGGCGGGCCTGGTGTTCAATCCGGCCACCCCGCTCGATGTGCTCAAGTACGTGATGGACAAGGTCGACATGATTCTGCTGATGAGCGTCAACCCCGGCTTCGGCGGGCAGAAGTTCATTCCAGGCACCCTCGACAAGCTGCGTGAAGCCCGCGCGCTGATCGACGCCAGCGGCCGCGAGATCCGTCTGGAGATCGACGGCGGCGTCAACGTGCAGAACATCCGCGAGATCGCCGAGGCGGGCGCCGACACCTTCGTCGCCGGCTCGGCGATCTTCAACCAGCCGGACTACAAGGCCGTGATCGACGCCATGCGCGCCGAACTGGCCCAGGTGCGTGGATGAAACCGCTGCGCGCGCTGTGCGCCGGTGAGCTGCCGCGCCTGGTGATGTTCGACCTGGATGGCACGCTGATCGACTCGGTGCCAGACCTGGCCGAAGCCGTCGACCGCATGCTGGTCGAAATGGGGCGTGCACCTGCTGGCGTTGAAAAGGTCCGTGACTGGGTCGGCAATGGCGCACGGGTGTTGGTGCGCCGTGCCCTGGCCGGTGGTCTGGATCACGCCGCCGTGGGTGAAGCCGAGACGGAAGAGGCGCTGGCGCGCTTTCTCGATATCTACGCCGACTGCCACAACCTGACCGCACTCTATCCCGGTGTGCACGAGCTGCTCGAGGCGCTCAGCACTGCAGCTGTGGAGCTGGCGGTGGTGACCAACAAGCCGGAGCGTTTCGTTGCGCCGTTGCTGGAGCAGGTGGGTCTCGGCGGTTATTTCCGCTGGATCATCGGCGGCGATACCCTGCCGCAGCAGAAGCCGGACCCTGCGGCGCTGCTGCAGGTGATGCATCTGGCTGGGGTCGAGGCGGCGCAGTCGCTGTTCATCGGTGACTCGCGCAACGACGTGCTGGCCGCACGCGCTGCGGGCGTACCGTGCATCGCAGTGAGCTACGGCTATAACCATGGCCGGCCGATTGCCGAAGAAAAACCGGGGCTGGTAGTCGATAGTCTCGCCGAACTGCTCTGATAGTTGCTTAGCCCGAGCGGCTGCGCTACCGTGGCCGCTCTCCTTATTCCCCCGCCTGTCGAGATCGCACCGTGGTGGTTAGCTGCAAACTCTGGATGAAAGTGATCAAGGCCCTGGCCCGTTGGCGCTGGCGCGCCTGATTTCGTCCTGCCGCCGCTGCGCGGCCCGTTTGCACCCGACCGTTTACCCCGAGCCATGAGGCTGATCATGACCCATGAAGAATTCCTGCGTTTAGCCGATGAAGGCTACAACCGCATTCCGCTTGCCTGCGAAACCATCGCCGACTTCGACACGCCGCTGTCGATCTACCTGAAACTAGCCGATGCGCCCAACTCCTACCTGCTGGAGTCCGTGCAGGGCGGCGAAAAATGGGGCCGTTACTCGATCATCGGCCTGCCGGCGCGCACCGTGCTGCGTGTGCACGGTCATGACGTAGTGATCACCACCGACGGTGTCGAAATCGAGCGCCACGAATGTGCCGACCCGCTGGCCTTCGTCGAGCAGTTCAAGGCGCGTTACAAGGTGCCGACCATTGCTGGTTTGCCGCGCTTCAATGGCGGCCTGGTCGGCTACTTCGCCTACGACAGCGTGCGTTACGTCGAGCCCAAACTGGCCGCCGGGGTGAACCCCGACGCGCTGGGCACGCCGGATATCCTGCTCAACGTCTCCGATGCCGTGGTGGTGTTCGATAACCTGGCCGGCAAGATGCACGCCATCGTGCTGGCCGATCCGGCTGAGAGCGATGCCTTCGAGCGTGGTCAGCAGCAGCTGCAGGACATCCTGCACAAGCTGCGTCAGCCGTTCACACCGCGTCTGGGTGTGGATCTGAACAAGCCAGCAGGCGCGGAGCCGGCGTTCCGCTCCAGCTTCAGCCGCGAGGATTACGAACGCTCGGTCAGCGCCATCAAGGATTACATCCTCGCTGGCGACTGCATGCAGGTGGTGATTTCCCAGCGCATGTCGATTCCGTTCAAGGCCGCGCCCATCGACCTGTACCGTGCGCTGCGCTGCATCAACCCGACGCCGTACATGTACTTCTTCAACTTCGGCGACTTCCACGTCGTCGGCTCGTCGCCGGAAGTGCTGGTGCGCGTCGAAGACAACCTGGTCACCGTGCGGCCCATCGCCGGCACTCGGCCGCGCGGCGCCACCGAGGAGCAGGACCTGGCGCTGGAAGAAGATCTGCTGGCCGATGCCAAGGAAGTCGCCGAGCACCTGATGCTCATCGACCTGGGCCGCAACGACACTGGCCGCGTCTCGGAAATCGGCTCGGTGAAACTGACCGAGAAGATGGTCATCGAGCGCTACTCCAACGTCATGCACATCGTTTCCAACGTTACCGGCGAGCTGAAAAAAGGCCTGACTTCGATGGATGCCCTGCGCGCCATCCTGCCGGCCGGCACGTTGTCCGGTGCGCCGAAGATCCGCGCGATGGAAATCATCGACGAGCTGGAGCCGGTCAAGCGCGGCGTCTATGGCGGCGCGGTCGGTTACTACGCCTGGAACGGCAACATGGACACCGCCATCGCCATCCGCACCGCGGTGATCAAGGACGGCGAACTGCACGTGCAGGCCGGCGCCGGCATCGTCGCCGACTCGGTGCCCGCGCTGGAGTGGGAAGAAACCCTGAACAAGCGCCGCGCCATGTTCCGCGCCGTTGCGCTCGCCGAACAGACTGCCGTCCAGGCCCAGGAATAAGAGGAGCCGTACCATGCTTTTGATGATCGATAACTACGACTCCTTCACCTACAACGTCGTGCAATATCTGGGTGAGCTGGGCGCCGATGTTCACGTGATTCGCAACGACGAACTGACCATCGCCGAAATCGAAGCGCTCAAGCCCGAGCGCATCGTCGTCTCGCCCGGCCCGTGCACGCCGACCGAAGCGGGGGTATCCATCGAGTCCATCCTGCATTTCGCTGGCAAGCTGCCGATCCTCGGCGTCTGCCTCGGCCACCAGAGCATCGGCCAGGCCTACGGCGGCGATGTGGTGCGCGCGCGCCAGGTGATGCATGGCAAGACCAGCCCGGTGTTCCACGAAGACAAGGGCGTATTCGCCGGCCTCAACAACCCGCTCACCGTGACCCGCTATCATTCTCTGGTGGTCAAGCGCGAAACCCTGCCGGATTGCCTGGAAATCACTGCCTGGACGCAGCATGAAGACGGCTCGGTCGACGAGATCATGGGCCTGCGCCACAAGACCCTGAACATCGAGGGTGTGCAGTTCCACCCTGAGTCCATCCTCACCGAGCAGGGCCATGAACTGTTCGCCAACTTCCTCAAGCAGACCGGAGGCGTGCGCGCATGAATATCAAGGAAGCCCTCAACCGCATCGTCGCCCAGCTCGACCTGACCACCGAGGAAATGCAGGCGGTCATGCGCGAGATCATGACCGGCCAGTGCACCGAGGCGCAGATCGGCGCCTTTCTCATGGGCATGCGCATGAAGAGCGAGACCATCGACGAGATCGTCGGTGCCGCCAGCGTCATGCGTGAGCTGGCCTCGCCAGTGGAAATCGACGCCGAGCGCCTGGTCGACACCTGCGGCACCGGTGGCGATGGCATGAACATCTTCAACGTCTCCACCGCGGCGGCCTTCGTCGTCGCGGCGGCGGGCGGCAAGGTGGCCAAGCACGGCAACCGTGCGGTGTCCGGCAAGAGCGGCAGCGCCGATCTGCTGGAGGCGGCTGGTGTCTACCTGGGGCTCAAGCCCGAGCAGGTGGCGCGCTGCGTCGAAAGCGTCGGGGTCGGCTTCATGTTCGCCCCCTCTCATCACGGCGCGATGAAGCATGCCATTGGCCCGCGCCGCGAGCTGGGCCTGCGCACCATCTTCAACATGCTCGGCCCGATGACCAATCCGGCCGGCGCCAAGCATCAGGTCATCGGCGTGTTCAGCCAGGCGCTGTGCCGGCCGATGGCCGAAGTGCTGCAGCGTCTGGGCAGCGAGCACGTGCTGGTGGTGCACGCGCAGGACGGTCTGGACGAGGTCAGCCTGGCTGCGCCGACCTTCGTCGCCGAGCTGAAGAATGGCGTGGTCAGCGAGTACCGTATCCAGCCCGAGGATTTCGGCATCAAGAGCCAGAGCCTGATCGGTCTGACCGTCGACAATGCCGAACAGTCGCTGGAACTGATTCGCGACGCCCTCGGCCGGCGCAAGACCGATAATGGCCAGAAAGCTGCCGACATGATCGTGCTCAACGCTGGCGCGGCTCTCTACGCTGCGGATCATGCCAGCAGCCTGCGTGAAGGCATGCAACTGGCGCACGACGCCCTGCACACCGGCCTGGCGCGTGAGAAGCTGGAAGAGCTGGTGTCCTTTACCGCGGTATTCAAACAGGAGAACGAAGGGTGAGCGTACCAACCGTACTGGAGAAGATCGTCGCCCGTAAGTTCGAGGAAGTGGCCGCGCGCCGTGCCCAGGTCAGCCTGGCCGAGGTCGAGGCTGCTGCACGCAGTGCCGACGCTCCGCGAGGTTTCGCCCGCGCGCTGCTGGAGCAGGCGGCGCGCAAGGAGCCGGCGGTGATCGCCGAGATCAAGAAGGCTTCGCCGAGCAAGGGCGTGCTGCGCGCCGACTTCGTCCCGGCGGATATCGCCCGGAGTTACGAGGCGGGAGGCGCCACCTGCCTGTCGGTGCTGACCGATATCGATTTCTTCCAGGGCGCCGACCAGTACCTGCAGCAGGCCCGTGCTGCCTGTGCGCTGCCGGTTATCCGCAAGGACTTCATGGTCGATCCGTATCAGATCGTCGAAGCGCGCGCACTGGGCGCCGACTGCGTGCTGCTGATTGTCTCCTGCCTGGATGACGTGCGCATGGCCGAGCTGGCCTCTGTTGCCAAGGATGTCGGCCTCGACGTGCTGGTCGAGGTGCATGACGGCGCCGAACTGGAGCGGGCGCTGAATACGTTGGACACACCATTGGTGGGGATCAACAACCGCAACCTGCATACCTTCGATGTCAGCCTGGAAACCACTCTCGACCTGCTGCCACGCATTCCGCGTGACCGCCTGGTGGTCACCGAGAGTGGCATTCTCAATCGCGCCGATGTTGAGCTGATGGAGATCAACGAGGTCTACGCCTTCCTGGTCGGCGAAGCCTTCATGCGCGCGGAAAGTCCCGGCAGTGAATTGCAGCGCCTGTTCTTTCCCGAGCGCGGACGGCCAGCCGTGATCGGCACCGACCCCGAATAGCACGCATGAAAAAGCCGGCGATCAAGCCGGCTTTTTATTGGGCTGGTTTCAGCGGGTGCCGAAGACCACCATGGTCTTGCCTTTGACGTGCACCAGGCCCTGTTCCTCCAGCGACTTGAGTACACGGCCGACCATCTCGCGCGAGCAACCGACGATGCGGCCGATTTCCTGGCGGGTGATCTTGATCTGCATGCCATCCGGATGGGTCATGGCATCTGGCTGCTTGCACAGGTCGAGCAGAGTGCGCGCGACGCGGCCGGTGACATCGAGGAAGGCCAGGTCGCCGACCTTGCGCGTGGTATTGCGCAGGCGCTCGGCCATCTGGCTACCGAGGGCGAAGAGGATTTCAGGGTCTTGCTGAGTCAGTTCGCGGAACTTGGCGTAGCTGATTTCCGCTACTTCGCATTCGGTCTTGGCGCGCACCCAGGCGCTGCGTTCCTTCTCTGAACCATCCTTTTCGAACAGCCCCATCTCGCCGAAAAAATCGCCAGAGTTCAGATAGGCGATGATCATTTCACGCCCGTCGTCGTCCTCGATGAGGATAGTGACCGAGCCCTTGACGATGAAGAACAGGGTTTCGCAGCGATCACCTGCATAGATGATGGTGCTTTTGGAGGTGTAGCGGCGGCGATGACAGTGCGCGAGAAGCTTGTCGAGATTCTTGATTTTAGGTGTAAGGGTAATAGCAACCATGCCCGAGTCCCGAATATGAAAAAATGAAGGCCTTTGTCCAACGGCAATTTCTTATTTGTTATCCGGCCAAGTGTGCCAGCAATCCGACGTCAGCTTAACAGACACGCTATGAGTGGGGTCTTTTTTGCGACCTGGGTAACATAACCCGGCGGAACTTTAGCGTAATCGACGAACATCGGACTGCTGCCCGGCTGTGCTAATCTGCCGGACTTTTCCACTCTGGGAGCCAAGAACGATGAAAGCGCGTGTGCAATGGGCCGGTGAAGCTCTGTTCCTCGGCGAGTCCGGTAGTGGCCATGCCGTGGTGATGGACGGCCCGCCCGATGCCGGTGGGCGTAACCTTGGTGTTCGGCCGATGGAGATGCTGTTGATTGGCCTCGGTGGCTGCAGCAACTTCGATGTGGTCAGCATTCTGCGCAAGGGCCGCCAGCCGGTAGAAAGCTGCGAAGTGTTCCTCGATGCCGAGCGTGCAGGCGAGGAGCCCAAGGTGTTCACCAAGATCCACCTGCACTTCGTGGTCAAGGGCCGTGGGCTGAAAGAGGCTCAGGTGAAGCGGGCGGTGGAGCTGTCGGCGGAGAAGTACTGCTCGGCCTCGATCATGCTGGGCCGTGCCGGTGTGGACATCAGCCACGACTACGAAATCGTTGAGCTGGGCTGAGGTCCGCTGGAAATGACGAGGGCGCCGATTGGCGCCCTCGTTCGTTTCAGATGCGGTAGGTGCTCTTGGTCATGACCTTCGACAGCAAGGTCATGCCGAACTTGACTGGTGCCGGGAAACGCACGCCGCCGGCTGCCATGGCACTGTTGGCATGTTGCTGTTCGTCGACGCGCATCTGCTCGAGGATGGCGCGCGACTTGGTGTCGTGCTCGGGTAGTTGTTCCAGATGCTCATCCAGGTGTTTGCACACCTGATCTTCAGTGGCTGCGACGAAACCCAGGCTGACGCGATCACTGACCAGGCCGGCGACGGCGCCCACACCGAAGGACAGGCCATAGAACAGCGGGTTCAGCACGCTCGGGTGGCTACCCAGTTCGCGGATGCGCTGCTCGCACCAGGCCAGGTGGTCGATTTCCTCGTCGGCCGCATGCTCCATGGCACTACGCACTTCCGGCAGTTTGGCGGTCAGCGCCTGACCCTGATAGAGCGCCTGGGCGCAGACCTCGCCGGTGTGGTTGATGCGCATCAGACCGGCTACGTGACGCGACTCCTCGCTGCTCAGCTCGCTGTCGTTCTGCACGATGGCGGGCGAGGGGCGGCCCGAGGCACCGCTGAATGGCAACAGCGTGCGCAGCGCGGCATCGGCTTGCAGTAGCAGGCGGTCGACGGGGGAATACTGGCGTTCGCTGGCCATAAGGCACCTCCAGAAGAAACAACCTGACTAGTTTACTGCAAAGTCACCAGATCGTCCGCGCTCAGGGCAGCTCGCGCAGCACGCGAAACCCCAGCGCATAGTCGCGGTGATGCGGTTGCTTGAGGTCGCGCATGCTGCTGCGCAGATAGACCGGACCGCTGTTCCAGGCGCCGCCTCGCACCACGCGCGGGCTGTTGTCGAGCAAGCTGGCACTCTGCGTTTCACTACCATCGAAGCGCTGGGTGAAGTTCGAGGCCGTCCATTCCCAGACATTGCCCGCGGTGTCATGCAAGCCGAAGCCGTTGGCCGGGAACTGGCCGACGGCTGCCGTCTTGTTGCGTAACAGGCGCGAGCTGGCGCAGCCGCGGCAGTGAGCGCGTGGCGCCTGCTCGCTACTGTCGAGCTGGTCGCCCCACCAGTAGTAGCTCTGGCTGCCGCCACGCGCTGCATACTCCCATTCGGCTTCGGTCGGCAGGCGATAGCGCGCGCCCGTCTCGCGTGACAACCACTGGGTGTAGGCGTGAGCGTCGCGCCAGGAAACATGAATCACCGGGCGCTGCGCCGAAAGGCCCCAGCCCTCGTTGTCAGGCATGGGCAATTCGTTGGCGTCGGCGTATTTCTGCCAGTCGGCGAAGGTGACCTCGTAGCGGCCGATGGCGAAGGCTTGATCGAGCACAATCGCCCGTGGCGGGCGCTCGTTGTCATTGCCACGACCGCTGGCATCGCCCATACGAAACTCGCCAGCTGGAATCACCACCATCTCGGGGCCTCGGGCACCGCTGGGCAACGGGTCGCTGATGGTTTCGATGGCGACGGCCGGCAGGTTAACCAGCAGGCCGGCCGCGATGGTCATGGATACTGTGATGTGACGCGCGTTCAGCACTTGCACGGCGTGATGCCTCCGGCGACGATCTGCGTGTTCAGGCGGCCCATGCTGTAAGTTCTCGATTCTGTTAAACCGCGGATGGTAACCCTGCGTGCCTGGCTGGCCAAATCTCACAAGGAGTCGGTGTTGAAGAACGATATTCATGATCTTGGGCTGGTGCTGGACTCCAAGGTCAAGCTGGTGGTGATCGAGTCCTGGGACGAGCTGCGCGTGCTGGAAACCCTGACCGGTTTGGCGATCAAGCGCGGTCTCGGCCTGCATACCTGGTCAGTGACCGAGGGCCTGCAGCGCCTGGGCTTCGGTGGCGCGTCGGTGGATGAATCACCGACCCTTGAGCCGGAAGCGGCGCTGCGCATGATCAAGGCCGATCTGCAGCCGAACCTCTACGTGATGTGCGACCTGCATCCCTTCCTTGATGACAACCCCAGGCTGGTACGCTTGCTCAAGGAAATCGCCATGAGCGAGGCAGTGCACAAGCCGACGCTGGTGCTGGTGTCGCATGCGCTCAAACTGCCTGCTGAAGTGCAGCGTTTCGCGGCACGTTTCAGTCTCGCGCTGCCGTCGGAAGACGAGCTGCTGGGCATCGTGCGTGATGAGGCGACGCGCTGGAGCGAAGGCAATCGCGGCGCTCGCGTGCGCACCGACAACCGCACGCTGCAGCAGGTGGTGAAGAATCTGCGCGGCCTGAGCCATGCCGAGGCACGCGCGCTGGCGCGCAACGTGATCTGCGACGACGGCGCGATCACTCAGGAAGACATCCCTGAACTGAACAAGACCAAGTTCCAGCTGCTGGATCTGGAGGGCGTGCTCAGCTTCGAATACGACACCGCACGCTTCGCCGAAGTCGGCGGGTTGGTCAATCTCAAACGCTGGTTGGCTGAACGTCAGGCTGGCTTTCTCGAGGGCAAGCTCCTCGATGCGCCGAAAGGCGTGATGCTGGTCGGGGTACAGGGCGGCGGCAAGAGCCTGGCGGCCAAGGCAGTGGCCGGACTCTGGGGCTTGCCGCTACTGCGTCTGGATTTCGCTTGCCTGTACAACAAGTTCTTCGGCGAGACCGAGCGCAACCTGCGCGAGGCACTGCGTCTGGCCGAACAGATGGCACCCTGCGTGCTGTGGATGGACGAGGTGGAAAAAGGGCTTGCCAGTGGCGACCACGATGGCGGCGTGAGCCAGCGGGTACTCGGCACCCTGCTGACCTGGATGGCCGAGCGTAAGGCGCCAGTGTTCGTGGTGGCTACGGCCAATGCCATCGACCGTCTGCCGCCCGAGCTGGTACGCAAGGGGCGCTTCGACGAACTGTTCTTCGTCGACCTACCCAGTGCAGAGGTGCGGGCCGACATCTTCCGTATCCACCTGCAGCGCCGTGAACTGGAGCCAGACACCTTCGATCTCGCGCAACTCGCTGCTGCCAGCGAGGGCTACTCCGGCGCCGAGATCGAGCAGGCGGTGGTCAGCGCGCTCTACGCAGGTCAGGCGCAGCAGCAGGCGGTCGATCAGGGATTGCTGCTACGCGCACTACAAAGCACGGCGCCGCTGTCGGTGGTAATGGCCGAGCGATTGATGGCGCTGCGGGAGTGGGCAGATGGGCGGACGGTTAATGCCGGCTGAACAGCCGATCAGGCGCCGGTTAAGGGACGGGTCAGGCGACCACTGAGCTTGCGCACCAGCCAGCGCGGTCCGAGACGTGGACTCAGGGCCAGCAGGCGGTTGCGCCAGCCAGGGATGATGATGGCGCGGTTCTTTTCCAGTGCGCGAACGGTGATCAGCGCGACCTCCTCGGCGCTCATCATCAGCTTGCTGCCGGCGATCCGCGCGACGTCCATCTGTGCGGCGCGGAAGAAGGCGCTGTGGGTCGGGCCAGGGCAGAGCACTGACACACGCACGCCGCGCCCTCTCAGCTCCTCGCGCAAACCCTCGGAAAAGTTCAGCACATAGGCCTTGCTGGCGTAGTAGCTGCTCATCCAGGGGCCGGGCTGGAAGGCCGCGACCGAGGCGACGTTGAGAATCTGCCCGCTGCCGTGCTCGGCCATGCGCTGACCGAATGCGTGACACAGGCGGGTCAACGCCAGCACGTTGACTTCCAGTTGCTCCAGCTCGCGACTCCAGTCCTGTTCCAGGAACGGACCTGCGCAGCCAAGGCCGGCGTTGTTCACCAGCAGATCGACGTGCCACTGGCCTTCCTCAAGCTCCATCAACAGGCCGGACAGTTGTAGCGGCTCGCTCAGGTCGCAGAGTCGAAACAGCACCTCGACGCCGAAGCGCTGGGCCAGCTCGCAGGCGATGCTTTCCAGCGCATCACGCCGGCGCGCCACCAGGATCAGGTTGCGCCCCCGGCGTGCCAGGGCTTCTGCCAAGGCCAGGCCAATGCCGCTGGACGCGCCGGTGATCAATGCATAGCTGCGCATGGTCGGGAATTACTGCTCCTGATACTCGGCGGCGCGCTCGACATAGCCCTGATACTGGGGAATGGCGATGGCAGCGACGATGCCGCTGATGGGGATGAGCAGGAACAACCAGGCCAGTACCTTGACTGCGGTGCTGTTGGGGGGGGGTGGTGGGCCGTAGCGGTTGACGCCTTGAGTGCCCGGGATGATCAGCATCAGCAGGGCGAACACGCTGCCGACTACCGGGATCAGGTGCACCAGCAGCAGCCAGCCGGACCAACCGATATCATGCAGACGCTGCACGCCGATGAAGATACCGATCACCACCGCGGCAATACTGACGATGCCCAGCGCTAGCATGGCCAGGGTCGAAGACATCGCTGCAATGCCGGTACCGATCAACATGATCGGGATGAAGCACAGTGTCATCGCCATCAGCCAGCCGAGGTAACGCACGCGGCCGATCCGGCCGCTGACGCCGAGGACCTTGAGCTCGGAGTATTGCGGCAATTGTTCGGCGACATTCGCCTGTGGCGGCGCATAGGGCGATGCAGTCGCTGCGGCAGGCGCTGCGGCTGTGGCTGTGGCTGGAGCAGCTTCGGCCAGTTGAGCCTGACGGGCGAGGTATTTCTCGATGATGATGCCGCAGGCGGAGCACTCGCTCGCCTTGGCCTGCTGATGACCACATTTGGGACAGGTCATGTGCGGTGTGGCCGCGTCCGCAGCCTGCTCGGTTTCAGCCTCGGTCGGCACCAGGCTCAGGCTGGCGGCCTGATCCAGCTCCCTGCGCACGTTGGCCCCCGCCTTCTGCAGGGCGCTGAGGTACTGCTCTGCCTCGCTTTCGCTCAGATCACGCTTGAGCGCCACCGGCGTTCCGCTGAACAGACTGTCGATACGAGCAAGGTCGCTCTTGAACAGGCGGGCCAGGTTTGTCTTGACCATTTCCAACGACGCCTCGGGCATCAGTTGGCCGTCGAACACGATCTTGTAACGCGGTGGGTTCATGCGAGCTTCCTTGTCGGCGGGAAGGGTGGGGGAGCAAAGTGCCCGGTCAATGCGGGCGAGGCATAAGCCTAGAGTGCCGCGAGGCCAATATACAAGCGGCCTGAAGCGCCATGGGCAGGCATTTTTCAGGCATTGCCTATTGTGCTCCAGCGGCCGACCAGTTGGCCGCGGCGTAGTAGACGTATTTCGCTGAAATCACCCAACACACCTTCGCTGATCGCTGGGCGCAGAAATACCCAGTCGTTGCTCGTCAGTTGTGTACCGTTACCACCGATCAGGCGCTCTTGATTGGCGCTACGGCCATACAGGTCGTCGTAGTCGAGCCCCGCAGGTGAAACAGGCTGCGCCGGCCAGCGACCGCCATAGAGGTAGTAGGCATGCTCGCGGTTGGGGTTCCAGGCACTGATCAAAGGTTGCAGCGGTTGCAGATAGGGCAGGGCGCCGTCGACCGCCTTGAGCACGGGGCTGGCGATCCACAGGGCTGGCTGATGCTCCTTGAGCAGTGGCGTGTCGAACTCCGCGGGCTTGAGCAGGGCTGAACCGACAGCGACTTCATTGAGCGAAGTCTCCTGCTGGCTGTGCAGCGGGTAGGTCAGGCTGCCAGCACCGTTGAGCAGCGGCTTTGCCGGCCAAAGATCGCTGAATTGCTGGGCGCTGCTGATGAATAGTCGATAGCGCTCATCGGTCTCGCTGAATGCTCGCAACGGGGTCTGCCAGGGCGGGCTGTGCGCGACGTGCGCGTCATAACCCATCAGACCCTGCAGTCGCAGTGCCGGCTGCTGGCGAAGCAGCTGCAGCGCCTGAGCAAACGCCTGCGGGGTGGCGAAACCGCCGCGCTCCAGGCCAACGTCGATTTCCAGTGCGATGCGCAGCGGTCGCCCCAGCGCCTTGGCCAGCTCACTGTACTGCACCAGACGTTGCTGGCTGTCGATCAGCCAAGTCACCTGGTGGTCGGGATCGAAATCCAGATGGTGCGCAAGCTGGCGATAGAAGTTCAGGGCTGCAGCTACCGGCAAAGATTTGCCAAGCAGCAGATCGGCATGTGGAAAGCTCCTGGCCAGGCGATTGAGCTGTGGCTGATGAAAGACCATGAAACGCTGGGTCTGCAGGCGCTTGGCCAGGTATTCCAGCAGGCCGGTGCTGGACAGCGACTTGGCGACCAGGCGCAGCTGGAGGCGGCCGCCCAGTCTTGCGGCCAGCAGGTCGGCGTTGGCGTCTAGTCGATCAAGGTCGAGCAGCAGGGTCGGAATGCCCTCGCTATCGCGCTGCAACTGCCGGTTGAGCTCGGCGAAGTAGGCGTCATGCTCACGACCGTGATCAGTTGGACGCAGCGCCCAACCACCGAGTAAGCCGAGCGCGCTCAGACCGAGCAGGTGGCGGCGTTTCATCGTGGCCAGCATTGCCCCAGCTGCTGGCTGCGCGTCAGTGCGGCGCGATATTCGCGGTCGAGGCGCGCTATCAGCTCCTGCACCGATGGCAGGTCGTCAATGCCACCGACCCCCTGGCCGGCCGACCAGACGGTCTTCCAGGCCTTGGCTTCTTCATCCATCGGCTTGAGCTTCTCGCCGTAGTTGATATCGGCCTTGTTCTGCAACTGCTTCAAGCCGTAGCCGGCCTGTTCCAGGCTCTGGCGCATGAAGCTTGCCGGCACACCGGACACAGCCGGCGTATGGATGATATCGGCGGCCCGGGCACCGAGAATCATGTGCTTGTAGTCTTCGGAGGCATTGTTTTGCTGGGTGGCGATAAAGCGGGTCCCCATATAGGCCAGGTCGGCACCGAGCAGTTGTGCCGCGAGGATCTCGTGGCCGTGGTTGAGGCAGCCTGACAGCAGCACGGTCTTGTCGAAGAATTGACGAATCTCGGCCAGCAGGGCAAAGGGGCTCCAGGTGCCGGCGTGGCCGCCCGCGCCAGCTGCCACGGCGATCAGACCATCCACGCCAGCCTCGGCAGCTTTTTCGGCATGGCGGCGGGTTGTCACGTCATGGAACACCAGGCCGCCATAGCTGTGCACGGCATCGACCACTTCCTTCACCGCGCCCAGGCTGGTGATGACGATCGGTACGCGGCGTTCGACGCAGATGGCCAGATCCGCCTGTAGGCGTGGGTTGCTGTCATGCACGATCAAGTTGACGGCGTAGGGGGCAGCATTGCTCGCCAGGCTCGCTTCGATCTCGTCGAGCCAGGCGGCGAAACCGGCGCTCTCGCGCTGGTTCAGCGCCGGAAAGCTGCCGACAATGCCGCTGTTGCAGCAGGCACTGACCAGCGCCGGGTTGGATACCAGAAACATCGGTGCAGCTACCAAGGGCAGGCGCAGGCGTTCTTCGAGCAGGGCAGGCAGAGACATGGCGAATTCCTTATAAGGGGCGGACAACGACCAGGATGACGATGCCCAGCAGTGCCAGTACCGGGGCTTCATTGAACCAACGATAGAACACGTGACTGCGGCTGTTCTCGCCGCGAGCAAAGCGCTTGAGCTGAGCCCCGCACAAGTGGTGATAGATCACCAACGCCACCACCAGCGTAAGCTTGGCGTGCATCCAGCCTTGCGTGAAGTAGTACGCCGAGTTGAGGCTGAGTAACCAGATGCCCAGGCCCAGCGTGGCGATCATTGAGGGAATCATGATGCCGCGATACAGCTTGCGCTCCATGATGCAGAAACGTTCGTGGCTGGCGGCGTCGCTGCTCATGGCGTGATAGACGAACAAGCGTGGCAGGTAGAACAGGCCGGCGAACCAGCATACCATGGCGATGATGTGCAGAGCCTTGAGCCAGAGATAGAGCATTTTCGCTTCCCGCGCTGAAAAAAAATGGCCTCGATAGTAGAGGCAGCTGACGCCCTGCGTCACCTCCGTGGTTGGAGCTTGGCCGATGCGGCTTTATCATCGGCAGCTTTCCAATGGCTTTTGCAAAGGGGCATGTGATGATCAAGGTCGGTATCGTCGGCGGCACGGGCTACACCGGTGTCGAACTGCTGCGTCTGCTGGCGCAACACCCGCAGGCAGAGGTGACCGTGATCACTTCCCGTTCCGAGGCCGGCCTGCGCGTTGATGAGATGTACCCCAACCTGCGCGGTCACTACCCGAATCTGGCTTTCAGCGTGCCGGACGTTGCCACATTGGGCGCCTGTGACGTGGTGTTCTTCGCCACCCCCCACGGTGTGGCTCACGCGCTGGCGGGTGAACTGCTGGCCGCAGGCACGCGAGTGATCGATCTGTCCGCCGATTTTCGTTTGCAGGACGCCGAGGAGTGGGCCAAGTGGTACGGCCAGCCTCATGGCGCGCCCGAGCTGCTGAGTGAGGCGGTATATGGTCTGCCCGAGGTCAACCGAGAGGCGATCAAGACCGCGCGTCTGATCGCCGTACCCGGCTGCTACCCGACCGCTACTCAGCTCGGCCTGATTCCGCTGCTGGAAGCCGGCTTGGCCGATGTCGGCAGCTTGATCGCCGACTGCAAGAGCGGCGTCAGCGGTGCGGGCCGCGGAGCCAGCGTTGGTTCGTTGTTCTGTGAGGCTGGCGAAAGCATGAAGGCCTACTCGGTCAAGGGCCATCGTCACCTCCCGGAAATTCGTCAGGGGCTGCGCCAGGCCGCAGGCAGCGACGTTGGTCTGACCTTCGTTCCACACCTGACGCCGATGATTCGCGGCATTCACTCGACCCTTTATGCACGCGTGGCCGATACCTCGGTCGATCTTCAGGCGCTGTTCGAGAAGCGTTACGCCGGCGAGCCGTTCGTCGATGTCATGCCGGCGGGCAGTCACCCGGAAACCCGTAGCGTGCGCGGAGGCAATGTTTGCCGCATCGCCGTGCACCGTCCGCAAGGCGGCGATCTGGTGGTGGTGCTCTCGGTGATCGACAACCTGGTCAAGGGCGCATCCGGTCAGGCGGTGCAGAACATGAACATTCTTTTCGGTCTCGACGAGCGCCTCGGCCTGTCGCACGCGGCCCTGCTGCCGTGATACCTGGCTGGGAGGTCCGCCTCAGCGATCCGCGCCGTGAGCGCAGGCGTCGCTGGCTGCAACTGCTGCTGGTGCTCGCTGTGCCAGCGGCCTTTGCCCTGGGTTGGTACTGGCCACAAGTGCAGCCTACGCAGGCAGCCGAAGAGCCACATGCGTTGTTGACTCGCGTTGCCGAACAGGAGCAGGAGCTGGAACTGTTGCGCCAGCGTCTGGCTGTGGTCGGCAGTAGCGACAAAGTCACTCAGCAAGCCATGGAGCAGAATCGTCGCACCATCAAGTTGCTGGAGGAGCAGATCTTCAAGCAACAGCAGGACCTGGCCTTCTACAAAGGTGTGCTGGCACCTGCCAGCCGTCGTGAAGGCATTCGCATTCGTGCCTTTGAGTTGCAAGCCACGGACGTGCCGCTACGATTCCGCTACAAATTGCTGATGAGCCGAGTCGGCGCCAGTGATGACGCATTGCAGGGGCGTTTGCGCATTACGATCGAAGGGCAGCAGAACGGTAAGCCGGCTGTGCTGGAGCTCGCGGCGCTGTCCGACGAGGTCAGCGAGAGCAGCATTGCGTTCTCCTTCAAGCACTTCCAGTCCTTCCCCGAGGCGGGTCGTTTTGGCGAGCTACAACTACCTGAGGGCTTCGAGCCGCGTCAGGTCAAGGTGCAGGCTGAGGTCGAGGGCGACAAACCGCTGAGCCGTACATTCGAATGGATAAAATCAGGAGCGATAGCCACCCATGTGGAGTAAAGACAAGACCAAACCCGACTTGCAGCGTTTCAGCGGTAAGACCAGCCTGATTGCCGCTGGCGCTGAGCTGTTAGGCGACATGCGCTTTCAGGGCGCAGTGCAAGTGGACGGTCGGGTCACCGGTAATCTGCTGGCTACCGAAGGTCTGGTGCGCGTGAGCGCGGGCGGCCTGGTTGAAGGTGAGATACGTGCACCCCATATAGTGATCGATGGCGAGGTGAATGGTGATGTGTTCGCCAGCGGCCATCTGGAACTAGGCTCGCGCTCCCGGGTTCGCGGTAACCTGCATTACGGCCTTATGGAGATGGCCATGGGGGCGCAGATCGAAGGGCGCCTCTGTCACCTCAAGGATGGTGAGCGGCCACTCGAGCTTCCGGCGACGCTGGAAATCGAGCAATAGTTGACCAATTTCGTCGGGCAAGCGGATAATGCACGCCCAAAGCAGTATGGCGCATAGCGCCGGGAGTCCAGAATGAGCGTCGAAACCTTCACCCCTGCCCCCTTGCACTTCACCCAGGGCGCGGCCGGCAAGGTGAAGAACCTGGTCGATGAAGAGGGCAATCCGCGCCTGAAGCTGCGCGTGTTCGTCACGGGCGGCGGCTGCTCGGGCTTTCAGTACGGTTTTACCTTCGATGAGGAAGTAGCCGAGGATGACACCATCGTCGAGCGTGAAGGTGTAAGCCTGGTGGTCGATGCCATGAGCTTCCAGTATCTGGCGGGCTCCGAGGTGGACTATCAGGAGGGGCTGGAAGGTTCGCGCTTCGTGATCAAGAACCCCAACGCCACCACCACCTGTGGTTGCGGGTCGTCCTTCTCGATCTGAATGCTTCGCCTGATGACAGACGCCGCGCTCTATGCGCGGCGTTTTCGTTTTCAGGCCGGGTAGATGGCGCCGAGCACGCGCAGGCCTCTGGCTCCGGTCACGCTCGGGCGATTGCCAGCAATGCCCTCAAGGGCGCAATGTGCCAGCCAAGCGAAGGCCATTGCCTCGACCCAGTCCGGGTCAACACCTGCAGCTGCGGTGCTGCTGACTTCGGTTCCAGGCAGCATCTCGCTCAGGCGCTTCATCAGACAAGCGTTGTGAGCACCGCCGCCACACACCAGCAGGACATCAGTGTGAGCTTGCGCGTTGCGCAAGGCGCTGACGATGCTGTGTGCGGTGAGTTCTACCAGGGTCGCCTGTACATCTTCGTTGGCCAGGCGCGGTGATCCATGCAAATGGGCCAGCAGCCAGTCGAGGTTGAATAGCTCGCGGCCGGTACTCTTCGGACCCTGGGTGGCGAAGAAGGGATCGCTCAGTAGTCGCGACAGCAGCTCTGCGTCTACCTTGCCGCTGGATGCCCAGGCGCCGTCACGGTCATAGGTCAGGCCCTGGCAATACTGAATCCAGGCATCGAGCAGAACGTTACCAGGGCCGCTGTCGAATCCCAGAACCTCCTGGCCGGGTGAAAGCAGGCTGAGGTTGCTGAAGCCGCCGACATTGAGCACGGCGACATGACGTTGACTGTTGCCGAACAGGTCGTGGTGAAAAGCAGGGACCAAGGGAGCCCCTTGTCCGCCGGCTGCCACATCGCGGCGACGAAAATCGCCGACCACGCAAATCCCGGTGAGCTCGGCCAGCAGCGCTGGATTGCCGATCTGAATGGTGAAGCCGCGTGCAGGCTCATGGCGCACGGTCTGGCCATGGCTGCCGATGGCGCGAATCTGCTGCGCGGTAAGGTTCTGTTGCTGCAGGAGTTCGTTGATGGCGACAGCGGCCAATTCGACCCAGCGCTGTTCTGCGATGGCTGCGCGCGCCAGCTCATCATCGCCCGAGGTGCACAGCGCCAGGAGGTCGCTACGCAGTTGTTCTGGCATGGGGCGGTAGAGCGTTGCGAGGAGTTTGGGGCGCTGATCCAGATCGATCAGCGCGATGTCCAGCCCGTCCAGGCTGGTGCCGGACATCACACCAATATAGAGGGGCACGGCTTACTGCTGGTTAGCGGCTAGCATGGTGGTCTTTTCCTGGTCCATGCGCGCCATCAGCGGCTTGCTCAGTTGCATGAAGCGTTGCTTCTCGCTCGCTGCAATCGGGTCGGCCATCGGCAGCTTCTGGCTGAGTGGATCTACGTGTACGCCGTTGACCTGGAATTCATAGTGCAGGTGAGGGCCGGTGGAGAGCCCGGTGGTACCGATGTAACCGATGATCTGGCCTTGCTTGACGTTCGAACCGTTGCGAACACCTTTGGCAAAACCCTGCATGTGTGCGTAAAGAGTGCGGTAGCGCTGGCCGTGCTGGATGATCACGGTATTACCGTAGCCGCCATTACGACCTGCCAGTGTTACGCGACCGTCACCGGCAGCCTTGATCGGCGTGCCACGTGGCGCGGCATAGTCGACACCCTTGTGCGCGCGAATCTTGTTCAGGATCGGGTGCTTGCGCCCAGTGGAGAAGCGCGAGCTGATGCGAGCGAAGTCCACCGGCGTACGGATGAACGCCTTGCGCATGCTCTCGCCATCGGCGTTGTAGTAGCTGGTGATGCCTTGCTTGCTGGTGTAGCGCACGGCGGTGTAGGTCTTGCCGCGGTTGGTGAAGCGCGCCGAGAGAATATTGCCGGTGCCGACACGTTTGCCGTTGACCACCTTCTCTTCGTAGATCACTTCGAACTCGTCCCCTTCGCGAATATCCATGGCGAAGTCGATGTCGTAACCAAATACGTTGGCCAGGTCCATGGTCAGGCTATGCGACAGGCCTGCACGTTTGGCGGAGAGAAACAGCGAGCTGTTAATCACGCCACGGCTGTAAGCGGTGACCACCTCAGGCTTGACCTGGTCGCGCTGGAAATCGAAGCCTTTATCGGTACGGCTCAGGCGAATGGTTTCCAGGTCGCTGAGTTTGCTCTGCAGGCTTTTCAGCTTGCCGTCTTCGTTCAGTTCGAAGTCCAGCACCTGGCCCACTTTAAGGCGGCTGAATTGTTTGGCCTCTTTATTACTGTTCAGGGCCTCATGCAGATCGTTGGCGCTCAGACCGACCTTGGCGAACACGGTAGAAAGCGTATCGCCATTACTGACCGTGATGTTGTGGTGGTTGGGATCGGAGGGAGGAGAGGAGTCGGCTGTTTCTAGGAGGTCTTCGTCAGCGTCTTGTGCGCTGTATTCGGCAGTGTCGGTGCCTTGCTCGATCTCGGCGAATGGCGAGACGGCGCCTGGCACTGGTAGTCCCGCTCGGAGGTCATCCTTTTCCTGTAGCGCCATCTCGGCATCGTTGCCCAGATCCAGGTCTATGAAGGTTTTCTGTGCCTCGACTTCACGCGAAGGAAAAACCAGGAGGGCAAGGCTGAGCAACGCGGCTACGCCGCTCGCTGCAAGAATATGGGTCTTTGGATAGAGCGGCGGCGCTTTAGGTGTAGAGGTCATAGGGCTGCTTTTGAAGTGAAAAGATGAAGATTAAAAGAAGAGCATGATGAATATGCACTAACTGTATAAAATATAACCAAAACCGCCGAGAGGCAACCCTGCAGATGATGATCGGCGCATGGTCTGCCTTACGCTGAGCAAAACTTGTGATTTGTCGGCGTTCTTGTATGGTTGGTTCCCTTTCGAACAAGGTCATTGTGAGTCATTTTATGAAGTCGGTTGAAGAGCAGCTGGCGCTGATCAAGCGCGGTGCGGAAGAGGTTCTGGTTGAGGCTGAGCTGGTCGAAAAGCTCAAGCGTGGTCAGCCGCTGCGGATCAAGGCGGGTTTCGACCCTACTGCTCCAGATCTGCACCTCGGCCATACCGTTCTTATTAATAAGCTGCGCCAGTTCCAGGAACTCGGCCACCATGTGATCTTCCTGATTGGGGATTTCACCGGAATGATCGGTGACCCCAGCGGTAAGAGCGCTACTCGTCCGCCGCTGACCCGTGAGCAGGTTCTGGATAATGCCGAGACCTATAAACAGCAGGTCTTCAAGATTCTCGACCCGGCCAAGACCGAGGTGGCCTTCAACTCCACCTGGATGGACCAGATGGGGCCTGCCGATTTCATTCGTCTGACGTCGCAGTACACGGTGGCGCGCATGCTGGAGCGTGATGACTTCGACAAGCGCTACAGCAGCAACCAGCCGATCGCCATTCACGAGTTTCTCTATCCGCTGGTGCAGGGTTATGACTCCGTGGCGCTGAAAGCCGATGTCGAACTGGGCGGCACTGACCAGAAGTTCAATCTGCTGATGGGGCGCGAGTTGCAGAGAGCCTATGGGCAGGCGTCGCAGTGCATCGTCACCATGCCGTTGCTGGAAGGCCTCGATGGCGTGAAGAAGATGTCCAAGTCTCTGGGCAACTACGTGGGCATCCAGGAAGCGCCGGGTGTGATGTACAACAAGCTCGTGTCCATGCCTGATGCGCTGATGTGGCGATACTTCGAGCTGCTCAGCTTCCGCTCCATGGAGGAGATCGAGCAGTTCAAGCGCGATGTCGAGCAGGGTGCGAACCCGCGTGATATCAAGATCAAGCTGGCCGAAGAGCTTGTGGCGCGCTTTCATGGTGAAGAGGCTGCGGCCAATGCTCACCGTTCCGCTGGCAACCGTATGAAGGATGGCGAGCTGCCGGAAGATCTGCCCGAGGTCGAACTGGTATCGGCTGAAGATATGCCGATCTCGTCCGTCCTTAATAAAGCAGGCCTGGTGAAAAATGCTGCGGTTGCTCGCGACCTGTTGGGCTCGGGAGGCGTGCGCGTCGATGGTGAAGTGGTTGATCGCACCTTCCTGTTCAAACTGGGTTCTGCTCATGTCTGTCAGGCCGGCAAGAGGGCCTTTGCGCGTATCACCCTCAAAGCTGAGTAATAAAACTGCAAAATAAGCTTGACGCGC
>NZ_PJLX01000039.1:0-1026 GCF_002843095.1 Pseudomonas sp. YY-1 | reverse complement strand
GCTACTGCTACGGCATCCGCTCCGAGCGGCGACTATGCGAAGAAGTGCATTTAAATCTGGCCTATCGCTGGTTCTGCCGGCTGGGTCTGGAAGACGAAGTACCCAATCACTCAACCTTCTCGAAGAATCGCCACGGCCGTTTCCGTGACAGCGATCTGTTCCGCTGGCTGTTCAATGAGGTGCTGAGGCGTTGCATGGCGGCCGGCCTGGTAAAGGGGGAAGGTTTCGCCGTCGACGCCAGCGTCATCAAGGCTGATGCCAGCCGGCAACGTGGGGTGGCGGGAAATGAGGTCGATTGGAACGATCCAAAGCTAAGCAGCCGTGCCGTACGCGAGTACCTCGAAGCTCTTGATGAAGAGGCGCTGGCTGAAGCTCTTCCCAAGAAAATTTCACTCACCGATCCGCTGTCTCGTTGGACAGCAGCGCCAGGCGGCCCAGCCTTCTTTGCCTACTCCACCAACTACCTGATCGACACCGAGCACGGCGTGATCATGGATGTAGAAGCGACTCCGGCGCATCGTACCGCCGAAGTCGATTCGACCAGGACGATGGTCGATCGCGTTGAAGCGCAGTTCGACGTCACGCCGGAACGCCTCATCGGCGATACCGCCTATGGCACTGCCCCGATGTTGGCCTGGATGGTCGAAGAAAAGAACATCGACCCGCATGTCCCAGTCTGGGACAAGACCGAACGCAAGGACGACAGCCTCTCCAGCAGCGACTTCCACTGGAATCCGGAGGCCAATGAATACCGCTGCCCAGTCGGCAAACCGCTGCGCAGTGAATGGCGCGCCTTCGTCCAGAAAAGATCGCGGGTGACCAAGGCCAACACCATCATCTACCGCTCCAGCCAAACCGACTGTGCCACCTGTCCACTGAAAGCGAAGTGCTGTCCCAACACACCGAATCGGAAGATCGTCCGCAGCATCCATGAAGCTGCCCGTGACGTGGCCCGACGTATCGCTAAAACACCGGGATACCTCGTCTCTCGCTGTGAACGAAAGAAGGTGGAGATGCTTTTCGCCC
>NZ_PJLX01000038.1:0-1027 GCF_002843095.1 Pseudomonas sp. YY-1 | reverse complement strand
GGCTCTGTCTGAGTTAGCTGTTGCAGTGGTCTAAACTGAATCGTGATCTTTCCCAGCATGAGGGATCTATCATGAAAGCGGTTCAGTTTTCGCGGTGGATGGCACAGCTCTCCAGCCTCAACCCAGAGCAACGCGACCAGTTGAGATCCAAGCTCTTGCCAGCTGCCAGGCACTCGCAGGACGCAATCAAGGCCCCAAGCCATTGCCCGCATTGTCAATCGCGGGAACTGCGCCCCTGGGGTTCCAGTGGTGACTTGCCGCGATACCGCTGCAAGGTTTGCGGCAAAACCAGCAATGCCTTGACGGGCACCCCAATGGCGCGACTGAGAAAGCGCCATCTCTGGCAAGACTATGCGGACGCACTGACCCAGAGTCTGAGCGTGCGCAAGGCCGCCGTTCATTGTGGCGTCAGCAAAAACACAGCTTTCCTGTGGCGACATAGGTTTCTTTCTCGGATTGCCGATCACCAGGCCCAGCACGCGTCAGGCATTGTTGAAGCAGATGAAACCTTCTTCCTGGAGTCCTTCAAAGGGCAACGCGAACTGCCTCGACCGCCTCGTCGGCGCGGTGGCAGCGCCAAACGACGCGGACTGTCTGCCGAGCAAATTCCTGTGCTGGTGGTAAGAGATCGCAGTGGTCAGCAGGCAGACTTCAAGTTGGAAAAGCTGGATGCACAGCACATAGGGGAGCGGCTACGCCCGCTGATAGACGCGGATGCGATTCTCTGTACTGACAGCGCAAGTGTCTACGCCCATTTCGCCAAGGTTGAAGGCATCACTCACCGACCGATTAACCCGAGCCAGAATCGACGGGTTGATGGTGCTTTCCACATCCAGAACGTGAATGCCTACGACAGCCGACTCAAGAGCTGGATGACCCCTTTTCATGGTGTGGCCACCAAGTACCTAACGAACTACCTGGGCTGGCGCCGCCTGCTTGAGCGCTACAAAACACAGCTCAACCCATTGATTTGCTTGAAAGAGGCGTTGGGGTATAGGGATATGCAACAGTTAACTCAGACATAGCC
>NZ_PJLX01000037.1:0-1063 GCF_002843095.1 Pseudomonas sp. YY-1 | reverse complement strand
TGTGTTCAGCCGGGGGACATAGGTAACGGTTGTCGGGAGACATAGGTAACGCATTTAGGCTTACGGAATTCATCGAATCGGGAGATCGTGTGATGCCGTGGCCGGAGCGCAGCACTATGTCGATAAGGCGTGAATTTGTTCTGTTGGCGGGGCAGCCCGAAAGTAATGTGCGGGAGCTCTGTCGGCGCTATGGCGTCAGTCCCAGGACTGGCTACAAATGGCTGGCTCGGTACCGTGAGCACGGTGATACCGGTTTGCAGGATCGATCTCGGCGCCCGCTGAACAGCCCAGGGCGCAGCGATCCGAAGTTGGAGCAGACGGTGGTGCAATTGCACCACCGCTATCCCTACTGGGGTGCTCGCAAGCTGCGAAGCCTGTTGCGGACTGCGAATATTGATCCGCCCCATCACAGCACGATCGATGCGATCCTCAAGCGCCACGATTGCCGTGTCCTCTATCACGGCGAACAGGCGCGGCCGCCGGCTAACCACCGCTTCGAGCACCCGAACCCGAACGACCTGTGGCAGATCGACTTCAAGGGCCACCTCCCTCTCCATGATCGCCGCTCGTCTCGTTGCCATCCCTTGACCCTGCTGGACGATCACTCGCGCTTTTCGCTCTGCCTGCAGGCTTGCGAGGGAGAGCGGCTAGAGCTGGTTAAACCGCACCTGATCGAGGTGTTTCGCCAGTACGGCTTGCCGCTGCGGATAACCGCCGACAACGGGCCGCCCTGGGGCTCGAATATCGCTGGCGGGCTATCCACGCTAGAGGTCTGGCTGATGCGGCTGGGCATCGAGGTGAGCCATAGCCGCCCTTATCACCCGCAGACTCAGGGCAAACTGGAACGCTTCCACCAGACACTCAAGCGTGAAGTGCTGCATCGTGCGTTCAGCGACTTACAGCACTGCCAGCGGGCGATGAACCGGTGGAGAGATGAGTACAACCACTATCGTCCGCACGAGGCTTTGAACCAGAGGCCACCCATAGAACGTTATCGGCCCAGCCCACGTAGCTACCCGGAGCAACTGCCAATAATCGAGTACGAACCGGAAGACCACGTGGT
>NZ_PJLX01000036.1:0-1082 GCF_002843095.1 Pseudomonas sp. YY-1 | reverse complement strand
GGGTGGGTCAATTTTCCATCAGCGCCAACACGCATGCATGTTGTGCAGGTAAAGGTTGAGCTTGGCGATAGCCCAAGTGCCCAGGTTCTTCTCCTGGCCGTAAAGCAGTACATTGGGCTTACCCATCAGTGTGCCATTGGGCAGACGAGAAACATGATGGGCACTCTCCACCAGCATGCCGCCACTGCCGCAAGTAGGGTCGTAAACACTGTGGCCGGGTTGCGGGTCGATCAGCTCAACCACCAATTGCACCACGGCCTTGGGCGTATAGAACTCGCCGCCTTTTTTACCGGCGTCGTCGGCAAACTGCTTGATCAGATACTCGTAGGCATCACCCAGCATGTCGGCCTTGTACAAGTCTTCATTGCCCAGCTTGTACTGGTTAAAGTGACGCAGCAGGCGCTGCAAGGTGGCATCCGCCAGCACCCGCTTGTCACCGTACTGCGTAGCAGTGAGAACATGTTGAAGTTCAGGGTTGTTGGCCTCGATGGTCGCAAACGCCTTGTCGAGGGCTTCGCCGATATTCTCGGTGCGTGAGATCAGATCGAACCAGCGGGCGCTGATCGGAAACTTGCCATATTTGTCCTCGATCTCATCCTGTGCATCGCCAAAGGTCAGACCTTCGTCCTTCATCAGCTTGGCAATGCGCTCTTCGAACACGTCGTTGTAACGCTTGAGGAAGAGCAAGCCAAAGATGTAGTTCTTGAAGTCGGAGGAGTCGATAGAACCGCGCAGAATGTTGGCGGACTCCCAGAGCCAGGTCTCCAGCGTTTCGAGTGACAGCTTGTCAGCCATGGGTAAATCAATCCCTATACAAAGCACGACGCTCAGCACCCGGCGGTAGCTACCATGGCGTCTGAGCATCAGAAAAAGTTGGCCCGATTCTACAAGTCGACGCCACTTGAAGCCCGAAAAATCAAATGCCCCTGAATGACAAAACCCCGGCAGACCTTTCAGTCAACCGGGGTTTACCAGCAGGAGGGGAGTGAGCCATTAACTTTGGCCTAACCCTCTAACCTTGTCCGAAAGGGCAAATAACTTTGCCCACCTACAGGCAGGGTGGCAGGGTGGCAGGGTGGCAG
>NZ_PJLX01000035.1:0-1184 GCF_002843095.1 Pseudomonas sp. YY-1 | reverse complement strand
GATTACTCGACGATCTTGGCAACCACGCCAGCACCGACGGTACGACCACCTTCGCGAATTGCGAAGCGCAGGCCGTCTTCCATGGCGATCGGCTTGATCAGGGTGACAACCATTTTGATGTTGTCGCCCGGCATTACCATCTCAACGCCTTCCGGCAGTTCGCACGAACCGGTCACGTCAGTGGTACGGAAGTAGAACTGAGGACGGTAGCCTTTGAAGAACGGGGTGTGACGACCACCTTCTTCTTTGGACAGAACGTACACTTCAGCTTCGAACTTGGTGTGCGGCTTGATGGTGCCCGGCTTGGCCAGTACCTGACCACGCTCGACTTCATCACGCTTGGTGCCGCGCAGCAGCACGCCGCAGTTCTCACCAGCACGACCTTCGTCCAGCAGCTTGCGGAACATCTCAACGCCGGTGCAGGTAGTCTTGGTGGTCGGACGCAGACCAACGATTTCGATTTCTTCCTGGATCTTGACGATACCGCGCTCTACACGACCGGTAACTACAGTACCGCGGCCGGAGATCGAGAATACGTCTTCGATTGGCATCAGGAACGGACGATCGATGGCACGAACCGGCTCAGGAATGTAGCTGTCCAGAGTTTCGACCAGCTTCTTGACGGCAGTGGTGCCCATCTCGTTGGTGTCTTCGCCGTTCAGCGCCATCAGCGCGGAGCCGATGATGATCGGAGTGTCGTCACCCGGGAAATCGTAGGTGCTCAGCAGATCACGAACTTCCATCTCGACCAGTTCCAGCAGCTCAGCGTCGTCAACCATGTCAGCCTTGTTCAGGAAGACAACGATGTACGGTACGCCAACCTGACGGGACAGCAGGATGTGCTCACGGGTTTGCGGCATCGGACCATCGGCAGCCGAGCAGACCAGGATCGCGCCGTCCATCTGGGCAGCACCAGTGATCATGTTCTTCACGTAGTCGGCGTGACCCGGGCAGTCAACGTGCGCGTAGTGACGAATGTTGGAGTCGTACTCTACGTGCGCAGTGTTGATGGTAATACCACGAGCCTTCTCTTCCGGAGCGCTATCGATCTTGTCGAAGTCGACCTTGGCCGAACCGAAAACTTCGGAGCAGACGCGGGTCAGAGCAGCGGTCAGAGTGGTTTTACCGTGGTCAACGTGACCGATGGTGCCAACGTTGACGTGCGGTTTGTTACGTTCGAATTT
>NZ_PJLX01000034.1:0-1401 GCF_002843095.1 Pseudomonas sp. YY-1 | reverse complement strand
CTACTTTTTCAACAGAATCGGCCAGAAGCAGACTGTGATCAAAATAAATCTGCCTACTTTTTTGCCTATGGAGTGTCCGGATGCACCCATCGCTCCAACACGCGCTGGATATTATTGCTATTGAACGCAACGCTGCCGAGTACACCTTAGCGTTTGATGCAGCGTATGACTTAGTCCGCGTATTTGGCGAACTTGATCTGGCTAATCGCCTATTCGCGGAAATTCCCAGAACAGTGCCTGAAGGGCTGGTTGCCGACCTGTTCAACCTGCTGGTTTGGCAAACGAACGACAACGGCTCAGCTATGATGCGGGAGATCGAAACGTGGCTTAGAGACGGGCAGGACATACGCAAGCTGACGATTGCCATGAGCCTGGATGCATACCCGTTTCCAGACGCCCAGGAGATGTATCAGGTGCTGTCCACACTAGCCGCGGCTACCCCGGAAGTGGCAGCGAGGTGCCAAACGCTTATCACATTGCGAAAGGCGAGTGCACACCGTTGAACATGACGCAGGAAGAAAGAGGCGCTGCGAGTCTACTGATAAACTCTGCCAGATAACTCACTCTCAAAATTTAATCCCAGCCACCACCATGATCATCGAAGGCCTAATTCAACATCGGGGGGGAAAAGTTTGAACATCTATGCCCCAACTTTTTGGCCTAACGGATCGGAAATTGATCATGGCGCTCCTTCGCTGCGGCTGAGGGATATTCTGCCGGCCCTGGGCAGCACCACGTTCGCCTGCTTCGACAAAGACCACTTGCCGCATATAGGAGAAACAGTGCATGTGCTCTGGATACCACCTGTTTCGGATATCAATGGCTGGAGTGAACAGCCCTCGGAGATCGCTCTGAGCTACTTGCTGACGGCAAAAGTCATCAGCGAGGCGACGTTAATGGCTCCATCAGAGCGAGACCCAAATTTCATTCTTCGAGGCAAATACAGGTACACGCTCAATGTTCTCGCCCGTGAACGGCTGTTGGATGTGCTGAAAACTTTTACAGTTGAGGCAGACTCTTGGAGCCTGCCGACAGTCGCTACTGACCAAGGTATTACCCAGCTTTGGGATGAGGTGCATTGGTGCGGCGTGGCATCCGTCGAAGGGCTGATCTACCTGGTGGCTAACACAAGAAATGAGGGATTTATGGAGCTGTTGCTGAGCAAGGAAGGGGAACATCTCATTGGCCTGTTCTCCCTAGAGCTCAACCCCTCGGGAATCCAATGCAATCTGGGCAAGCACCGCCTAACGGCCATGGAGCAGCATTCTATCCAGCGCGCCATGCACAACGCTCAACCACTCTTGGATTCTCAGGCTCCCTATATCGTATTTTGTGATGCTCTGGATTGAAGTGGGATGAATGTCTGCTTCTTGGCCGATTCTGTTGAAAAAGTAGGTTTAG
>NZ_PJLX01000033.1:0-1890 GCF_002843095.1 Pseudomonas sp. YY-1 | reverse complement strand
AATGGGCGGGCTGATCGTCAGTGACAAGGTGTTCGAAGTGATCGAAGCGCATGGCGACTTCAACCACGGTTTCACCTACTCCGGGCACCCGGTGGCGGCGGCGGTAGGGCTGGAGAACCTGCGCATTCTCAAGGAAGAAGGCATCGTCGAACGGGTGAAGGCAGAAACCGCGCCCTACCTGCAGAAGCGCCTGCGTGAGCTGGCCGACCACCCGCTGGTGGGCGAAGTACGTGGCGTCGGTATGCTCGGCGCTATCGAACTGGTGCAGGACAAGGCCACGCGCAAGCGCTTCTCCGGGGATGTGGGCGTGGGCATGGTGTGCCGTGGCCACTGCTTCAACAACGGTCTGATCATGCGCGCGGTGGGCGACACCATGATCATTGCGCCACCACTGGTGATCAGCCAGGTGGAAGTGGATGAACTGGTAGAGAAAGCGCGCAAGTGCCTGGATCTGACCTGGGAGCAGGTGCGTAGCTTGGCGTAATCTCGCGGTACGGTGAGAGGGGCTTCAGCCGCGACAGGAACAGCCCGCAGCTAAAAGCCGCCCCACAAAAAACGAAACCCCGCGACCGTTACCGGTGGCGGGGTTTCGTTTTTTCAGCCGCTTACTTGAGGCTGTTCTTCAGCGTCTGTGCTGCCTGATCCATGGCGGAGCGTACCGCCGGGGCTTCGGACACCACATTGAGCAGGCCGTAGTCGTGGATCATGCCGTTGTAGCGCACGGCAGTCACCGGAACACCGGCGGCGTTCAGGCGGCGAGCGTAGGCTTCGCCTTCGTCGCGCAGCACGTCCATCTCGGCCGTCTGCACCAGGGCTGGCGGCAGGCCTTTGAGCTGTTCCAGGCTGGCACGCAGTGGCGAGGCATAAATCTCGTTACGCTGCTTCGGGTCGGTGGTGTAGTTATCCCAGAACCATTCCATCATGCCGCGGGTCAGGAAGTGGCCTTCGGCGAACTGGTTATACGACGCATTGTTGAAGTTGGCGTCGGTCACCGGCCACAGCAGGACCTGGGCGCGCAGTTTCGGCGTACCGGCTTCCTTGGCCTTGATGGCCACCACAGCAGCCATGTTACCGCCGACACTGTTGCCGGCCACGGCCAGACGCGAACCGTCGACACCGATCTGGCTGCCGTTGTCGGCGACCCATTTGGTCGCGGCATAGGCCTGGTTGATCGCGGTCGGGTACTTGGCTTCCGGCGACGGCGTGTAGTCGACGTAGATTGCAGCCGCCCCAGAGCCTACTACCAGGTC
Organism: Pseudomonas sp. YY-1; assembly: GCF_002843095.1. NCBI lineage: Bacteria > Pseudomonadati > Pseudomonadota > Gammaproteobacteria > Pseudomonadales > Pseudomonadaceae > Pseudomonas > Pseudomonas sp. YY-1. Next base: position 640 of record NZ_PJLX01000033.1, on the reverse strand, counting down.
GCGGATCAGGCGTTCGTGGGTCGGATAATCACCCAGTACCCAGCCACCGCCGTGGAAGAACATGAAGCCGGGCAGAATGCCGCGAGCGCCTTCAGGACGCACCACCTTGAGGGTGAGCGACTGGCCATTAACCTCAATCACCTTGGTGTCCACAACGATGCCGGACAGATCCACCTCGACACTGGCCTGAGCACCTACCAGCACGGCGCGGGCGTCTTTCGGCGAGAGGGTTTCCAGCGGCTGACCGCCACCGGCTGCCAGGGCATCGAGGAAGCCCTGGGTGTTGCGCTCCACACCGGGACTGCCGGCGGCGAAGCTGCTGTTGATGGCCAGGGCGAGCAGCCCGGCGGTCAGAGTGCGAGAAACGTTCATGGTCAAGCTCCTGTCGATCAGTTGGGCTGCTGGTTGTCAGTTCTGGTTGGTGCAAGCGCTGGAGAGTTGTTCGTAGCCGAGAACCTCCACGTCACCCGCGCTGTTGCGGTAGGTCATCGTTGCCGTGACCACTTCGCACTGCGGGGTGTTAGGCACGTCGATGGAAATCACCTTGGCAATATCCAGGTTCTGGCCGTAGCGGTAGGGCGTAGCCTCGGCGCTGTGGGCGAGGGTGGAGAGCGACGCGCTGAGAGCGATGGCGGTCAGT
>NZ_PJLX01000032.1:0-2113 GCF_002843095.1 Pseudomonas sp. YY-1 | reverse complement strand
AGCAGGCCGTCGTCGCCATGAAATCAGAACGGCTCATCGTCCTCCGGTTCCTGGCCGCCCTTACGCTTTCGCTCCCGTGATTTGATCTTGGCCTGGGCCGCCAAGCTACTGTGTTGCAGGCGATAGGACTCGTTACCGGTTTCGACGATGTGGCAGTGGTGGGTCAGCCGATCCAGCAGGGCGGTGGTCATCTTGGCGTCGCCGAACACGCTCGACCATTCGGCGAAGCTCAGGTTGGTGGTGATCACCACGCTGGTGTGTTCGTACAGCTTGGACAGCAGGTGAAACAGCAACGCACCGCCAGCCTGGCTGAACGGCAGATAACCCAGTTCGTCGAGGATGACCAGATCCATGCGCAGCAGTGCCTGGGCGATCCGCCCGGCTTTGCCGTCGTGTTTTTCGCGCTCCAGCAGATTGACCAGATCGACCGTGGAGTAGAAGCGCACGCGCTTACCGTGCCGGGTGATGCCGGACACGGCCAGCGCGGTGGCTAGGTGGGTTTTGCCGGTGCCTGGGCCACCGATNNNGTCGGCGCTGGAGGCGCTGAAGTCGAAGCCGGCCAGATCGCGGTGCATCGGCAGCTTGGCCATGTTCATCTGGTGGCTCACCGAGCGCATGGCGCGATCTGTGTGCTCTTGTTCCAGCAGGTGTTCGAGCAGCCACTTGGACGAGGCTGTATTCGACTCACCCTGTGCAGTTAACTCCGCCCAGGCCGTGGCCATGCCGTGCAGGCGCAGCTCCTTGAGTTCCGCCATCAAATCACGCATGACCGACCCCCTCGGCCTGGCCACGCAGGCGGTCGTAGCGCGCCGTGTTAGCGACGGGGGCTTCCTTGAGCGACAAGTGGGTTTCGACGCTGGGTGGTGGTTCGGTCGCGGCCAGGCGCGCCACGACATTGAGGATGTGTTCGGCGCTCAGGCTGCCGCTTTCCAGTACCAGCTCAACAGCCACCAGCACCGCATCGAGCCCGGCGACCGGTACGGCAGCCAGAACTTGCGCCATGATCCGGTCACCGCCGGCATGACGCCCCAGACCGTGCTTAAGCTGACGCAGCGGCGCCGGCAGATCAGCAAAGGGCGCGCCGTTGCGCAGCGCACCGGGCTTGCGTTCGATCAGCGGGAGGTAGTGCTGCCAGTCATAGCTGACCTGGTCGCGATCCAGCAAGCGGACATGGCTGGCGATCAGCGCGTCGTCAGCCACCACCTCGATTCGCGTCGGATACAAACGGCTGCTGACCCACTTACCCGCGTACTCACACGGCACCGAGTAGCGGTTGCGCCCGACGCTGACCAGGCAGGTGCTGGAGACCCGCGCAGGCCGCTCGACGTAACCGTCGAATGGCGCTGGCACAGGCATCAGTTCAGCGCGCTCCAACTCCAGCACTTCGGCCACACTCAGACCGCTGTATTGAGGGTGCGTCAGCTCGTTCCAAAGCGCGCGGCAGCGCTGGCCCAGCCAGGCATTGAGTTCCTCGAAGGAGTGAAACTGGCAGTCCTGGGCGTCTAGCCAGATACGCCTGCGGCTGTCTTGCACGTTCTTTTCAACGATGTCCTTTTCCCAACCAGCGGCGACGTTGCAGAAGTCCGGATCGAACAGGTAATGCGCGCACATCACCGCAAAGCGTGCATTCACCGCCCGGCCTTTGCCCTTATTGACCTTGTCGACGGCGGTCTTCATGTTGTCGTAGATGCCCCGGCGCGGCACGCCGCCCAAGGCGCCGAACGAGCGTGTATGGGCGTCAAATAACATCTCATGGCCCTGGCTCGGATACGCCACAAGCCAGAACGCACGGCTGGCACACAGCTTCAGATGTGCCACCTGCATACGCCGGTAAATGCCGCCGACCAGCAAGCCTTCCTCGCTCCAGTCAAACTGAAACGCCTCGCCAAGAGCAAAGGTCAGCGGCACAAAGGCCTGCGACGCCTTGCCCTGTCCCTCTCGCCAGGCACGGATAAACGCGGTGAGCTGGCTGTAGCCACCGTCATAACCATCGGCTTTGATTTGCGCCAACAGCGCCTTGGCACTGCGCCGCTGTTGCTTGGGGCGCAGCGAATCGGCTTTTAGCGCCTGCTCTAGCGTGGCGTGAAAAGGGCTGAGTTTGTTAAAGATCGCG
>NZ_PJLX01000031.1:0-3086 GCF_002843095.1 Pseudomonas sp. YY-1 | reverse complement strand
CGTTGACGTGCGGTTTGTTACGTTCGAATTTCTCTTTAGCCATCTTGACCGTCTCCTAGCGAAGAATTGAGCAAGCCATGCCGCCATTAAAACAAAGGCAGATACTTTCATATCTGCCTTCATTAGATGGAGCTCATGAGCGGATTTGAACCGCTGACCTCACCCTTACCAAGGGTGTGCTCTACCAACTGAGCTACATGAGCCAAACTCTGTTGCGCCAACCACAAACTGGAGCGGGTAGCGGGAATCGAACCCGCATCATCAGCTTGGAAGGCTGAGGTTCTACCACTGAACTATACCCGCGGAGCTTGCAGCTCACGCTGAATCTGGTGGAGGGGGAAGGATTCGAACCTTCGAAGTCGATGACGTCAGATTTACAGTCTGATCCCTTTGGCCGCTCGGGAACCCCTCCAAAGTGAGGCGGCATTTTCTAGATCTGCCACCCTGCTGTCAAGCTTTTTCTCATTAAAATCTTGAGGTTAGCTACTTCGACAACATCTTCGCCGGGAACCAACTTTGACCACCCTGCGAAGCGGGCGCCATTCTATGCAAACTACTGGAGCAATGCAACGCCTTCACAAGGCATTAATTGATGCTGCAAACCGGCGAAGTCTCCGGCAAGTCGCCCAAGTAAAAACTCGTCAGCCAAGCGCCGACTTTCCGGAGCCACGCGCACCCAAAAACTGCGATGCGCACGTGAGAGTTCGCGAATTTGCGGCTCGTACCCCACATCACGCAAACGCTGCATAACGCTATTGGCCGAGTCATTACGAGGGAATATCCCCAGCGATATGCCGTTCGCCAGCTCACCCTGAGTGATGATGTAGCTATCGATACGCCGGGCCTGCAGTTCACGCAACTGCCTCAGCGAGGCCTGACGCGAAGCCAGAGGTGGCAGATAAACCCAATACTCGACACCAGCTGCAGCATCGACGCTGCGCACTTCAGCCTGGATGTCCAAGCTCAAAAGCCGCTGCTCCACAACCCTGGCTTTCGACTCCTCTTCGAAACTCCCCAGATAGAGACAGACTGCCGCCTCAGGAGCAACGACATCAGCCGGCGCCGAAGATTCTGCGCGCACGCGCGGCGCATCCGCCTCACTCAACAGACGAATATCTTTACGCGCCGACTGATAAGCACCGGCTGGAGCCACCTCCTTGGCGCGCAAGGGGCCCTGCTGCTGATGCCAGACGTAATAGAAAGCGTTAAGTAGCAGGAGCAATAGCAGAATCCAGCGCATGCCTCGCCTCAGCTCAAGGGACAGGCGATAGCCAGTCCGACAAATACCAGATCAGGAACAACCTGCGCCCCCGGAACCACGTCTCGCACCAGGCCCGCATCGCCGCCAGTCAGGAAAACCTCGAATCCGTCAGGAAAACGAGCCTGCGCTTGCAGCAACTGCTCGGCAACAAAACCACGCAGCATCAATACGCAGCCTCGCTCGACAGCCTCCGCAGTGGAGCGCCCAGGCTCCAACTCCTGCAAAGCGGCGAGCGCCACCTGACGATCGTAGCGAATACGCCGAGTGTGCGTGCTCAACTGATCACGCATCAGCGGCAACCCAGGGCAGATGAAACCACCCTGATGCCTACCATCGGCCGATACGAAGTCAGCGGTCACCGCAGTTCCGAGATCCACTACCAGACAAGCGCGCTGCCCCAGGTGATAGGCACCCAGCACAGCCAGCCAACGGTCCAGACCAAGGCGCCGGAAGTCTTCATAACCGTTCTGCACCACCCCGACCTGACTAGCAGATTGAGCGCAGACCGCATCCACCCCTAAGGACTCACGGATACGCGCAACCAACCGCTCGGTCTCAGCATCGCTACGCACACTGACTAGGCGACAGCGACTCACCCGCAACTGAGACGCCGCAGCCAAAGACTCGAAAAGCGCGGCATCGGAGTCGACCACGCCAGCAAGAACGCGCTGCGCTCCATCCACGGAGATAACCCGCCACTTGATAAAGCTATTACCGCAGTCGAGCTCAAGAATCATGTTGCAACCTCAGGCTCAACTCGCCACCACTGAAGGAGCGATCAACGCCATCCACGCTCAGCCTAATAGCGCCTCGCTCATCAACTCCAAGCACGACACCCAGCGTCGCATTGCTTCCTGCCGTCAACGCAACAGAGCGCCCACGCCACGCATGCAAGGCTTCCCACTCCTCGCGCAAACCAGCAAAGCCGTGCTGCCAATGAGTGGACAGACTGCTCCGAAGCTGCAACAACAGCTCAGCAGCCAATTCATTACGATCGAGCATCCGCCCAAGGCATTGCCGCACCGAGGTCCAAGGCTGATCGATCACAGCGGGCGCATCGACTGCCATGTTGACGTTGATACCGATGCCAATCACCACATGACAGACATCGGCCGGGTCTCCGGCGAGCTCCAGGAGAATTCCGGATATCTTGCGACCTTCAACAAGCACATCATTCGGCCATTTGAGTCGCGCGCCATCGACGCCACAGGATTGCAGTGCTTTGGCGACAGCAAGGCCTACAGTCAGACTCAAGGCTTCCACCTGACTCATCCCACCTTCTACACGCAGAACGACACTGCAATAAAGGTTCTCGGCAAAAGGGCTGGCCCAGACACGCCCCCGCCGACCGCGGCCAGCGGTCTGACGCTCCGCAAGCAGCACGAAAGGCGCACTCACTCCAGCATCGAGGCGACGAAAGATCTCGGCGTTCGTCGAATCCACGCTGGACTCAACAGAGATCGGCCAATCCAAGCCATCTGCGCCACGAGAGATATCTCCGGCATCGAGCAAGGTCATGGGTAAAGACAGCCGATAGCCCCGACCAGGAACCTTGAACACCTCGATCCCCAGCTCGGCCTCCAGGCCTTGCAGTTGCTTCCAGATGGCACTGCGACTTATCCCAAGCTTCGCCCCTAGGGTTTCACCGGAATGGAATCGACCATCCTGCAGAAGTTTCAACAATTCCAGCATTCCAGGCCCCGCCACGAACAAGGCTGGCATGATAACGATGAGGCTCCGGCTTGCATAGAAAACGGGAAGCATAAGAAAGCCATATAAAGGAAAGATCCTGACCCACGCACAGGAACACACCCCCAGAATCCAT
>NZ_PJLX01000030.1:0-3751 GCF_002843095.1 Pseudomonas sp. YY-1 | reverse complement strand
CTACTTTTTCAACAGAATCGGCCAGAAGCAGTCATCCGGCATCTACAAAAAGTAGGTGCAATCGAATCTGTATTTGCATCTCCTCTGAGCCTTGTCAGCACTTAGCCCAGATTGCCATGTCCTAAGGAAACTCCGAACAAGTCAGCGCCAATCAGGCTGTAGCTTGCTCCATGGGCTTCCAAGCCGACCACAGCCGGCTAATTCATCCAGAAGTCCGGGTTTTCCCCGGATTTCTGCGTTTTACAGGCGTACCTCTCCTGAATCGGCCAGCAAATGTCGGCGCGCCATCCACAGATTCGACAGGGCAAACAGCGTGACCAACTGCGCCGTGTTCTTAGCCAAGCCACGGAAGCGCACCTTGGTGTAGCCGAACTGACGCTTGATCACTCTGAACGGGTGTTCGACCTTGGCGCGCACTTGGGCCTTGGCCTTCTCGATCTTGCGCTTGGCTTTGTACAAGGCACTGCGCTTACTGAGTTTCTTGTAGGTGCTGTGCCGAGCTGCAATCTGCCAGATGACTTCGCGCCCTTCATGCTCGGGACGCTTGTCCACCCCGGTGTAACCTGCATCGGCGCAGACTACGTTTTCTTCACCATGCAGCAACTGATCGACCTGCGTGACATCGGCCACGTTGGCTGCCGTGCCGACCACGCTATGCACCAGGCCAGACTCGGCATCGGCACCAATGTGCGCTTTCATGCCGAAGTAATACTGGTTGCCCTTCTTGGTCTGGTGCATCTCAGGATCGCGCTTACCGTCCTGGTTCTTGGTCGAGCTGGGGGCATGAATAATGGTGGCATCGACGATGGTGCCCTGACGCAGTGACAACCCTCGATCACCCAGGTGGTCGTTGATCACGGCCAAGATGCCGGACGCCAAACCATGCTTCTCCAGCAGGTGGCGGAGATTCATGATCGTCGTGTCTTCCGGGATGCAGCCTTGGGTCAGTGACAGCTGAGCAAACTGCCGTAACGAGGTGATCTCATACAGCGCTTCCTCCATCGCTGGATCGCTCAGGGCAAACCAGTTTTGCAGCAGATGGATGCGCAGCATGGTTTCCAGCGGATACGGTGGTCGACCATTACCAGCTTTGGGGTAGAACGGTTCGATCAGTGCCAGCAAGCCTGCCCAAGGCACTACCTGCTCCATCTCTGCCAGAAAACGCTCACGCCGGGTCTGTTTGCGTTTACCGGCGTACTCGGCATCGGAAAAGCTCATCTGGGTCATGCGGCTGGGCTCAGGGGTGACGTCGACGGGGTGCTATTTCAACAGATCAGCAGGAGCTTGTTCGGAGTTTCCCTAACGGCATCAGGGTATATCTGTCGATTCATGCTTGCAGTGTTTCTGGCGAGCAATAGACGGACTCAAAGGAGGCACGAACAATTGATTGCGGTTGAGCTACGTGATACATCACGTAGGTCGTACCGGCTGTGTGCATACGCAGAGCCAGAGCACGATCAAAAAACACGATAAGGCACTTTATGCAGCGTGAAAATTGATTTGAAATCTGTTATTACGCTGAAGCGGCCATAATAAATTATATTTAAGGGAATGAAATGGGCACATGGTTCAGTAGTATCCAGCTTGGCTTTGACATGGCCACAAGCTTGACAATTGTGGGTGCGGCGATTACTTGGATTATTAATCAGAAGAGACAAATTGAAGCTGAAAAAGTTCGCGGAATCAATCAGCACGTAAGATCGACAGGTCTTAAAAAAGTTCAAGATGTGCTTTTTGAAATAGAAGATAAGTATTCAATATTGATCAGCAAAACGCAGGAATTTGAAAGAAGTATTGATCTGCGTGTGCGCTGGTCTAATGATACATTGGATTTTTCTCAACTGAACAAAAAGATAAGAGGCGACCGTGATTTTTTAGTCACATCGATGGAGCGCTTAAAAAACATCCGTGAGGAATTAGGCCAGTTTTATGAGGTTATTCAGGTAAGGCGCTATAGCTTGATCCCCCTGCTTGACGCCATTAAGGAAGGCGACAAGTACATTGGCGTATTTAAACGCAATATTGATGAGGTTGGCGAGGCATACAATAAAATGGGGGGCGGCAATTTATCGCTGCTGAAAGAGCTTCACGCCATGAGCACAGCGCTCAACAATGAATACGGTAATGAATTAATTGACGTGCCTGACGAGCGCATAAGTGCGCTATTTCAGAAGATAGCTTCCAATGAAGAAATAATAAAAGCAATAAAATCCATCCTCTTCAATGAAACCTATTTTTACTGGGTTCAAGCATTTGTTCCTGCAGGCAGGGAAGAGGATTTTTTAGAAAAAGTTGTTGTGCCGACTGAGATAGAAGACGTGGATTTGTTTGGGAAGGTTTTAGCTAATTTCATCCTATCCCTTATTAAAAAGAACCATGAGTTACTTTCTCAAGTTCTCGTAAAAGCATCAAATTCAGTTATGCAGGCACGTATTGAATGCAAGGACATCTTGATCGCGCTCAGCGCCATCTCACATAAATTGGTCATGGATAATAATAATGAGACCTTGGAGCAAGTGATCGAAAAATATGACGCCGAGAAATATTTCGGCAGAGATATCACTATTCGTTGATAAGCGACCATGGAAAGTGGAGGTCTTAAGCCGTTATATTTTTTCTGAATAGCTTCAGCTTTCGTCGATTTTGGAGCAGCGATTTGACAAGGACTGATCAAGTCGCTTGCTAATTTTGGTCGCACCCCGATTAAAAAATTAAAATTAAAATTAAAAAGCATGCTTTAGGCGATCCCATGAAAAAACATTTAATTGCATCTATATTTTTTAACTCTGTGCTTTCTCTAAGCGCTTTTGCGAGCGAACTAGACGCCAAGCATACACTGCTTGAACAGCGCTGGTATTCTTTCAGCGAAGTGATAGAAAAGAGAAAAAAGTATGACATGGTAGATATTTCACGGGGGTTCATCGAATATTATTTCGAGGGCGATGAGTACACCCCTCGATACCCAGAAGAGCAATTGTCGCCGCGTCAAAAATTCTATTCTAATCATGGGTACGTTAAAAAATACGCAGCTGCGGATTATGAGGCGGCACTAGAAAAAGCGTGCATAGATGTTGTTTCCGGCTCTCTAGGATCATTTAAAGGCAGCTATGAAAACTCCAAAAGAGCTGATAGGCAACACTATAAACGTATGGTGGTAGGCATAAGATCTTTAACTTACAAAGGCCCGGAGCATAACTTCAAGAGCCCCTTGTCGTGGTCGCCTGCAGCGTTGCCCGAGGACAAAAGAAGTCTTCTTTGTGAGATTTATGAAGTCAAGAGTGAATTAAGTGATGTGCAATACATTGTTTATGCGGCTTCAATGGCAACAGCTATGTTTGACGAGATTCTTACGGCGCCCCTGCCGGGTAAGGATGTCGAATAATTGAAGTGATTCTTGCTCTGGTAAAGCCCAGGCTTATCCTGTGTTGCGGTAATTCGCAGGTATCGTCCTTCGGTTACCTGCAACGTAAATTGTGCGGTGAGATTCAATACTCACCGAAAGGCGTTGCTATGCATGGGGACTGGGCAATCAAGGCATTTCGGTCGGAGCTCAACGGCCAGCCGGTTTTAGTTGTGGGGTTTCCTCACTTGTCCCGTTACAGCCCCATCGGTAAGCCACAAATTATCGAGTGGATTAAGCAGCTGTAACTAGGTGAGGGCAGATCATCGCCACACGCGCAATCGCGATGATCTGCCCCCGCGTATGTAGATACTCGATGACCGCTTTTGGCCGATTCTGTTGAAAAAGTAG